>JAOPYH010000029.1 GCA_025964715.1 Streptosporangiaceae bacterium | reverse complement strand
CGCCTCGATGTAGCTGCTTCCCGTCGGGCCGGCGGTCGCCGGGTCGAGATCCACCATCCAGTGGCTCTGGTGGAAGGAGTTGGTCACCACCCGATCGCCGACAGAATAGCCCGTGACACCGGCTCCGACAGCGGTGACGATGCCGACCTGCATATAGCCGAGCTTCTCTCTGACGAGCGGGCCGTCAGCGGGGTTCAGTCGGTAGAAGTTCATCTCGGTGCCGGCGCTGAGATGCGTGAACTCGGATTCGACGAGCACCTGGCCTGCTCCCGGAGGCGGCACCTCGAACTCCTCGATCTCGAAGCGGTGGTCGGAGCGGAAGTTCAACTGCCGACCCGTGGTCGTCGAGGTCATCGTGACCACATCCACTCCGGGGCCTCCGCCGCCAGCCACTCGCGGAGGCGGGTGAGGTCTTTCGGGTTCGCGGAGGAGTAGGGGCGGCGGGTCCTTATCCCGGCGCTCAGGAAGCCAGTGGCGTTGCCAATCAGCCGATCCCACGCGCTGTCCTGAAAGCCGCGGCCCGCGAAGGCTGCGAACGCCCAGCTGTAGAGCTTCTCGTACAGCGCGACATCCTGTCTCAGCGCGGGAACGTCCTTCGCGACGAGATGCGCGAACCAGTCCATGACCACCACCGGGTTCGCATAGATGGTCGCGCTGCAGCAGCCGATTGCGCCCGCCTCGGCGAACTCCGCCCAGAGGTGCTCGCTGACGAAGACGTTGACGAACTCCGAGAGCGTGGCGCAGCCTTGTGGCGTGCAGCCGACCGTTTCCGCGTTCGCTTTCACCATGAGATAGTTCGGGGCGGCGGCGTATATCTCGCGGTGCTGGTCGATGGTGAGTGAGATCTTCGAACGACGGGTCTCGTAGATCGAGTAGGGCATAGGACCGGCGGCCGTCGCCGTCTCGATGAAGAACGGCACGATCTCGTGATCGGCGAGCGGGAGCCAGAACGGAGCGGCGAGCTGCACGGCATCGGCGCCGATCGAGCCGGCGAACCCGATGCGCTGCAGTGCCGCTTTCGTGCCGAGTGCAGTGCAGCCGATCATCGCCGGAATCCCGTGCGCGTGAGCTTCGTCCACGATGGCCGTGGCGATCGCACGGAACTCGTCCTCGGTCTGCGCATAGAACTCGCCGGAGGTGCCGCCGGTGTAGACGCCGGGGGCACCATGTGCGGCGAGCCGGGCGACGTCGGCCCGCATCGCCTGCTCATCGAACTCGTCGTGCTCGTCCCAGGCGACCGGGAGGCCGGCCCACGGGCCGATGAAGGTCTGTCGTGTGAGGGGTGGGAGGGGCATCCGCTGTCCGTTCACTCGGTTGCGAGTTCGAGGTCTTCGGGGCGGATGACGTTCAGAAGCGCCTCGCCACGAAGGTGGCGCGCAAGGTTCTCGGCCAGCAGCCGCCAGATCCGCTCGTGGTAGAAGCTGCTGCCGGTCGAGCCCGAGATGTGCGAGGTGACGATGGTGGTCGGCAGGTCGAAGAACGGGTCGTCCGCCGGCATCGGCTGACGATAGTGGTCGTCCAAAGCCGCGCCGCCGAGCATCCCGGAGCGGAGCGCGTCGAGCAGAGCGGCCTCGTCGACCACGCCCGCGCGTGCGGGGTTGAGCAGCAGCGCGCCCCGCGGCAGCAGCGACAGCGCCGCCCGGTCGACGAGGCCGGCCGTGCCGGAGGCGATGGGGAGGGCCACCACCAGCACGTCCACACCGCGGTAGAACTGCTGCGCCTCGCCGAACCCGAAGCTGCGATCGGGGATGATGGCACGCGGCTCGCCCGGCCGCGGATCGAAACGCAGACGGCCTGTGCGCGTGTCGGATCGCGACATCACCCACACCTCGAGCCCCAGCGCGCGCATCTGACGAGCCACCTCCTGGCCCACGCTGCCGTAGCCCAGGATGCCGACCCGGCGCCCCGTGATCTCCGTCTGGAAGATGGCGGAGCGATCCCAGCGGTGCTCCCGCTGCGCCGCGAGCATCCCCGGGAGGTTTCGGGCTAAGGCGAGCAGCATGAGCACGCACCACTGGGCGATCGGAATGCCGTTCACGCCGCCGCCACCCGCGACCGTGACTCCGGCGGGCAGGCGCGTTCCGGCCAGCTGGGCATAGCCGTGCGACCCGAGCTGCATCCAGCGAAGGGACGACATCGAGGCGACCTTCGCTGGCGGGAAGTCGGCGAACAGCACCGTCGCGCGGGCCGCGAGATCGGCGTCGAGATCCCATCCGGGCGTCGAAGGCAGAAGCGTCGTCCAGGTCACCTCGGGAAACCGTGCACGCAGAGGGGGAAGATGTTCCGTCGCGCCCGGCTGCGCCACGACGATGTGCTCGACCGTTGTCACCGTCAGCTCCGCATCAGCTTGCCTGGCACGCTGGAGAACTCCTCCGCGCCTGCACGGAAGGGGTAGGCGGATCGCATCGCGTCTGTGAGCCGCACGCCGAGGCCTGGTTCCTCCGGGCGTAGGAGCGCGCCGCCCTCGAGCCGGACGCTGTCGCCCCACAGTTCGGTGTGCAGAGGGCCGGCGGCCGGCGGCAGCTCCACGATGACGACATTGTTCGAGGCGAATGCCGCGTGGATGTTCTGCATGTAGCCGACGCCCCCAGACCAGCAGTGCGGCGCGATTCCCGCACCGTCGCGGGCGAAGCGATCCGCCACCTGTAAGAAGCCCTCGATGCCGAGCCACGCGGCATCCGGCTGCGCGATCGTGAACGCGCGACGCTCGGCGAAGGCTGCGAACTCCCGAGAGGTGGAGAGCTGCTCCCCACCCGCGACGGGTATACGGCTGGACGCCGCAAGCTCCGCGTACGCATCGGGATCGTCGTAGGCCAGCGGTTCCTCGAGGAAGACCAGCCCCAGCAGCTCCAGGGCTGTCAGAACAGCGGATGCTGTGGCCAGGTTCCAGCGCGTCGGCCCCTCGCGGTGCCCCATGTGCCCGTCGAGCAGTACGCCCAGCTCGGTACCGAACTCGGAGCGCAGCAACTCCACTTTCTCGGCCTCCATGGCCGCTGCCTGCTCGGGACCCGTCGCGACGACCTCCTCACGCGTCGCACCGTCGATGTATCCTGTGCTCACCTTGAACGCCGAGAAGCCGAGCTCGCGATAGAAGGCGACCTTGCGGATGAGGTCGTCTTTCGGCCAGGGCGAGGGCCCGCCGGTGGCGTATGCCGGCAGAGAGCCGGGAGCCTCATCCGTGAACAGTCGATGAACGGGCAGGCCCTGCAGCTTGCCGGCCAGATCCCACAGCGCCCCCTCGATACCTGCGAGCACACCGGCGCCGAGCCCGACCCTCCCCCAGTACTGGAAGCAGGTGCGCATACGGGCCAATGCCAGGGGCACATCGAGCGTGTCGGGTTCGAACTCCTCCAGCGCCAGCAGAATGGGCTTCAGGTACGCCACGACGAGTGGCACAGATTCGGGGAAGAAGTATCCGGCGTAGGTCTCCCCCAGGCCCACGATGCCCCCGTCGGTCTCGATCTCGACGAGGGCGACCGTCCTCGACTGCTTGAACACCGACAGCCAAGGATCATCGGTCGCGGGTCCGGTCAGCAGAACAGTACGGACATCGACGATGTGCACAGTGAGGTCCTTTCAGCGCGCCCGGTCGAGCGCATCGAGGCCGTCGCGGATCATCGCGACCCGCTCCGCGATACCGCCCTCCAGCCCGGATGGATAGGCGACTTTGAGGCCGAGCCACGCGCCGCCGTCGATCGCCGCTACGGCGGCCCGGACCGAGTTCTCGGTGAGCACGGAGATCGGATCGCCGTACGCGTGCGCATCCGACCGCGCGAAGGCGTTGTGCGCGTCGACCCAGGGATGGTCGTAGACGCCGTTCTGGTCGGATGCGCCGGAGAAGACGTAGCCCCGGAGCAGCCCAGCGGCCTTGGCCTCGAAGATGTGCTCGACCGCGCGGGCCGCGTCGTGGAACTCGATCGCCGAGCGGCCCCAGTTGAGCGCGATGCCGACCTCTGTCTGGGATGCCTTGATGGCCGCGATCTCGTGGGTGAGAGAGAGGAAGCCCTTCTCCGGCGCGTGGCCCGGAACGAGAGCGTCGCTGTGCTCGATCACGAGCTCGGCGCTCTCCCAGCCCCAGCCCGCGATCTCCTCCAGCGAGCTCGTCAAGGGCGTCTCGGCCGCGTGAGCCGGGTGCGGACCCGGATGGAGCTCGACAGCCGACACCACGGCACGGCCGAGGCGGTCGTTGAACCGGTGCAGGTCGTCCCGGAGGGCGGCGACATCGCGCAGCGCCCGCGCACGCCCGTCGGCGTCAGTGGATGCGATGCCGTAGACCTCGTCGCCGCTGGAGATCGTGAGGAAGACGTGCGCGACATCGGAGAGCACAGCGCCGAGCCGCGGGGGAAAGTTCGCGAACAGCCATTCCTCATCGTGCATGTGCAGGCCGCCGCGCCACAGCATCTCGAACGCGGCGATCCGGTCATCCGCGTCGAGCGCGGCGACGTACTCGGCCTCGATCGCGGGGTCCCAGCTGCTCGCCGTCGGGGAGGCGACGTACGCGCCGACGACGTACCCTCCGCCTGCCTGGAGCCGTATCATCGGGGCACCGTCTGCGCGAACCGCGGGCATTCCATCACCGGGCTCAGCTCGCCGAGATCTCGACGACCGCGGACACCTCGATGAGGAAGCCGTTGAGGTCGGCCTGGATCGTCGTCCGCGTCGGATAGGGCTCGGTGAGGAACTCTTTCGAGGCCACGTTGAGCTCGGCCCAGTCCGTCGGGTGCTGGAGGAAGACGTCGAGGCGCACCGCGTTGTGCAGACTCGTGCCGGCGGCCGTCGCGATCGCCTCCAGGTTCGCAAAGGTGAGGCGCAGCTGCTCGGCGAAGGTGCCGCCGACGCGCTCTCCCGCAGCGTTGAACGGACCCTGGCCCGCGATGAAGAGCAGATTGCCGCTGATGATGCCGGGTGAGTACGTTCCGGCGGGAGAGGGGGCGTCGGGCGAGGTGACGAGGTGCATGACCATCCTTATTCTGTGTGCGATTGATGCTGTGCGATTAGTGGGAGCGAGTGCGACTAGTGGCGGCCCACGACGGGCCAGACGTCGACGATAGAGCCGTCATCGACGACGACGACGTGGGAGTGCATGTTCGAGAGTCCGCAGGCGTGGTTCGGCCGGATGCGGACGAGGTCGCCGACGGCGAGCCCCGGGGCCGCGCCGCGGAGGAAGCCGTGCTCTTCGTGCGCGGCCGCGATCACTCCGCCGGATTCCGAGACGATGGTGCCGAGACGGCCGTCGTGGTGCAGACTGCCGTCCGCGCTCATCGCCTTCGTGCCGGCATCCACGAGGATCGGCTCGCCTCGCTGCGTGCTGATGACCCGCGCGAGCACCGTCGCCGCGGTGGCCTCGGGCGGGGTGGTGCCGATCGCGACCTGATTCTCGTCGCCGTACACGTAGGTGCCGGGGCGTGCCTCGGTCACGCCGGGGATGGTGGGAGCGGAGCGGACGCCGGGCGTCGAGCCGACCGACACGCTCCTCAGGGGGATGCCGCCTGCACGGATCGCATCCGCCGCCTCCACGAGCATGCGGCCCGCGGCGAGCCCGGTCGCGAGGCGCTTCTCCGGATCGGCACCGACGCCCTGCACCTGGCCTTCGTGCGTGAACACGCCCTCCAGCCGCACGCCGGGCAACGCGGCGATCGCGCGGGCGGTGTCGACCGCATCCTCGGGGCGCACGCCCATGCGGCCGAGGCCCGTGTCGACCTCCAAGCGCACGTCGATCACCGTTCCTGCCGCGGCGGCGGCTTCGGCCAGCCTCGCCACCGCCTCGACGGAATCGACGCCGACGATGAGGTGCGTCTTCGCGGCGGCCGCGAGCGCCGCAGCGATCCTCGGCGCGCCCACGGGCGGATAGGCCCAGAACACGCTCGGGATGCCGGCGTCGGCGAGCGCGGTGAGCTCGTTCGCGGTCGCGACCGTGAGGCCCACCGCGCCGGCCTCGATCTGCATGCGCCCGACCTCCACCACCTTGCTCGACTTCCAGTGCGGGCGCAACGCAACCCCGAGCGAGTCCGCGTGGGCGGCCATCTCGGCGATGTTGCTCCGCAGCGTCGGCAGATCGATGAGCACGCTCGGGCTCGGCAGACGCTCGATCGGCAGGCCGACGAGGTGGTTCCAGGGGTTGGTCATGATGCGATGTCCTCTCGTACGTGCGGCATTCCTAGATCCAGCGGATGATGACAGGCTGCAGCGCGGTCGCCGTCGCCCACGGGGACGAGTTGCGGAACCTCGGCCGCACAGATTTCGTCGGCTCGCCAGCAGCGCGTGCGGAACCGGCAGCCGGAGGGGATGTTCGACGCCGACGGCAGTTCCCCCTGCAGACGGATGCGCTCCCGCTTCTCGTCGGGCGACGACGGCGGCGTCGCAGAGACGAGTGCGGCGGTATAGGGATGCACCGGCGCGTCGAGCACCTCGTCAGCCGGACCGGTCTCGACGACCACGCCGAGATACATGACCACGATGCGATCCGTGACGTGGCGGATGACGTCGAGGTCGTGGCTGATCATGACGTATGTGAGGCCCTTGGCGTCGCGCAACGACATGAGCAGGTTGAGCACCTGCGCCTGCACCGAGACATCGAGCGCCGACACCGGCTCGTCGAGCACGAGCAGCTCGGGGTCGAGGGCGAGAGCGCGGGCGATGCCGATGCGCTGGCGCTGTCCGCCGGAGAACTCGTGCGGATACCGGTTCCCGAACTCGGGAGGCAGACCGACCATGTCGAGCAGCTCGGCCACCCGATCCGGGCCGGTTCTCCCGTTCCACCGCCCGTATGCGCGCAGCGGTTCGGCGATGATGGATGCGACGTTCATCCGCGGGTTGAGTGAGGACATCGGATCCTGGAAGACGAACTGCACGTTCGCATTGAACGCCCGGCGGGCCGCTCCGGTGAGGTGCGTGACGTCTTTGCCCCGGTAGTGGATGGAGCCGCCGGTCGGCTCCTCGAGCTGCACGATGGCTCGGCCGGTGGTCGTCTTGCCGCAGCCGGACTCGCCGATGATGCCGAGGGCCTCGTGCTCGCCGACCGCGAAGCTGACGCCGTCGACGGCCCGGATCGCCTGCTTGCGTCCCGTGAAGCTGCGCGCGGCGAAGTGGACCTGCAGATCTTCGACCGACAGGAGCGTGCTCACGCGACCACCTCCTGACGGTGGTCGCGGAAGTGGCATGCGCTGAGCCGCCCGTCGGCACTGGGTTCCAGGGCGGGCCTTTCGGTGACGCACCGCTCCGACTTCAGCGGCGAAGCGCACCGCGGGGCGAACGGACAGCCTTCGGGAAGCGCCGTCATCAAGGGCGGACGGCCGGGGATCGCGACCAGCGGCTCCCCGCGACGGTGCGCTCCGGGGCGACTCTGCACGAGCGCGGCCGAATACGGGTGCCGGCTGTCGTTGAACAGTTCGCGGGTTCCCGCCACCTCCACGACGGCCCCCGCGTACATGACGATGACGCGCGAGGCGAACTGCGCGATGACACCGAGGTCGTGGGTGATGAGCACGACCGCCACCCCGAGCTCGTCACGGGCGCGAACGAGCGCATCGAGCACCTGCGCCTGGATGGTCGCGTCGAGCGCGGTCGTCGGCTCGTCGGCGAGGATGAGCTTCGGATCGTTGACGAGCGCCATGGCGATGACGGCCCGCTGCCGCATCCCGCCCGACCACTGATGCGGATACTGCTGCGCGCGGTTCGAGGCATCCGGCACCCCGACGAGCTCCAGCATCCTGAGCGTCTGTGCACGCACCTCGGCGCGGCTCGCCTTGGGGTGGTGGATGCGGTACGCCTCGTCGATCTGCTTGCCGATCCGGATCACGGGATCGAGCGAGGTCATCGGGTCTTGGAAGACCATGCCGATGCGCTTGCCGCGGACGCTGCGCAGCGCGCGCGGATTCGTGGTCGCGAGGTCGTCGCCGTCGAAGCCGATCCGGGTGGCGTGGATCTCGGCCTTCGGCGGCAGCAGGCGCATGACCGTCAGCGCCGTCATCGACTTGCCCGATCCGGATTCACCCACGATGCCCACGATCTCGCCCGGAGCGATGTCGAAGCTGACGTCGCGCAAGATGCGCACATACCCCTCCGGAGTCTTGAGGTCGAGGTTGACGGACTGGAGCGAGAGCACGGGTTCGGTGGCGGTCATCCGTTCCTCCTGGTGTCGATTGCGTCGCGCACGCCGTCGCCGACCGCCATCGTGGAGAGCACGGTGGCGAAGATCGCGAGCCCCGGCGGTATCCACAGCCACGGCATGAGCGTGAGCACGGTGAGCGACTTCGAGTCGTTGAGCATGTTGCCCCAGCTCGCCTGCGGCGGCTGCACGCCGGCCCCGAGAAACGAGACGGCCGCCTCGGAGAGCACCGCGTCGGCGACGAGGATCGTGGACGCGACGATGATCGCCGGGAGCACGCCGGGGATGAGGTGGTGCAGCACGATGTATCGCGTCCGCGATCCCAGCACCCGCGCCGCCTGCACGAACTCCTGCTCGCGCACGCTGAGCACGACGGAGCGGGCGATGCGGGCGGACTGGGGCCAGAGCAGTGCGGAGAACACGATGATGAGCATCGGCAGGCTCGGCCCGAGAATGCCCGCGAAGACGATGATCACGAGCACCGCCGGCACCGAGAGCAGGATGTCGATGATCCGGCTGATGATCGCGTCGGTCACACCGCCGAACCATCCGGCGAGCGTTCCGACGATGGTGCCCACGGTCACGGCGAGCAGCGCGGCGACGAAGCCGACGGTCAGCGAGACGCGCCCGCCAGCGAGGATGCGTGCCAGTTCGTCGCGTCCGATCAGGTCTGTGCCGAGCCAGTGCGCGGCGGATGGCGGCTGGCGGGCGTCGATCAGCTGACCGACATCCGGATCCCACGGAACAAAGAGCGGCCCGAAGATGACCGCGAGCAGGATGAGCGTCAGCACGATGGCGCCCACGACCGCTGTCGGGTTGCCGAGGAATCGGCGGAAGGCGAGCCGTCCGGGCGGAACGAGGTCACGTCGCCGGGAGAGACGCGGGCGCTGGGGCCTGGCCTGTGCGATCGTGCCGGTCATTGCATGCTCCTCACGCGGGGGTCGACGAGGGCGTATGCCACATCGGCGAGCAGGTTGCAGACAAGCACCAGTACGGCCACGTAGAGCCCGAACGCGATGATGACCGGGTAGTCGCGGTTGACCAGCGCATTGATCGCCAGCTGGCCCACCCCCGGCCAGGAGAAGACCGTCTCGACCACGACCGCGCCGGCGAAGTAGAGCGGGATGTAGAGGGCGAGTACGGTGACCAGCGGGATGAGGCTGTTGCGGAAGGCATGCATCGTGGCACGGAAGGTGCCCGATCCCTTGGCCATGACCGTGCGGATGTAGTCCTGCCCCAGTTGTTCGAGCATCCCACCGCGGATGTAGCGGATGAACGAGGCGGCGACCGCGAGCGCGAGGATGCCGACGGGCAGTATGAGATGGCGGAACACGTCGCTGGGCGACCCGTTCCCGGGGGTGTTCATGCCGGCCGATGGCAGCACGTGCAGCTGCACCGCGAAGATCCAGATGCCGAGCATCGCGGAGAAGAAGGTGGGGATCGCCAGTGCGACGACGCTCACGCTGCTGACCGCCGTGTCACTGATGCCGTTGCGCCGCACCGCGATGACGATTCCCACCGGGATGGCGATGATGAGCCCGACCAGGAGTGCGGTGCCGCTGAGCAGCAGAGTCGGTCCCAGCCGGTCGGCCAGCATCTGGGCGACCGGCTGGGACGTCTGGTAGGAGTAGCCGAGATTCCCCGTCACCAGGCCGCCGAACCAGAGCACGAACTGCACTGGAATGGGCTTGTCGAGCCCCAGCTGCACTCGCGCCTGCTCGACCAGCGCCTCTCGATCGCCGGGGTTGGCGTCGATGGGCACCAGTGCGTCAGCGGGGTCGCCTGGGGCAAGCCGAACGAGGATGAAGAGCCCGATCGCGATGATCAGGAACACGACGACGCTCGACGCGAGCCTGGTGACGAGGAATCTCAGCATAGAGGTGGCAGCCCTACTGCGAGATCGTCCACTTATAGGCGTCGGCGAACGCGTTCGTCGGGTCACCGTACGGCGTGAAGTTCTGCAGCTTCGAGTTCGTCGCGTAGACCGTCTGCGGCGCGTAGAGCCAGATCTCGGCGACATCCGCGTTCTCGGTCAGGATCGCCTTCTGCCACAGCGGAGTGCTGTCCGTCTGCGAGACGACGGACCGTGCGGCGGTCGCTTGCGCGTCGAAGTCCGGGTTGCAGTAGTAGCCGACGTTGCCGCCCGCCGGGTACGCGTTCGAGCACAGCAGGAACGCGAGCGAGCTCGCCGGGTCGAGAGTGTACGTGCCGCCGCCGGAAAAGGTGAAGTCGTACGTCTTCGCCTTGATGTCTGCCAACTGGGTCGCGGCATCCACCTGCTTCGCGACGACGTTGACCCCCAGCGCCTGCCATTCCTGCAGAACCACCTGGATCGCCTGATCACGGTCGGCGGTGCCGGCCACCCACTCGAACACATACTGCTTCGAGAAGTCGAAGCCGGCCGCCTGGAGCATCGACTTCGCCTTGGCTGCGTCGTAGGGATATGTGTTCATCCCGCTCGTCGGCATGGCCCATTTGGTCATGAAGGAGCTGTTCGAGACCGTCGCCTTGCCTCCGTAGATCGTCTTGATCAGGGTGTCACGGTCGATCCCGGTCAGCAATGCCTGACGCACCGCGGCCGGGAACGTGCTGTCGTTCGCGACGATCCTGAGGAACCCGGCGGGATCTGCCGAAGAGACGTTCACGCCCGAGATCGCCGAGACCGCAGGCAGGTCGGCCGGAGCCACCTGAGCGAGGTCGAGCTCCCCGGTCTGCAACTGCGCCTCGGCGACATCGCTTGTCAGCATCTTGAGATACACGTTGTCGATGCCGACCGGCGCACGGAAATTGGGGTTCTTCGTGAGGTCGACTTCCGAGTTCGGCACGAAGTTCGTCATCGTGTACGGTCCAATGCCGACGGTCGGCTTGTTCCAGAACGGGTCGGTCATGAGGTTGGCTGGGGGGATGGAACTGAGCACGTGCTTCGGCATCATGAACATGATCGGCCCCTGCGCGATCGACGCGAGGAAGCCCGGGGCCGCCGCCGTCATCTGGATGACGACGGTGTGGTCATCCGGCGCCGTGATTCCAGACAAGGACGTGGCCGCGCCCGACTTGTAGTCGGCATAGCCGACGACGCCGGTGAACTTCGTCTGGTAGTTGCTGCCGACGGTCGGGCTCGCGTAGGTGTTGAGCGACCAGAGCACGTCATCCGAGGTGAACGGCGTGCCGTCGGACCACTTCTGGCCCTGCACGAGGTGGAAGGTCCAGGTCATGCCATCCGGCGACATGTCCCACGAGCTCGCCAGCCGCGGCTCGAACGTGAAGTCGGGATTGACCTGCACCAGGTTGTCGTAGACGAGATCCTCGGTGAGCACCTCGCCGGCCGCCGAGCCCTTGAGCGGGTTGAAGGACTGCGGAGCCTGGTAGAGATTGAATGTGGCCGACGTCGGACCGGAAGCGGTCGGCGACGGCGAGCCGCCCGTGCAGCCGGCAAGCAGGATTGCGGCGGCAGCCACTGCGACCCCGGCGATTAATCGATAACGCATGATGCTTCTCCTTAGCTGTGATTGATGGGACGTGGGGCGATGATAGGGGTGGTGAGAGAACCGAGGCCCTGCACCTCGGCGACCATGGTGTCGCCGACTGCGAGATAGACGCCGGTGGTGGCGCCCACCCCGGACGGGGTTCCGGTGAGGATCACGTCGCCGGGCCGGAGCGTCATCAGGCGGGAGCAGAACGCGACGAGCTTCGCGACGCTGTGCACCATGTCGCGGCTCGTCCCGTCTTGCTTCACCTCGCCGTTGACGGTGAGCGTGAGGGTGAGATCCTGCGGGTCGGGCACCTCGTCGGCGGTGACGAGGTACGGGCCGATCGGCGCGGCGCCGTCGAGCCACTTGCCTTCGAGCCAGTCGAAAAAGGCCGTCCAGGCCTCGCCGTCGCGTTCGTCGCCGAGGTCGAGGCTGCGGGCGGAGATGTCGTTGCTGGTCGAGTATCCGAAGACGTAGTCGAGCGCGTCGGCCTCGTCCACGTGCTTCGCCTCGCGCCCGATCCACACGGCGATCTCGACCTCCCAGTCGAGCTCGTGGGTGACCGCGTCCAGTGCAACCGGCTCGTCGGGGCCGATGACGGTCGTATCGGGCTTGAGGAAGATGCGCGGCGTGGCGATCGAGCCCTCGCGCTCCTTGCCGCCCGACTCGGTCACATGCGACTGATAGTTCGCGGCGACGCAGAGCACCTTGCCCGGCGTGAGGACGGGCGAGAGGATCCGTGCTCCCGCGAGTGGGAGGCGTGGTCCGTCCACCGCCGTCTCCGAGCCGGCCACAACGGCGGTCAGGTCGCCGCTTCCGGCGACCACGATGTCGTCGCCGTCGAGGTAGCCGTGACGCACCTCACCGCGATCATCGAATGTAAGCCATTTCATGGACAGGTCCTTTCTAATTCACCAGGTGATCGAGGTCGCCTCGCCGGATCTGGCCGAGGCGGCCATCCCGTCGAGAGCGCGAGAGAGGGTGACGAAGTCCGACGCGGGAGCCGTGCGGGCGGTGCCGTGGATGATCGCGGCGAACTTCTGCAGGTGGGCAACCGCGGAGCCGCCCGTGTACGGGCGCGGTGTGGTGCCCTCGATGGTGCGCACGTCGAGAGCGGGCTTGGTCAGATCCACCTCGATGAACCCGTGCGTGCCGATCAGCCGCAGGTGGATTCGCAGCTGGCGCACCGTCGGAGCGCCGGCCGAGGCGCGCGAGATGTGATGACTCACGACCACGCCCTTGTCCGTCTTGCCGAGGAACGTCCAGGCGCCGCCGTCGGCGCCACCGTGGGCCTGCAGCCGCACGGTGGAAGACCCGGTGAGCAGGCGCATCGCGTCGATCAGGTGCACGCCGAGATTGCGCAGCTCGTCGTCCTGGCTCTCGCCGCCGCCGGTCACCATGTCGGCGTGCACCGCACGCAACAGTCCGATCTCCGCGTTCCGCACACCGGCGAGCACCCGCGTGAAGCTCGGATGCGACAGTAGGTGGTGGCCGGGGAGCACGGGCAGGGCGCCGGCCGCCGCCGCGAAGTCCTCGATCTCAGATGTGCTGTCCAGCGTCGGCTTGTCGAGCAGAATCGGCAGCCCACGCGTGGCGGCGAACGCGGCGAACGCGGCCCGCTCCGCTCCCCGCAGGCAGACGATCGCGCCGGCGGCGGAGGTCTCCGGCGTCTCGGAGACCCACAGCGGCAGGTTCTGCCTCTCCGCGAGCAAGCGGGCGCGGCCCATCGCCTGGTCGTCGACGCCGGGCGGCATCCACACGGCCTCGGGGAAGAACCCCGCCTTCGCGAGAGCCGGCGCCCACATGTCGGCCTGATGGTTCTGCGTGCCCACCCCGACAGTGCCGGCGAGGAGCACGGGCACGGCGCTCATGCCGTCGCTCCGATCTTGATGGTCTCGCTGATCCTGATGGTCTGGCCGGTGACGAGCGACTCCTCGCTCGCGGTGGCGACATCGACCGCGTGCACGGCGAACGACACCGGTGGCTCGACGTCCTTCCGGCCGCGCACCGCGTCGACGAACGACTCCAGCTCGCGCACGAAGGTGCCCGCGCTGACGCCGTCCGGCCCCCACTGCGCCATTCCGTGATCCAGCCACGCGAGCACGCCCTCGGCGTCCCACTCGCGGGAGACCACGCCCTCCGTGCCGACGACGGTCAGCTCCACATAGGAGGCGTTACGGGGGTTGTCGCCGCGGCTGATCTCGCAGATCGCCGAGGCTCCGGACGGGAAGCCGAGGCCGACCACCAGGTAGTCGAAGATCTGCAGTGCTTCGCTGGTGGCGTGCTGCCCCGACGAGAACACGGTGTCTGCCTGCTCGCCCAGCAACCACGCGGCGAGGTCGGTCAGGTGCACGCCGTTGTGGAAGGAGTGGCCGCCCGAGAGTTCCGGGTTGAGCACCCAGTGCTGCCAGCCGGGCCAGATCCAGCCGCCGTTCATCGCGAGACGGACGAAGCGCGGCGTGCCGATCGCGCCGGAGTCGATCGCTTCGCGGATCGCCAGCCCCTGCTCGGAGAAACGGTGGCTGTGGCCGACCATGAGCGTCAGCCCACGCGCCGCGGCATCCGCCTGGAGCGCTCGCGCGCCATCCGGGGTCATCGCCAGCGGCTTCTCCATCAGCAGGTGCTTGCCGGCGGCGAAGATCTGGTGGCCGAGTGCCTCGTGCGTCAGGTTCGGCGTGCAGCAGATGACCGCCTCGACCGCGGGATCGGCGAGCAGTTCGGCCAGCGAACCGTATGCCGGGCAGCCCTCCCGCTCGCCGACCTGCTTCGCGCGTTCGACGACAACGTCGCAGACCGCGACGAGCGTTCCGTTCGGCGTCGAGCGCAGGGCGGCCATGTGGCTTTCGGCGATGCCGCCGACACCGACGATGCCGATTCCCAAGGGTTCGTCAGACATCGGATCCCTTTCTGATCAGTGTCCCGGGTCGGGCGCCGGTCTGCTCCCCGTGCGAGAGCACGGCGACACCGCCCACGAAGACGTGGTCGAGTCCGACCGAGGGAACCGCAGGCTGGGCGAAGGTAGCCGTCGAATCGAATCGCTCGTCGTCGAACACCACGAGGTCGGCGCGCAGACCGGGCACGATGCCGCTCGAGAGCCCGGCGCGGGACGCGGGGGCTGTGGTCATCCGCCGGACGACCTCGCCGATCGGAATCCCGAGATCGCGCAGATAGCGATATCCGCGGGAGAACGCGCCCCACGAGCGGGGGTGCGGCACCGACGCGCTGTGCGACGCGTCGAGCGCTGTGCCGTCCGAGGCCACGCTGACCCACTCCTTGCGGAAGGCCGCCTCCACATCGACCCAGCGCCCGCTCTCCATGGCGGCATCGACCAGGCCGTCGTTGGCCAGCAGCAGGTCGACGAGGTAGTCGAACGGATCCCCCGGGGCCGCGTCGAGGTCGCGGCCCACCGCCTCCGGGGACTTCGTCGCCTTCATGATGATGATCTGATCGTTCGCATATCCCGAGACACGGAGCATCGCGGCGACACCCTTCGGATCGGTGCGGCAGGCGTCGACCACGGCTTCCGGTCCTGCCGCTCTCAGCTCGGGCGGAAGAAGCTGCAGGAGCGCTGTGTGGCCATGGACATACGGATACAGGTCGCCGGCGATGTCGATGTTTTGCCGAAGGTCCTCGATCCGCGCGAGCACGCCGTCGAAGCCGTCCTCCCCACCGACGGCGCGCAGGTGCGAGATCTGAAGCCGCCCCCCGACCTTGCCGACCGGCTCGGCGAGCTCGTCGATTGCGGCGTACTGGCGGCTCGGCACGTAATCCCGCAGGTGCGCGGAGAGCACCCCGTCGTGCCGCGCCACGATCCGAACGAGGCGCTCGAACTCGTCCGCCGTGCCGGACTCGCCCGGCGCATACATGAGGCCCACGCTCGCGCCGAGCACGCCCGCGTCGAAGGCCGCCTCCGTCTCGCGCTCGAGAGTCTCGAGCTCGTCCGTCGTGAGCGGCCGCGTCGCCACTCCCGACACGGCGAAGCGGAGCGATCCGTGCCCGACCTGTGCGGCCACGTTCGTCGCCGTCGGCGCCTCGTCGAGCGCCTGCAGCCATCCCGGCAGATCGGTCCACGACCACGGGAAGTCGGGCGTCACGTCGATCACGCTGACGATCCCCTTGAGGCCTGCGAAATCAGCGTTGCCGGGTGCCGGGCTCATTCCGCAGTTGCCGACGACCTCCGTCGTGATGCCCTGGGAGACACGGCTCGCATTGCCGGGATAGGCGAGCAGGCTGATGTCGGAGTGGCAATGGATGTCGACGAAGCCGGGCGCGACGATCCGTCCCGCGCAGTCGACCACCTCGGCTCCGTATCCCGCGGCAGGGCGCTGCGCGACCGGCACGACCGCCTCGACCCGTCCGTCTGCGACGATCACGTCGGCCGCACGTGGCTCGTTCCCGAACCCGTCTGCGACGAGTCCGCCGACCAAGGCGGTGCGTGCCGCGGTCATCCGACGCGGCCTTGCAGCGCGGCGAACATGCCTTCGCGGGCCATGCCGCCGAGCACGTCATCGGCCTGTTCCAGCGTGCGGTCGATGTCGGTCTCGGTGTGCGCGAGCGAGATGGAGTTGCGCTTCAGCGACATCGGGTACATGAACGAGCCCTTGTCGATCATCCGGCGGTGGAACATCGCATACGCGTCATCGTCGTTGCGCAGCAGGTCGCGGTAGCCGTGCACCTCGCCCTCGAGGAAGTACGTGACGAAGACCGAGCCGACGCCGCTGACGACCGCTGGGATGCCGTGGTCGGCCGTGATACGCCGAAGGCCCCCGCGCATCCGATCGCCGAGGCCACGGACGTGCCCGTAGAAGTCGACTGCCGGGTCTTTGAGCACGCCGATCGTCGCCACTGCGGCGGCCATCGACATCGAATTGCCGTTGAACGTGCCGGCGAGCATCACGCTGCCACCCGAGGGAGTGAAGTTGCCCATGAGCTCCGCGGAGCCGGCGAGACCGGAGACGGGATAGCCGTTGCCCATCGACTTTCCGAACGTCGTGAGGTCGGGCGTGACGCCCGCGAGCTCCTGATAGCCGCCGAGAGCATGACGGAAGCCGGTGATGACCTCGTCGAAGATGAGTACGCAGCCCTCGCGCGTCGTCATGGCGCGCAGCCCCTCGAGAAACCCCGGGTCGGGCAGCAGCGCGCCGACGTTGTGCGGTACGGGCTCCAAGATCACCGCGGCGATCTCGCCGGGATGACGTGCGAACAGCTCCTCGACGGAGGCGAGGTCGTTGAACTCGGCGATCAGCGTGTGCGCGAGCGCATCGGGCAGGATGCCGCTGGAGTTCGAGTCATCGCCCCACGCCTTGTCCGGAGTCGAGATGACGTTGCGCGCGATCGCGTCGTACGAGCCGTGGAAGCAGCCCTGGAACTTCACGATGTACGGCCGCTCGGTCGCACTGCGCGCGAGCCGGATCGCCTGGAACACCGCCTCCGATCCGGTCATCGTGGAGATGACCACCTCGGCGCTCGGGATCGCGTCGATCACGAGTTGGGCTGCCTCGACCTCCAGCTCGGTCGTGCCGAGGCCCACGAGGTCGAGATCCTGCACGGCCCGGATGACCGCGTCGTTGACGCGCTCGTCAACATGGCCGAGCAGGATGGCGCCGAACGCGGCGTGATAGTCCGTGTACGACTTCCCGTCGAGGTCGGTGATCGTGGCGCCGTGCGCGGACTTCCACGCCCAGGGTGCGCCGATCTTGCGCGTCGCAGAGTTCACGCCGCCAGGAACGATGCGCTCCGCCGCTTCGGCTAGGGTATGGGCTCGGGATGTCACGTGGTGCTCCAGTCGGCTTCGTAGCGGTGTGTCAATTGCGCGGGTCGTTCAGGCCCAACAGGGCGATGCTGTCGCGGTGGATGATCTGCTCGACGGTGTCCTCCGTGACGTACGGCAGATCGCCCGCCCGCAGCGTCGCGATGCCGCGCAGGCGGGCCATCGCTTCGGCCGGCGTCCAAAGCAGATAGTCGGAGCCGAACAGGAGCTTCGGCACGGTGTTCCACTCCTGCGCGTTCACCAACGCCTGGTAGGCGCCGAACGGGCGCGACGGTACGCCGGAGACATCGGCGAACACGCGCGCATGCTTGCGCAGCACCAGGTTGGTATCGACCGTCCACGGATGACCCATGTGCGCCATGATCTGCGTGAGGTCGGGGTGTCGCCGCGCGACCTCCTCGATCACCAGGGGCTGGCTCACCCGGAGGCTGCCGATCGGGCTCGGCGTCGCGCCCATGTGCCAGAGGCACACCATCCCGTTCGCCTCCAGGCGGCGGTAGAAGTCCTCGAACTCCGGTGCCAGAGGGTCGAACAGCGAGAGCACCGGGTAGAGCTTCACTCCCTGGAAGCCCAGTTCGATCGCCTCGTCCAGCTGGTCGCGCCAATCCGCATCGAGCGGATCCATCGCCGTGAACGGGATGGTCGGCGTCGTGAGCTTGCTGACGAAGTCCGCCACGTACGCGTTCGGCGTGTGAACGCCCGCCTGCGATGCGGCGAGTCCGAACGTGATCGCGACGTCCACGCCTCCCGCGGCCATCGCCGCGTCGAACTCCTCCGGCGTGTTCACCGGATAAGGCTCCCCGCCGTACGCCCCCTCCCAGTGGTCCCGGTGCTCGTCGCCCCAGTGCTCGGGCTGATGGCAGTGCGTGTGGACATCGACGATCATCGCTCTCCTCCGATAAGGTTCAGGAGCTCGTCGGCGTGCGCGTCGATGAGCCGGGTCGTGACGGGGTCGAGACGGAAGCCGACAGGCCCCCGCATCCGGTCGCTGGGGATGACGCCCTGGCGGACGAGGAGGTGCTTGCCGAACGCGACATAGCCGTCGAGGCCCGGAACCATCGCCATCATCGCGGTGAGCGTGCGGGTGATCGCGAGTGCGAATTGCTCGTCCTCGCGATCCAGCGCGTCTACAAGGGCGCGGATCGCCCAGGTGAGGTCGGGGCCGGGCATCGTGCCGACGACGCCGCGAAGGTGGGCGTCCATCAACGACATCCCGCCGCTGCCGTCGAAGATGCGCGCTGTGCCGCTGGACGAAGCGAGAATCGCGGACACGGTCGGGCCGATGGGCTCCGCTTCGGGCTTGAGGTACAGCCGGTCCGCGCCGAACTCGCCGACGAGGGCAGCTTGCACCTCGGGCGCGACCGGCGTGCCGACGTAGGAGCTCGCGTCTTGCAGGATGAGCGGAAGTTCCCCGGCCGCGGAACGGATCGCGCCGAGGTAGTCGCGCAGCTGCTGGATCGGCAAAGCCCCGCTGCTCAGCAGTGGGGGTGCCGCCATGACCGCCGCCGCGCCGCCTGCGAGCGCTCGGCGCGTGTACTCGACAGCGGTGATCGTGCTCTCCGCCCCGACGCTCAGAACCACCGGCCCGCGCCCGCGCGCCAATTCGACCGTGATCGCCCCGAGCGCGCAGCGCTCATCGAAGGAGAGCCGGTTGATCTCGGACACCATCGCGACCGTGAGCCCGTCGGCGCCGCTGGCGAAGATCCAGTCGATCTCGGTCGCGAGCGCGTCGCGATCGATCGACCAGTCCGCGGCGAACGGCGTCATGACCACCGGGAGAACACCGGCGAGGTCGTCGCGGGACGGCTCGCTCCCGTTGCGCACGCCGATCGCGTCGTGGCTCACGGATGCCGGGGTGTCGATGGTCACCATCATTTCCCTCCCCGTTCGGTCTGTGCGAACCCTGTTCGTTATTACCGAGTAATCTATCCATTGGATGCCGTTGCGAGAAGACCCCAAATGTTTCGCTTGTATTAAATCTCTGGCTACCCTGATCAAAATGGACAGGATGATGAGCATGACGACCGAGAAGCCCGACGGCCGCTACCGCGTGCAGAGCGTCGAGCGGGCGATCGACATCCTGGAGCACCTGGGTGCGTCGGCTACGGGACTGACCGTGACCGAGATCGCCGACGCAATGGGAGGGTCCAAGAGCGGCGTGTTCGCCACGCTGCAGACCCTCGTCGCACGAGGCCTCATCCGCTCCGCTGGCGTCGGGACCAGCCGTCGCTATGCTCTCGGCCTCGGCCTCGCGCGCCTCGGAGACATGGCCCTCGACCAGATCTCGTTCCGCGGGATCGTTCGTCCCGTGCTCCGCGAGCTCACGGAACGCACCGGACTGACCTCCCGCGCCGCGATCTGGGGCGGCAGCTACGCGATCATGATCGACCGCGTCGACGGCTCCGGAGGTGTGCGATTCGATTTGCAGATGGGGGCACGGGAGCCGCTGCATCGGTCCAGCGTCGGCAAGGCGATGCTCACCACGATGACGGACCGTCAGATCCAGGACCTGCTCACCGACGTGCCACTCGGAGCGAGCACGCCGCACACCCTCACGACGATCGACGCCGTGCTCGCCGACGTGAGCAGAGCGCGCGGACGCGGCTACGCTGTCGACGACGAGGAGGACGCGATCGGAATCATCTGCATCGGCGCGCCGGTCGTCGACCATCGCGGCGAGTGCGTAGGCGCGATCAGCGTCACGCGGATCAAGGCCGACATCACGCCCGAGGGGGTTGAGAACATCGGCCGCACCGTCGCGGACAGCGCGGCGGAGCTCTCTCGCCTGTTCGGCAGCCCCTACTGACGCGGAACGAAAGGACGACCTATGCCAGCACGCAGAGCGATCGTGACAGGAGCCGGAAGCGGGCTCGGTCAGGCCACGGCGGCGCGGTTGCGCGCAGACGGCCTGGAGGTGATCGGCCTCGACCTCGTCGGTGATGTCGAGGTGCGCGTGGACGTGACCGACACGGGGGCGCTCGCCGCCGTCGTCGCCGACCACGGCCCGGCCGACGTGCTCGTCAACTCCGCCGGCATCGTCGGCCCGGGAGTGCCGCTGCTGGAGACTGACCTCGCGGATTGGCGCCGCGTGCTCGAGGTGAACGTGCTCGGCACGGTCGCGACGATGCAGGCGTTCGTGCCCGGCATGGTCGAGCGCGGGTGGGGCCGCGTCGTCAACATCGCGAGCATGGCCGGCAAAGACGGCAATCCGAACCTCTCGATCTACTCGGCCTCGAAAGCGGCGGTGATCGGCTTGACGAAGTCGGCCGGCAAAGAGTTGGCCACAACCGGCGTGCTCGTCAACGCGATCGCTCCCGCCGTCATCGCGACCCCGATGAACGCGGCGACCGCCCCGGATGCACTGGCGCACATCACGAGCCTCATCCCGATGAAGCGGATCGGACAGCCGCACGAGGTCGCAGAGCTCATCGCCTGGCTCGCTTCCGACAGGGTCTCGTTCTCCACGGGCGCGGTCTACGACATCAGCGGCGGCCGCGCCACGTACTGACCCGACGAAGGAATCGAGTTCGTCATCGAGTTCGTCATCGAATGGGCGCGTGTTCGGGCACTACCACGTTTGCATCGATTTGTGCATACGGTTCCACAACGCGCCGCTTTGCCCTGCCGCCGGTCTTCAGGTGTTACAAGCAGGAAATCCAATCATTAAGTGATCGTAATCGTTGACGGGTACTTTTATTTGGTGTTACGTATGCACTATCGCTAATCACACAGCGTACGCGAGACGGGCAGTCTCGCGCACGGACATAGATCCCGACGCTGAACCTGAATGGACAGCCTCAGGGCCGGGGACACGACAAAATGGAGGCAACAAATGACGTCGATGAGATCTCGACTCGCAGGGGGGCTCGTCGCCATAAGCGCGACGGCGCTGCTCCTCACCGCATGTACTGCGGGCGGCGCTCCTCAATCAACCAGCTCGCCCGACGTGCTGACGGTGGCCGCTTCACCGCAGGTCACCGACCTCAACCCGCTGACCAGTTCGGCGCAGGGCAAGAGCCAGACCTTCGGGGCGATCGCCTCGCCCATCCTCTACGCCGACCCGAGCAACAAAGTCGTCTCGGACATCCTGGACTCGTGGACCACCTCCAGCGACGCCACGTCGGTCACGCTCAAGCTCAAGAGCGGCCTGCAGTGGTCCGACGGCCAGCCGATCACGTCGGAAGACCTGCGGCAGTCGCTCGCGGCATATCTGGCCCCGGGCATCGGAACCAACTCGGGCTCCGTCGGAGCTATCGTGGGCAAGGCCGACCTCGGCACCAACACGAACACACCGCTGAACTCCCTCCCCACTCCTGGCCTCACCGTCGTCGACAACCTCACGCTGAAAATCTCGCTGGCTGCGCCAGACTCGGTGTGGACCACGCAGTGGGCGCTGATCGGCACCTACGAGCCGTTGCTGCCCTCTCATGTGCTGGGAACGGATGCGCTCAGCGCACTTTCGAAAGACACGTTCTTCACGACCTGGCCGGTCTCCAGCGGTGCATACAAGCTGACGACCTTCACCTCCGGCGAGTCCGTCGAGATGACGGCGAATGACAAGTGGTCAGGCGGCACGCCCGGCTTCAAGACCCTGGTCTACAAGCTCCTCGGCGCTGACCAGGCGCTGGCACAACTGCAAACGGGCGAGGTGCAATACATCGCTCCGATAGCTCCGGCCGATGTCGCCACGGCCAAGGGCAACTCGAAAGTGACGGTGACCTCGGCCTCGACGGTGTACCCCGATGTGCTCACGCTGAACTATGCATCGCCGCGGCTGCAGAGCACGCAAGTACGTCAGGCGATCGCGTACGCGATCGACCGCAACTCGATCTGCCAGCAGGTGCTCGGTGGCAACTGCACCGTTTCGGCGCAGAACTACCGCCTGCTCGGCCCGGACTGGGCACTGCCCACGACGGGTGTCACGGACTACAGCTATGACCCTGCGAAGGCGAAGCAGCTCCTCACCGCGGCCAACTGGGATCCAAACACCACGCTGACGTTCCTTACGCGTAACACCGAGGCTCCGGCATACGTCGCCCAAGCGTTCACGATCATCCAGCAGGAGCTCGCAGCCGTGGGCGTCAAGGTCAACATGGTCGACGTCTCGACGGCCGACTTCCTCAACAAGATCAAGGACACCACGTCGTACGACGGCTTCTGGATCAATGGTGCCAACTTCGCCGTGGATCCGGCGGTGATGGCGAACTATTATCTGTGCGCCAACAAGTACCCCGCGGGCGGTAACACGAGCCAGTACTGCAACCCGACGGTGGACGCGCTGTTCGCACAAGGGCTGACGCAGACCGACCAGACCGCACGTGCGGCGACCTACCAGCAGATCCTGACGACGCTGAACCAGGACCCCACGGAGATCTCGCTCTACGTCGTCAACTACGTCGCCGCGTACAACTCGCACCTGACCGGCCCGAAGCCCGACGGCTGGATCACGACCACGTTCAACCAGATCGGCACGTGGCATTGGAGCTAGACGCCAGGGCTCACGAGCTGAAGCATTGAACACAGGTGGTATGCGCCAGGCCGTCCGCGCATACCACCTGTCCATTGCCACACGACTGCACCAGAGAGAGAACATATGGGTATGGAAGCACCTCGCGAGGGCGCGAAACAGGCTCGCCGGCTGGCTGCGACGAGCAGGGGGCGGCGGCGATGATCGGCTTTCTGATCCGGCGGATCGCGATCGCCATCCCGGTGCTCATCGGCATCCTGCTTCTCGCCTTCATCCTGGTCCGGCTGCTTCCGGGCTCCCCACTCGACCAACTGATCCCGCCCGACGCGAGAACCGGTCCGGACTCCGCCGCGTACATCGAGTCGGTCACCAAGCAGTTCGGTCTCGACCAGCCGCTGCCCATCCAGTGGCTCCTCTGGATGCGCGGGGTCGTGACCGGCAACCTCGGCTTCTCCTACACACAGAACCAATCCGTGGTCGCGCTCATCGGCTCACGCATCGGGTCGAGCGCGCTGCTCATCGCGACCGGCCTGATCCTCGCGCTGGTCATCGCGATCCCGCTCGGCGTGTTCGCCGCACTGCGGAAGAAGACCTGGTTCGACTACTCCGCGGTGGGCGTGAGCATGGTCGCGATCTCGGTGCCGGTCTTCTTCCTGGGTCTGATCGCGATCTACATCTTCTCGCTCCGCCTCGGCTGGTTCCCGAGCGGCGGGCGATACAGCATCGGAACCGACGAGACATTCGGCAGCCTCCTCTGGCACTTGACGTTGCCGGCGTGCGTGCTCGCAGCGGTGCTGGTCGGCCCATATACCCGCTATATCCGCCAGAGCATGCTCGGCGTGCTCCAGATGGACTACATCAAGACGGCGACCGCGAAGGGCGTGCCGCGGTCGCAGGTCGTCATCAGACATGGGCTGCGCAACGCCCTCGTGCCGCTGATCACCGTGGTCTCCGTGCAGGCACCGGCGCTTCTGGCGGGAACCGTCGTGATCGAGACCGTGTTTGCATGGCCGGGCGTGGGCAAACTCGTCTACGACGGGATCGCGAACCGCGACTACCCGGTCATTCTCGGCGTCGTACTGCTCAGCGCGGTCTTCGTGCTGGTCTTCAACATCCTCGCCGATCTCGCGTCGGCCATCCTCGACCCAAGGATCCGACTGTGAGCACTAAGACATCATCGAACGTCGCCGTCGAAACGAAGACGGCCCGGCACCGATCGCCCTTGAGAATGGCGGTGCGTCGCTTCATGAACCATCGCCTGGCAGTGATCGGCGCGATCGTGATCATCGTTCTGGCGCTCGTCGCCCTCCTAGCGCCCTGGATCGCACCCCACGACCCGAACGCGATCGATCTCTTCGCGACCAGCAAGCCGCCCAGCGCCGCGCACGTGCTGGGCACTGACGAGACGGGTCGCGACATCCTGAGCCGCCTCATCTATGGCGCGCGCGTATCCCTCACCGTCGGCCTGACGGCGGCGATCTCGACGGGAGCACTCGGTCTCGTTCTGGGGCTGCTGGCCGGGTACTACGGAGGCGCGGTCGACAGCATCATCATGCGCCTCACGGAGATCGTCTTGTCGTTCCCGTCACTGATCCTCATGATTCTCGTCGTGGCGGTGGCCGGTCCGAGCATCACGATCATCGTGGTCGTGATCGCTCTCACGCACTGGCCGATCACCTGCCGGATCGTGCGTCAAGAGACGCGGATCCTGCGTGAACAGGACTTCATGGTCGCGGGACGCGCCATCGGTGCGAGCAATTTCCTGCTCATGGCCAAGCACGTTCTGCCCGGAGTGCTCTCACCGCTGACGGTCGCCGTCACCCTCCTCGCGGCGGAGGCGGTGCTCCTCGAGGCGGCGCTGTCGTTCCTCGGCCTTGGCGTGGCCCCGCCCGAGGCGAGCTGGGGCGGGATGCTGAACGCGGCCCAGTCGCTGACCACGCTCTCGACCAAACCCTGGATCTGGCTGCCCCCCGGAATCGCGATCGCTGTCGTGGTTCTCGCCATCAACTACGTCGGCGACGGGCTGCGCGACGCACTGGACACGAGGCAGGCGGCATGAGCACGACGACGATGACACCCCTCCTCTCCGTGCGCGACCTCTCGGTGGAGTTCGTCTCCGACGGGCGAACGGTGCAGGCCGTCCGCGGCGTGGACTTCGACATCGCCGAGGGCGAGACGGTCGGCGTGGTCGGAGAATCGGGCTCCGGCAAGAGCGTGACGATGAACGCCGTCATGCGACTGCTCACCGGGCCCTCCGCCCGAATCACCTCGGGCAGCGTCGTGTACCGCGGCGTCGACCTGATGAAACTTCCCGAGCGCGAGATGCGGACCTATCGTGGCAAGGAGATCGCAATGATCTTCCAAGACCCCGCGACGTCGTTCAATCCCGTGCAGACCATCGGGTGGCAGATCACAGAGGCGATCCGCGCACACGACCGCAGGATCTCCCGCAAGAAGGCTGCCGAGCGCGCGATCGAGCTCTTGGACCTCGTGGGGGTGCCGAGCCCCACGGTGCGAGTGAGCCAGTACCCGCACGAGTTCTCCGGCGGGATGAGGCAGCGGGCGATGATAGCCATGGCGCTCTCCAACGAGCCGTCGCTGCTCATCGCCGATGAGCCGACCACAGCGCTGGATGTGACCGTGCAGGCTCAGATTCTGGAGATGCTGCAAGAACTGCAGCAGAAGACAAGTGTCGCCATCGTACTGATCACCCATGACATGGGCATCGTCGCCGAGACCGTGGATCGCGTGATGGTGATGTACGCGGGCAAGCTGGTGGAGCAGTCGGCCGTCGGCCCGATCTTCGCCGAGCCGCTGCACCCCTATACGCGCGGGCTCCTGGAGAGCCTGCCCCGTCTGGACGAGCGGGTCGACGACTTGTATTCGATCCCCGGGCAGCCGTCGACACTCGACCCGCCACCGCCGGGATGCGCGTTCGCCCCCCGCTGCGATGTGGCACGTGGTCGCGCGCGGTGCACCGAGGTCATTCCGGTGCTCTCGCTGTTCGAGGGCGGCAGGCAGCTGGAGGGCGACAGGCAGGTGGCATGCCATTTCGCGGGTGAGGTCCCGGTGTCCGTGAGCGCCAGGGAGGCGAGCGATGACTGATCTGCTGATGAAGGACGGGACCCCTGCCCATGAGGGCAGCGAACCGCTGCTCTCGGTCTCCGGCCTGCAGGTGGAGTTCCCCATCCGGTCGCGCATTCTGCGGCGCAAGGCCGGGGTGATCCACGCGGTGAGCGGGCTCGATCTCGAGATCGCCAGCGGCGAGACACTCGGGCTCATCGGGGAGACCGGCTGCGGCAAATCCACTACCGGGCGTGCGATCCTCCAGCTGATCAAGCCGACGGCGGGCTCCGTGAAGCTCGAAGGCACGGAGCTGACGACGCTCTCGCGCCGGGAGCTGACGACCCGCCGGCGCGACATGCAGATCGTGCTGCAAGACCCGTTCGCCTCCCTCGACCCCCGAACGACGGTGCGCTCGATCATCAGCGAGCCGCTGCAAGTGCACGGCACGCCGCGGGATCGGCGCCGCTGGCGCGTCGAGGAGCTCCTGGAGCTCGTCGGAATGGACGCCACCATGGCGAACCGCTACCCTCACGAGTTCTCAGGGGGACAGCGCCAGCGCATCTCGATCGCCCGGGCTCTGGCGCTTTCGCCGAAGCTGCTCGTGCTCGACGAGCCGCTGTCGGCGCTCGACGTGTCGATTCAGGCCCAGATCGTCAACCTTCTGCGACGCCTGCAGCGGGAGACGGGCATCTCGTTCCTGATGATCTCGCACGACCTCGCGGTCGTAAGGCAGATGTGCGATCGGGTCGCGGTGATGTATCTCGGCCGGATCGTCGAGACGGGGAGCGTCGAGGAGGTCTACGGTCACCCGAGCCACCCCTACACGCAGGCGCTCCTGTCGGCCGCGCCAGAGCCCGATCCCAGCCGTAGAGGCCAGCGGACCCGGATAATGCTGCAGGGTGAGGTACCCAAGCCCGATACTCCCCCACCCGGCTGCCGCTTCCACACGCGCTGCTGGCGGGCGCAGGACATCTGCCGCACCGAGCAGCCCGCCCTCATCGAGCGCAACGGAGCCTTGCACCCGAGCGCCTGCCATTTCGCGACCGCCCCCGACGAGACGCCCGCCGTGGTCTGATCGGGACTGTCCGCCCAGAGTGAGAGCCCGCGCAGAGTGAGAGCGCCGGACGCGCACGGTCTCCGTGCGGACAGTCAATAGCGCGGCGAGGTAACGTCCAGGCTCAGCCAGATGACCTTCGAACGGGTGAAGTTCTGCGCCTGCTCGGGGCCACCTTCGAAGCCCAAGCCGCTCTGCTTCCAGCCGCAGTACGGCGCGGACCGCGTCGAGGCGGGCATCGTGTTGCCCCGCACGATGCCCGGCGCGGTTGCGGGTAACGCTGTGCATACGTAGTATCGCAGGAGCGGAGGCTTCGAACCAGGTGCACGGAAAACGTTGCATAATCGAGCAGGCGGCAGAAGCATCGGGGTGAGAGCGGGCAAAGTGGATAACGGGGACCTCGAGGGCAAGCCGGTCGATCGCGGCAGCAACGGTCGGCGGCACCGGGCCAGCAGCAAGGACATCGCACGTGAGGCGAACGTCTCTCAGTCGACGGTCTCGCGCGTCATCCACGACAGCGCACGGATCAGTCAAGCCACCCGCGAACGGGTGCTCGCCGCGATGGACAAGCTCGGGTATTCGCCGAACGCGGCAGCCCGAACGCTCATCACGGGCCGCAGCAATTTCATCGGACTCGTGGTGTCCAACATCACCAACCCGTTCTATCCCGAGGTCATCGAGTCGATCGTCGGCATCGCGGCCCAGCACGGGTACAACGTCCTCCTCTGCAACACGCAAGAGGACCGGGACCTGCAGGCGTCGTACCTCGACCTGCTCATCGAGCATCAGATCGACGGCGCGATCCTGACTTCCACGCTCATCGACGGCCAGGAAGCCCTCGCGAAGGTCCATATGGACCAGATCCCGGTCGTCATGGTCAACCGGACCGCTGCGGGAGTTTCCGCCGACGCGGTGCGCATCGACAACTTCGAGGCGGGCCGAGTCGTCGCTGCCCACCTGGCCGATCTCGGGCACACCGAGCTGGGGTTCATCGGCGGTCTCGAGGTCACCTCGACGAACCGCGCCCGCATGAAGGGCTTCCGGCAGGGCCTCGGCGAACGCGGCATCGAACTGCGCGCGGATCGCATCCTGCACGGTCAGTTCACGAGGGACTCCGGATACCGCTTGGCGACTCGGTTGATCGCCGCCCCGGATCGCCCCACCGCCCTGTTCTGCGCCGACGACATCGTCGCGTTCGGCACTATCGACGCCGTGATGGACGCGGGGCTCCGCGTGCCCGAAGACGTCGCTATCGTCGGCGTCGACGACGTTCCAGCGGCATCCCTCCGCCAGGTCGGGCTGACCACCGTGCGCCAGCCAGCCGCAGAGATGGGCCGGCGCGCCTTCAACCTCCTGCTCGAGCGGATCGAGGGCGTAACAGGTGCCGAGCCTGTTGAGATCGTGCTGCGGCCGCAGTTGATCGTTCGCCGTACGAGCGGCGCCCCGGAGCCCTGGCCGTCCGCTGCCAATCCGTAGACGATCGCGGCGAAATCAGGGCTGACGAGCCTAGCAAGAGGATGTCTGTTCCAGCGTCGAGCAACCGTTCATCGTGACTACGCTTGCGCTGGAGGTCCGATCAGATCACGATTCCATCAGGAGGATCAGGCGTGCCTCGTTCACCTCGATATGCCGTCGCACCGATGCCATCGCGCCGACGGGGTCGCGGGCGAGAATGCGCTCCGCGATCGCCGCGTGCTCGGCGAGCTGCTGCTGCGCTCGCAGCGCGCTCGACGCCTCGTCGTGGTGCAGCAGCCTGATCGCGTAGACCATCCCCACGCGAACGTCGTCAAAGACAGCGAGGAGGCGCTTGTTTCCCAGCAGGCCGATGACGCTCGCGTGGAACTCCATGTCGTGCTGGGCGTAGTCCTCGGAGTCGGGGATCGTGTTCGCGGATTGCGCCAGCGTGCGCAGGGCGTCGTCGACCTTCGCGATCTCCTCGTCGGATGCATCGGCGCAGTTCTCAGCGCCCGCGGACTCGAGAACGCGGCGGATGCCGTAGAGCTCGTGGATGTCGGCGGCCGTCAGTTCGCGCACCGACGCGCCCGCGTTGAAACGCACGGTCGCGAGTCCTTGCACGGCGAGAATGCGCAGCGCCTCACGCACCGATCGACGCGAGACGCCGTACTTCTCCTTGAGAGCGATTTCACGCAGCGGGGTGCCCGGTGGCCAGCGCAGAGCGAGAATCTCGGTGCGCAGGGCGGCGGCTATGGTTTCCGGGGCGCTGGCCGGCGCTCGCTCGGGCTCGTGGTCTGTCATGCGTCACTCGGCAGGGCGGAACTCGCGAGGCGTTCGAGGGCCTCCAACGATCCTGCGATCCGCTCGTTCGCATACTCCGCGCGATGACCCGCGCCGAGCCGCAAGGCGTTGGAGGCGAGGTTGAGCGCCAGTCGGCCCGTCACGAGCGGAACGACGACCTCGGTCTCCGCCTCCTCAATCGCGACCTCGGAGATGAAGCCCCCGAGAACCTCGTCGATCGCACGGGCGGGATCCTCGGACCGACGGGAGACGTAGGCGGCGAGCACCGCAACCTCGGCGACGCGCGGCCCGAACGTCATGTCACCGAAGTCGAGGATGCAGGCGACTTCGCGCTGAGGCGTGAGGAGGATGTTGGAGTCGTTGAGGTCTTGATGGATGATCGCGGCCGGCAATTCCCCCAGGCGCTCCGTCGTCCTGGAGAGTTCCAGGGCGTCGAGTGCCCACCCGCAGATCTCCCGCGTGCGGGAGCGAGGTAGACGCGACACGCAGTCGCGGAGGCGTTCTTCGAGACGGCGCACATCCCAATCATGGATGACGAGCGACGGTGGCAGGGGCGCGAACTGCAGAGCCTTGTGGAATCGACCAGCAGTGACGCCGAGCCGCCGATGAAGCGGTGGGTCTGTCGTGACCTGCAGCAGCGGCTCGCCGGCATGCCAGCCCATGACCTGCACGGCCACGGAACCCTGATCGTCGTCCCGTGCGAAGGCCGAATGCCCATTGAAGGCGGTGATGCAGCTCGGCACGGGCTGACCGGCCGCAGAGAGGAGCTGCTGCACGCCGCCCTGCCAATCGAACAACTCCAGCGTCGTGACGGTGTCGATGCGGTGGAACTTCGCGACGTAGCGAGCCCCGGCTGCCTCGAAGGAGAAGGTGTCTGCAATGTCGCTTCCGAGCCGTGTGAGTGCGGTGGCCGCGAAGCCATACCCCTGGCGAAGGGTGTCAGAAACGACATCGATGCTCAGTAGCGCATTAGTTCTCATATTGGTCACCAATACTAGGATATAACTCAGACGAGAGAGGACTGCTGTGGCTGTCGGCACACATATGGCCAACGCGTTCGACGCGGCCGGTTCGGCGGAGCTCTCCGAGCGGGAGCGAAGTCTGCTCGACCGGCGGATGCACTCGCTCGCCCCAATGTACCGACTTTTCTATGAGTCGCCGGTGAGTTTCGTGCGCGCAGAGGGCGTGTTCCTCTTCGACGGCGAGGGTCGGTCTTATCTCGACGCCTACAACAACGTGCCGGTCGTCGGGCACGCGAACGCCGCTGTCGCCGAGGCCGTCTCCCGGCAGATGCGAACACTCAACACGCACACGCGCTACCTCAATGAGCTCAACATCGACTACGCAGAGGAACTCCTCGCCCGCTTTCCCGCCGAACTGGACAGGGTCGCATTCGCGTGCTCGGGAAGCGAGGCGGTAGATCTCGCACTCCGGGTCATGCGTTATACGACCGGCGGGCAGGGCATCATAGTCACGCGCAACGCCTATCACGGCACGACCTCGGCCGCCGCAGAGATCTCGCCGAGCCTCGGGCAGAACAACGCACTCCCCCTCTCCACGGTCGTGGTCGACGCGCCTGACACGCTTCGAGATGATCCCGCGACATCCGCCGCTGGATTCGCCGAGCGGGTGGAACGCGCCATCGCGGTGTTCGCGGAGCGGGGCATCCGATTCGCGGGCATGATCGCAGACACAGCCCTGTCGAGCGACGGCCTTCAGCTCGAGCCCACCGGATTCCTCGCGCGGGCCGCCACGGTCGTGCGTGAACACGGGGGTCTTTTCACCGCCGATGAAGTGCAGGCGGGCTTCGGCAGGCTCGGCACATGGTGGGGGTTCATCCGGCACGGGCTGGTGCCCGACCTGGTGGTGCTGGGTAAACCCATGGCGAACGGGATGCCCGTGTCAGGTCTCGTCGGGTCGGAGGAAGTCTTCGGCCGATTCGGCACGGACGTGCGCTACTTCAACACGTTCGCGGGCGCCGAGGTCGGCATGAGCGCGGCGCGGGAGGTGCTGGCACAAGTGGGCGGTGGGCTCGTCGACAACTCCGAGCGGATCGGGGGACTCCTGAGAGAGACGATCCGTGCGGCCAGCGAGGGCGTTGACGCCGTGGCGCAGGTTCGGGGGGCCGGATTGTATGCCGGCATCGAGTTCGTGCGAACCGACGGGAGCCTTCATCCGGACGCCGAGTTCGCCAGTCGAGTCACGAACGGACTGCGCATGCGCCGGGTGCTCACGAGCGTCTCAGGAGGGCACGAGAACGTGCTCAAGGTGAGACCGCCGCTCGTGTTCGGCGAGGAGCACGTCGCCATCCTCGGCGGGGCATACCGGCAGGCCCTCGAGGAAGCGGTGGCATTCGCTGAAGCCGAGCGCCTGACCAGACCGGGCTCGAGGGCTGGGTGAGGGTCGCGTTGCAGATCGGCGACTCGGGTCTGCGTTCGGCCATCACAAGCAGCGATGAGTATTTCGGTAAGGCTCCGGCGCGGTACCCGCAATAAGTGCGAGCCCCGGCTCATCCCAGCCTCCAGCGGCAAAGGTGCCCCTGAGCACGTCAGAGCGCAGATCGCAGTTGAAGGCTCTCGCACCATTCACCCCTTTCCATTGCCCTTTCCGTTTCCGTTGCCGTTTCCGTTGCCGTTTCCGTCGCCTGTGGTCGGTGCCACGGAAGCGGGCGCTTCGGTGGGAACTGCTGATGACGGCGCTACGGTTGGGGCTGGCGAATCGACTGTGGTGGACTCTGAAGGGGTGCCGGATGGTGCTGAGGTTTGGGATGGTGCCGGTGAGGGTGCATCTGCTGGGACACTCGTCGTGCTCTCGGTTTGACTAGGTGCAGGCCCTAGCTGCGCGGGATCGGTCGCGGAAGTGGTCAGCCATGCTCCGCCCGCCCAGACGATACCAACAATCAGTAAGACAGATGCCGCGATTATGAAACCGATTGCGCGTTTACGGTTCGTTCGCCGCGGACTCAGTGGTAACTCGGGGGGTGATGACAGCGAACCAAAAGGGGCAGTTTCTACAGTTGCAGAGGTTTCGGGCATCCTGAGCGTCGGGGCTGCCACCGCGGCAGTGGCATCCGCGGCAGTGGGATCGGCCATCACGCCGTCCCATGTGGCGAGCTCTGGGCTGATGGCTCGTGTGCGGATGGCAACGTCTAGGGCCGTTGGCCTGGCTGCGGGGTCGCGGGCTGTCATCTGGGTGATCAGTGACACCCAGCTGGCCGGCAGTTCGCTGCCGACCGCGGGGTCCCGTGTAGCTCGTGCGCTCATGGCTTCCACGATGGTGCCGGGGTATTCTCGACGCCCGGTAAGGCCTTCGAGAATAACGAGTCCGAGAGCGTAGACGTCGGCTTCCGGGCCGGGGTCTGCGCCGGACGCTTGTTCCGGGCTTAGGTAAGCGGCCGTCCCGATGATGGTGCCGACGGTGGTCATCCGATCGGCGCCGATGAGGTGCGCGATGCCGAAGTCGGCGAGTTTCGCCCGGTGGGTCGGGGCCGGCAGACCGGTTGGGGCGAGCAGGATGTTTGCCGGCTTCAGGTCGCGGTGCACGATTCCAAGAGCGTGCATCGCCGCTAATCCTTCAGCGATATCTGTGGCGATCTGCGCGGCGACCGGCCCGAGAAGCGGGCCGTGGTCAAGGGTTGTTCGGAGGTCTGGCCCGTTGACGAGCTCCATGACGAGGAAGCTGGGGATTGTTTCGTCACCGGATGCGAGATGTGCGTCATACATTGTGACGAGGTTTGGGTGGTTCAGTCGTGCCAGTACGTCGACTTCGCCGCGCCGCCGGGAGTCATCTCGCGCCTCGCCGGGGTTGAAAAGCTTCACGGCGACGTCCCGGCCCAACTGGAGATCTTCCGCTTGGTACACGGTCGACATACCGCCGGAGCCGATACGCGCAGTCACCGTGTAGCGGCCGGCGAGCACCCTGCCGACCCACACGCTTTCGTCGGAACCCATGACTTCCTTCCAGCCGCCGATTCTTGATTCTCGCTGCAGATCACTCGAATGGCTAGCCAAACTAGCAAATCATGATCAGACTGGTTCTTGTGACTGACCCATTTGACTACACCGACCTGGTCAGAGCAGGCGCACACCCCCACGATTCGGCGCAGATACCTGAGCCGTCCGCTTCCAATACGGACGTGCTGGAAGCGCTGCACATGTACCGGGCTGCTGAGGCTGCGATGCGGCGGCGCACCGGCACAGCGATGGGGCTTGGTGAGAACGACCTCCTGGCGTTGCGCTTCATTCTTGACCAGCGAACGGCCGGGAACCCCATCGCGTCGAAGGACATCACCCGCTACCTCGGTATCTCCAGCGCCTCAACGAGTGTGCTCTTGCGCCGCCTCGAGTCGGGCGGCTTCATTGAACGCCGCGAGAACCTCACCGACCGGCGCTCTAGCGAAATCGTTCCCACAGCAACAGCCGAAGGTGACACGGGCCCGATGCTCGCCGTGGCCCAGCGTCACATGGCTGAAGCAAGCCAGAATTTGACCGTGGATGAAGCACGAATCGTGACACGATTCCTGACCCGCATGAAGGCAACTGTCGACCAGATCGGTATCGCGTAGGGATCGGTATCCTGCCTCATCCGGGGCCGCATGTCAAGGCGATGGCTAGACCAATGAACTAGTTGCTAATGTCGGTTGACTCCTAATCGGGAGCCACTTTCGTCACACTCGCTTTTCGCGAGTCTGCCTGAACAGAGGTCATTCGCATGAACATTCTCGTGGCTATCATCGCTGTCATCGCGATCGTTTTGCTTATCACCGGTGGAATCGCTCCTACCCTGAGCTTCCTGATCTGGGTCGGAGTCGTGCTCCTTGTCATCGCATTGATCGTCTTCCTGCTGCGGTTCCTGACAGGCAACCGCCGCGTCTAGTCGACTTCTCCCGCTCATATCGAGCGGGTACATCATGAGCAACGAAAGCAGGAAACAACTATGAGTCTCGGAACTGGCATCTTCCTTTTCATCGTCGGCGCGATCTTGGCGTTCGCCGTCAACGTTCAGGTCTCCTTCATTGACCTGCACCTTGTCGGGTACATCCTGATGGCTGCCGGCGTGATCGGCATCATTATCGGTATCGCACTGATCACCAGACGCAGCCGGAGCACGACAACCACCCGGTCAGCTGTGGATCCAGTTAGTGGTGAGCAGGTATCCCGGCGCACGACCGACCGTGACGACCCCCTCGTCTAACGGCCGAAGCTCGCCGGCCGGTCGAGCGGCACGCATATGGGCAGGTGATCTCGTGGACGAGAAGGCTGAGGATCAACCGATCGATAAAGTGCTCGGACATCGTTACAGGCTGATCGAATCCATTGGAAACGGCGGCATGGCCACTGTTTTCCGGGCGCGCGATGAAGAACTCGGCCGCGATGTCGCCATCAAACTCTTCCACACCGCCCAGGCACAGTCGGGCAGAGTCGATAGTGAACTTGCAGTCCTCGCCTCATTGGACCACCACGCTTTGGTTCAGTTGTTCGATGCTGGCGCCGAACCCGATGAGTACGGTCGGGCGAACCGCTACCTCGTGATGGCCCTCGTCGATGGCCCGGATCTTCACGTGCACCTCACCAGCGGATCGCGTCTATCGGGACGGCACATCGCCGAAATCGGCTACGACATGGCCGAAGCGCTTGACTACATGCACGCCAGGAATGTGATCCATCGGGACATCAAGCCCTCCAACATCCTGTTGGTCAATTACCGTGATGGTTCCTCCCGAGCGCGCGCCAAGCTCACAGATTTCGGTATAGCCCTGGCCGATGACCTAGAGCGCCTCACCGCCCAGGGGGTTACTACAGGTACCGCCGGGTATCTCAGCCCAGAGCAGGCGTCGGGTACGACAATCTCTGCCGCCACAGACGTGTACTCTCTCGGACTGGTGCTGTTGCAATGCTTCACCCGTCAGCTCGAGTTTCCCGGCAGCGCCGTCGAGTCAGCCATGGCACGCCTCGAACGCGACCCCGTCATACCCGAGGAACTACCTGAGCTCTGGCAGCGTCTACTCACCGCGATGACAGATCGTCATCCCAACAACCGGCCGCAACGCCACGAACTCGTCGCGGCCCTCAATCAAGTAGTCATCGCCGAAAGCGGTCGCCACAAGGAAGACGTTCTTCAGCCATTTTTCCCCAACGAGGAAACGCGCGCCGCCGCACTAGCACGTTCAGTTACCCTTGAGGCGTTACCCAACGAGGCGCTGGATCGGGTAACCGCGATGGCAGCGCGGCTGTTTTCCGCTCCCATTGCGATCGTGAGTGTCGTCGACCGGGATAGGACGTGGTTTCGATCGCACTATGGTGACGCGGTCGACGAGATAGCCCGGCAGATCGATCTCTCTAGCGCGTCGGCTCCTAGCAGCGAGCCCGTCATCATCGAAGACGGACGCGAAGATGACCGCGCCAAAGACAGTCCGCTCGTCACAGGCCCGCTGGGTCTGCGGTTCTACGTCGGCGTGCCCCTCCGACGTCATAACGGAGCCGTGATCGGTACCCTCAGTGTGCTCGATTTCATTCCTGGTGTTGTCAGCGACGCCGAGGTCGCGAACCTCGAAGATCTTGCTGCGCTCGTTGTCAGCCAGCTCGAACTCCGCCAACTCAGCCTCCAAACAACAGTGGAAATGACCGCGCCCACCGTTCGCCCTTCAACGTGAGTTCGAGCACCTGATCCGCATTTCGATTGGATGATTTTTCGTATGAAGACCGCTGCAGTGATCTACAACCCGATCAAAGTCGACCTCGATGCGCTACGCGATGCCGTGAACTCGTCTGCACGGGATGGAGGGTGGGGCGAGTCGATCTGGCTGGAGACCTCGATCGAAGACGTTGGTCAAGGCGTCACGAAGCAGGCCATCGATCTGGGTGTTGACCTTGTGATCGCTGCAGGCGGAGATGGGACGGTCCGCGCGGTCGCTGAAGCGCTTCGCGGAACCAGCGTCGCGGTTGCAGTGCTCCCATCGGGTACCGGCAACCTCCTCGCCCGTAACTTGAAACTCACCCTCGACGACTTACCTGGCTCTGTCGAGGCCGCCTTTACCGGTGTTGACCGTGCAATCGATCTGGGCGTTATCGATATTGAACGGCCAGACAAGACCCGCGACCTGCACGTGTTCGTAGTGATGGCGGGGATGGGCATCGACGCGAAAATGATCGCTAACACCGACGACGACCTCAAAGCCAAAGCCGGCATCGCCGCGTATGTCGGCGCAATCAGCAAATCGCTGCGCGACCCCAACGAACTGCATCTTCGTTTCAAGCTCGACGACGAACCGCCCAAACGCTCGACCGTGCATACCGTGATCATCGGCAACTGCGGGTCACTGCCTGGGAACATTCTTTTGATGCCGGACGCGGTCATTAATGACGGACTGTTCGACCTCCTCTTTATGCGACCGGGCGGTGTTCTCGGCTGGATCCGGGTGTGGGCCAAGGTCGCCTGGCTCAATGGGATCGTGCGCCGCACGAAAGCCGGGAAGGCACTCACCGGGGAGCAAAAGAACGACAAAGACCTGCACTATCAAACGGGCCGAAGGTTCATCGCCCGATTGTCACGCCCGGAAGAGATCGAACTCGACGGGGACGGGTTCGGTAAGGCCAGCGCCTTCAACGCCTGGATTGAACCAGGCGCGCTGAAAGTCCGCGTCCCCGCCGACACCGACTAACCAAACGAAGTCTGCGGCACGGCCGAACCCGTACCGTGACGCGTACGCTCCCGGTTTAGAACTGTGCCGTGCCACGTAGAGGTCGGGGTCGGCCGTCGGGGTCCATGACGAGGCGGATAATGGGCGTAGACCAGAATCTTTGGAAGCCGGAGACCGGTTCGGGAGTGTGATGGCGCACGCGCCCGGTCGGCTTTGTCGAACTGCGAACCGCCTCGTGCCAATCGTCTAGCTCTGAGGCCGCCGTGTTCCATAGTTCGAGCCCGGCAGCGAGGTCGAGAAGCAACGGATCGTTGCGTTCTCGGCCAAGGTGTTCTGCCCAGAGGTCGATGCGCAAGTCGCGCGCCAGACTGACAGAACTTTTGCTGACGTGGTCGGAGGCGCCTGCACCTGCTGCCTGGTGCACCTCGGCTGTGTCGAAGACGGCGCAGCTGAGTTCGCTGTCGGTGGTCCATGATCGACGATTGAAGTTGTCTGAACCGCATGTCATCCAGCTGTCATCGATGATGCAGATCTTGGCGTGAATGTAAATCGGGGTGCCAAGGGTGTTTTCAAGGTCGAACACACCGACTCGGCCGGGTCCGGCGTGATACAACTTTTCGAGTGCGCGCAGTTGCCCGAGACGACTGGGTGGTCCCGCTACAGGCCCGTCGGCGTCAGGGTATCGGGGTACGACCGCGATCACCTTCAACTCGGGATTGTTGCTGAGGGCCTCGGCGAGAGCGGTTGCGACTTCTGCCGACCAGAGGTATTGATCCTCGATGTATATCAAGGTACGGGCCCGCGCAAACGCTTTCGTGTAAGCGCGGGCAACGCTGCGCTCCCCGGCTGGTGCGAACGGGAATGGCGGATGTTTCACACCGTAGGTGCGCAGCAACTGTACGGCGTGCGGGCCAGCGGGCGGGGGCGGCAGCGCGCTTTCGGGCAGAGGTTTGGGGTGCCGTGGCATGTGGGCGAGGCGTTGCAGCAGCATCCGGTATGGGGTTCGTCGATCGAGCGGATGCGGGTCGTTCCACCTTTCGGCGAACACCGCCAGCACGTCTGCAACCACGGGTCCACGCAATTCAAGGGCGGCATCATGCCACGGCGGTCGGTTTCCATACCGCGAATCCATACTGACCGCTTGCGGGTCTCCCGCGTGACCGGCGTCGTCGCGACGGCTGTGGCCGAGATCGAGTCCGCCGACGAACGCGACGTCACGCGACGAATCGTCGCGGTGCCGGATGACGAACAGCTTCTGGTGATGAGAGCCGAACACGCGTACGCGCTGATCGAGCAGAACTTCGCCGCCAGCCTCGTTGATCTTACGGCCCAGGAGTTCGTTCGAACGACCACTGATAGGGGCCGAAACGCGCTCTCCGTGTGAGCGCCAGACAAGGCCCCGCACTTCTACACCAGCCTTAGCCAAGCTCGCGAGGAGCTCGCCGATCGCTGGCCCCTCGGTCAACAGCCGCTCGTCGGAATCGCCGCGCCAGTCGGTGAACCACACGCGGTCGCCAGCGCGCAAAGCCGAGAGCTCCTGGTGCAACCGAGCAAAATACGTCGCTCCATGAATCAAGGGCCGCACGAGGTTGCCCTCCGACCACGGCAGCGAACCGCGCGCGCCCGCGTGCACTTCTGTGGCCACATTGCCGCGCTCAGCGCGACTCAGGAACCAGTAACCAGCGTCGTAGTTGCCCACCCGATGCACTTTACGGCACGCCGGTCTACGTGCCGTCGGTCTGCGCGATGGAGTATCTGCCTGTGATCTGTTCTCCCGGAATCCGCACGGTTCGCCGGGTGTCAATCGCGATGACACTTCCGAGGATGACCAGTGAGATCGATATTGACGCGATCACGTCTGTCGCCCAGTGGTAGCCCAAGTACACTCGGCACGTCGCCAGCAGCACGATGATGACGGACGAGACAAGGTACGCCACAACCATCGCCCACGGTCGAGATCGACGCGAATAAATCAAGTAGGTCAGGATGAGGAGGAAGTCAGCAGTTCCAACTACATGTCCCGAAGGGAACGAGTACGTCGGATCGGCCCCGAAGAGCATGAGGTTCACTGGTGGCCGGCTCCGTCCGACCACCCGGGTCACGATTTGTACGATTATGACGCCGGTGAGGGTGCCGCCCGCGAGCAGAAGCGGGCGCCAAATGTGTTTGGCAATGATGCCCCAGGTCACCGTCACGATCAGGATGATTATCGGCAATACGAGAGGGCCGAAGATGATCGCTAGAGCGATCATGATGACCGTAACGGTGTCTGTGCGGGATGAGTCCAGCCACGCTTCGATGGGTGCGTCGATTGTTGCGATGTCGTCGCGCTGCAAGACGTTCGCGAGCGTGACAACGAACACGACCACCCCGACGAGAGCGAGCAATCCGGCGGTGAAGTAGAAATTGCGGCGCGTTCGGGCGGGCACATACCGCTCTTCGACGACAAACTTTTCGTGAAAGGCCCGAATGCGTCCCGGGGGGGTGTTCGTGGATCGAGTCATTCTGTTCGTTCGTTCTTGTTTAGCATCCGGTATAGCTTTCGTGTTTCCGCTATTCGTGGGAAGTGTTGGTCTTCATATTCAGCTAAAGCAGCGCCAGATACAATGGGTGAGTGACTGCATCAGCTGAAAACGCGGCACAAACTGCCCTTTACAGTAAGCCTTGGCGTGCCATGGCGCGGGCAGGTTTTGCGGTCAGCGGCGTTCTTCACCTTCTCATCGGATTGATTGCGATTCAGGTGGCCGCGGGGGTGGGCCAAAACGAGGCAGATCAGTCAGGAGCGTTGGCGCAACTTGCTAGCCTTCCGGGCGGAGCGCTCTTGTTGTGGGCGACCGTAGTGGGCTTGACCGCCTTGGGCCTCTGGCTGATCGTGAGTTCATTCCTCTCGCTTCGTCGCGGAGTCCGCAAACGGTTCTCCGGGTTTGTGCAGAATTTCGCGAAAGGCCTCGTGTATCTCGTCTTAGCGTTCACCGCACTCACCTTCGCGCGCGGAGGATCTACCAGCGCCGCCAGCACGACGAGTGGTTCGGATGCTGGGCTCCTCGCTAGTCCGGGAGGAGTGGTGCTGGCTGCCGCTATCGGTGTCGCTATCTTCGGCGTCGGCGTGTACCTCTTGGTGAAGGGTTTGTCGCGCCGGTTCCGCCGCGACCTGTCGTTACCGCACGGTGGGGCGGGCCGCGCAACTGTCGCACTGGGAGTATTCGGATATGTGGCTAAAGGAGTTGCGCTAGCGGTCGTCGGAGGGCTCTTCGTCGTCGCAGCTCTCACCGTCGACCCTGCCAAGGCGACCGGGCTGGATGGCGCCTTGAAGACACTGTTGCAATTGCCCTTCGGCGCGGTCATCCTCACGGTTGTCGGGGCCGGGCTGATTGCGTACGGTCTTTACAGCTTCGTGCGGGCTCGATACGCACGGCTCTGACGTGCAGGAGGGCCGAGGGAAGGTAAGCAGGCGCCGGGGAGCGACAGCGGGGCCGACGAAGCTACGCCTTCCAGATCGTTTTCAGGTTGCAAAATTCCCTGATCCCGGCAGCTGCCAGCTCCCGCCCGTAACCCGAGTCTTTGATTCCGCCGAATGGCAGCTCAGGGTACGAGACAGTCATTCCGTTAATGAAGACTGCGCCTGTGTCGAGCTCCGCGACGAAATATTCTTCATCATCGGAATCGTTTGTCCACAACGCTGAACTCAGCCCGAAAGTTGTCTGATTGGCGACTCGCGAGGCGTCTTCACGAGTCTCG
>JAOPYH010000027.1 GCA_025964715.1 Streptosporangiaceae bacterium | reverse complement strand
GACGCCATGGCGCGCCGCTCCGTCGCCAGCGGCGGGGCGCCCTGGTCCACGTCGGAGATCAGCGACTGGAGCAGCCGGACCGCCGGATCGCCGGCCGCCGCCGCGAAAGGCGCGCCCGGTTCGGCATCTGAAGGCGCAAAGCGGCGTAGTGACAACTCCTCGACGACATCGTCGGTGACGCGGATGGCACTGATGTCCAGCGGAATCGCGCGACCCTTCGAGGAAAAGTCGATCGGCTCGCCGCTGCGCTCCTCCGTCAAGCCATCGACTCCTCGGTCGCCATCGCCCGGAGCCGGGCGAGAGCCCTGTGCTGTGCCACCCGAACCGCACCCGCCGACATGCCGAGGACATTACCGGTCTCCTCGGCCGACAGGCCTGCGACGACTCTGAGCATCACCAGCTCACGCTGGTGATCGGGCAGGCGGTAGAGAAGGGTCTTGGCCCGCTCCGCCTCGGTGTGGCGCACGACCGTCTCTTCGGGACCCGGGCGGTCGTCCGGGCCGTCCGGCAGGTCCTCGGTCGGCACCGCGGCGCGGATCGCGCTGCGGAGCGCATCGGCGATCTTGTGCGAGGCGATGCCGAAGACGAAGGAGGCGAAGGGCCTTCCCATGTCGCGGTAGCGCGGCAGCGCGGACAGCACCGCGATGCAGACCTCCTGCGCCACGTCGTCCGCGATGTGGTAGTGACCGGAGACCCGGCCAAGCCGCGCCCGGCAGTACCGCACGATCATGGGGCGGACCTCGCCGATCAGCACCTCGATCGCGCCGGCGTCGCCCTGGACGGCGAGATTGGCCAGTCGTTTGAGGTCACTTTCGTCGGATCTCGCCGTAGGCCCCGCACCCGCCCGCTCGGCGGCGCGGGGGGTCACGGCCCCAGCGATGGCTCCCTCGGTCACGTTCAGCATGATGCCTAGCGAGATCCGGCGTGTCTGCACTCTTGATGACAACGGAATGGTCACAGTGCCCAGGGAGGCCCGGTTCGGTGACACTTTGCGCCCGATCGGATCCGGAGCGTTCCTTCGGACCGTTCCAGGCCGCACCCGAGCACCCAGCACGAAGGCCCCCGCCGAATATCGGCGGGGGCCTTCGCGGCGAGAGAACGGATCAGTGGCCGTGGCCGTGGCCGTGGCCACCGGCCTGCGGCTCGTCCTCGGCCGGCTTCTCCACCACGAGCACCTCGGTGGTGAGCAGCATGCCCGCGATGGAGGCGGCGTTGGTGACCGCCGAGCGGGTGACCTTCACCGGGTCGATGACGCCCTGGGCCACCAGGTCGCCGTACTCACCGGTCGCGGCGTTGTAGCCGTGGCCGCTGGCCATCTCCTGGATCTTGGCCACGACGACGTAGCCCTCCTGGCCGGCGTTCTCGGCGATCCAGCGGGCCGGCTCGACCAGGGAGCGGCGCAGGGCCTCGGCTCCCGTGGCCTCGTCGCCGGACAGCCCGAGCGCGTCGAAGCCCTCCTTGGAGACGTGCACCAGAGCGCTGCCGCCGCCGGCGACGATGCCCTCCTCGATCGCCGCGCGGGTCGCCGAGATGGCGTCCTCGAGGCGGTGCTTCTTCTCCTTGAGCTCCACCTCGGTGGCAGCACCGACGCGAAGGACACAGACCCCGCCGGAGAGCTTGGCCAGGCGCTCCTGCAGCTTCTCGCGGTCCCAGTCCGAGTCGCTGTTCTCGATCTCGACCTTGATCTGCGAGATGCGGCCGGCGATGTCCTGCTCGTCACCGGCACCGTCGACGATGGTGGTCGCGTCCTTGGTGATGGTGATGCGGCGGGCAGTCCCGAGCACCTCCAGGCCTACGCTGTCGAGCTTGAGTCCGATGGACTCGCTGACCACCTGGCCGCCGGTGAGGGCCGCCATGTCACCGAGCATGGCCTTGCGCCGGTCGCCGAAGCCGGGTGCCTTGACGGCGACGCTGAGGAAGGTGCCGCGGATCTTGTTGGCGACCAGCAGTGCCAGCGCCTCGCCCTCGACGTCCTCGGCCACGACCAGCAGCGGCTTCTTGCTCTGGGCGACCTTCTCGGCCAGCGGCAACAACTCCGTGACGTTGGAGATCTTGCCTTCGACGATGAGCACGTAGGAGTCCTCGAGGACGGCCTCCATGCGCTCGGCGTCGGTCACCATGTGCGGTGACATGTAGCCCTTGTCGAACTGGAGACCCTCGGTGAACTCCAGCTCCAGGCCCATGGTGTGGGCCTCTTCGACGGTGATGACACCGTCCTTGCCGACCTTCTCGAAAGCCTCGGCGATGAGCTCGCCGATCTTGGAGTCCTGGGCCGAGATGGTCGCGACGTGTGCGATCTCGCCCTTCTCCTCGACCTCACGCGCGATCTTGAGCAGCTGGTCGGAGACGTACTTCGCGGCGGTGTCGATGCCGCGCTTGAGCGACAGCGGCGAGGCGCCGGCGGCCACGTTCCGCAGGCCCTCGCGCACGAGCGCCTGCGCCAGGACGGTAGCCGTCGTGGTGCCGTCACCCGCGACGTCGTTGGTCTTGGTGGCGACTTCCTTGGCGAGCTGAGCACCCAGGTTCTCGTACGGGTCCTCGAGCTCGATCTCACGGGCGATGGTCACACCATCGTTGGTGATGGTGGGAGCACCGAACTTCTTGTCGATGACGACGTTGCGGCCACGGGGGCCGATCGTCACCTTCACGGCGTTCGCAAGGGCGTTGACGCCGCGCTCCAGAGCGCGGCGAGCGTCCTCCTCGAACTCCAGGATCTTCGTCATGAAAGTCCTCTCGATCTGTTGAACGCACTGCGCGCGTCCGGTCACAACGCAGCCGCCCCGGCCACCCCTCGACGGGATGACCGGGGCGGCTGCATCAGGTCTTGCGTGATTACTTCTCGATGATCGCGAGCACGTCGCGAGCCGAGAGAACGAGGTATTCCTCGTTGTTGTACTTCACCTCGGTGCCGCCGTACTTGCTGTACAGCACGACGTCACCCACCTTGACGTCGAGCGGAATCCGCTTCTTGCCCTCGTCGTCCCACCGGCCCGGGCCCACGGCAAGGACTGTGCCCTCCTGGGGCTTCTCCTTGGCCGTGTCTGGAATGACCAGGCCCGACGCGGTGGTCTGCTCGGCCTCAAGCGGCTGGACCACGATGCGGTCTTCGAGCGGCTTGAGAACAACCTTGGTGGCGGTCGTCACGATCTGACCTCCCCTTCGATTGCGATCCTCGGCTGGCCGGTTGGACCAGCCGCACGTTTGTAGAGAGGCGACGTTGGACCGGCCTGCCGTCGCGGTGCCAGACCGACCTCGTCGCTTATTGGCACTCTCACGTTGAGAGTGCCAGTCATGAAGATATGCGGTGCCCAGTGGCCCGTCAACACAGACGCCCCCGAACCTCCGAGGGACCTCGGGGCGACCTCCGGGCCCGCCCCGGCCGGCGCCGGTGATCCTATTGACTGATCGCTTTTTCGAAAGCCGCGCTAAAACAGCGGCGTTATCACGCGGAATCCCATTACGTATGGCGACGTGAAAATATTCGACCAAAGATCTCACCTGCCCTGGAAATGCCAAGTCCTGACGGTCAACGCACCACGGTCGAGCAAATCCTCCGGCCTTAACGGGACCCTCTGCCTAGGATCACCGGAACGGCGGTGACGTCGTGACGGCGGCGCGGGAAAGGGATGTGCCCGCCGGAGCGCGCAGATGAATGGGGATCAACGATGGCGGAGGTGGCCTTGCACTGCCCCAAGTGCCACGCTGGAATGGCGAGCTTCCAGCGGAGCGGCATCGTGGTCGAGCAGTGCGCCACCTGCCGCGGCGTGTTCCTCGGCGAGGCGGAACTCGCACGTCTCCTCGACGGCGGAGTCCCCGGACCCGTCGCTCATCCGGGCCCGGTCGGGCCCCCGGGCCCGCCGGTCGCGGGGCCGGGCGTCAACGGCTACCCGCGGCAGGTCTACGAGGGGCGGCACCGGCGCGGATGACCCGATCCCCTGCACGACACCTGGAAAACGACATATTACCCGGCACTTGGACAGCGGATGGCATATCGCTCCACTAGGATAACGCTCGTATTCAGCGCGGAATTGACCACCTTTTCCACTCTCGCTTATGAGCACTCCGTGCACGCACTACAGTGAGCTTTTCACGATTCAATGCCGCTGCCATTTTCCGTGGACGGCACACGAAGGAGCATCGGGTGGAAACCAATCACAACTTCCTGCAGACGGGGGGTCAGCCGGTCTCGGACCGGATGCGGGAGTTGCTCGCCCGTGCGGCGCAGGACGACGTGTATGAACAGCGCTCACAGGGTCAGGTGCTGGATGAGATACGCCAGCGGCTCGAAGGCATGGAGTGGCTGCTCCGCGAAGTCCGGGAGCGCGAGCTCAGCGGCCTGACCGGCCAGCTGGACGGCGTACGGGGACAGGTCGACGAACTCTCGGCCAAGCCGCCGGAGTGGGCGGAGGGGCTCGCCGAGCACATCGAGGCCGTTGGCGAACGGGTCAAACCGGTCGCCGAGCTTCCCGCGCTGTGGGCCGACGTCGGAGTGGTGGCCGAGAACGTCGACGAGGGGCTGTCCCGGCTGCAGGCGGTCGTGGACTCCGCACAGCAGATCGTGGACGCCACGCAGCAGTCGACGCAGCGCATCATGGACATGGGCAAGCGGCTCGACAAGCTCCAGGGGAGCATGGAGGCCGCGTCGGTCCGCTTCAACCGGCTCGACAAGTCCCTGGCCGAGCTCGGGCATCGCTCGGAGAAGCTCGAGCACTCCGTCAACGGGGTCACCGCGCGGGTCGACCAGTCGCTCGGCGAGATGGGCGACCGCATCGAGCAGGGGCTCGATGTCGTCAACGGCCGGGTCGAGGGCGTGAGCGGCCGGCTGGACGGGGTGGACGGCAAGCTGGAAGGCGTCACCGGCCGGCTCGACTCGGTGAACCAGCGCATCGCCCAGCTGCCCGCCGCCCTCGAGATAGGCGAGCTGCACCGCAAGCTGACCGAGCTGGTCCAGCGGCCCTACGCCGACCACACCGACCGCTTCGACGCGCTCGAGAAGCGGCTGACCGAGGCCGTGGACCCGGTGATCGACGAGTTGCGGGCCCGTCCCGACCGGGACGAGGTCAAGGACATGATGTCCAAGATCGCCGATTCGGCCTATGGCGACGTCACCAAGCGCATGGACGAGTTCTCCCGCCGGGTCGAGAGCGTGCACGAGGACGTGCGCAAGCGGGTCGAGGGCATCCACGACGACGTCACCAGGAAGGTCGACTCGGCGCTCGACGAGTTCACCACGCAGGTCGACATAGTGTCCCGCCGGGTCGAGTCGGTGCACACCGACGTCACCAAGCAGGTCGAGGCGGTCCACAACGAGATCGCCAAGCAGGTGGGCGGGATCCACGAGGACGTCTCGAAACGCGTGGACGGCGTCCACGAGGAGTTCGTCCGGCGCGCCGACACGGCGCAGGACGAGATGGGCAGGCGGCTCGACGGGATGCAGGACCAGGTCGGCCGCAAGGTCGAGTCGGTGCAGGATGAGGTCGGCAAACGGATGGGGGCGGTCCACGATGACGTCCTCAAGCGCCTGACGACCCTGGAGGAGACCATGCTCGCTCTGGCCGAGGCGCTGCTGCGCCCGCGCCGCGAGGGCAAGGATTAGCGATCGCGCCGTGGCTCTTGCCGGTGCCGCGCCATCGTGGCCACCGGCAAGAGCGGCGCCGCGCGGGAGACCGGCACTGACCGCGCACCTCGGCGATGCGCCTGACGTGCAAGTTGTCACGTTCCGTTTTTACAAAATCACTCCCGATACCCGGCGCAATCCGTTTTGATGGATCTCGTGTCCCATCCGAAACCGATCGTCTCCGGCGACCCGCCGGCCACGACCCTGCGCTGGGTGGAGAAGTGCCTGGGGACGGGGAGCACCGTCAAACTGGTCCGCCCGCTGGCCGGCGGGGTGTCCCATGTCAACCACGCGCTGCTCGTGGAGAGCCGCTCGGGGAGCGCGCACCGGCTGGTCCTGCGGAGGTGGGCCGGGCCGTGCTGGTCGATCAACGACCTCGAGTTCTCGCCCGAGCGGGAGATCGCCGCCCTGGCGCTGCTGGCAGGCTGCCGGCTGCCGACCCCGTCGCTGGTCGCGGCCGACCCGTCAGGCGCCTACTGCGACTTCCCCACGCTGCTGATCACCCGGCTGACCGGCCACCCGCCGCGTCCGGCCCCCGGCGACCTGCCCGAATACCTCATCCAGCTGGCCGCCGCGCTGCTGTCGGTGCACGCGCTCGAGGGCGGCGCGACGATGCCCCCCTACACCCCGTACAACCGCTTGGAGGTGCGTCTCCCGCCCCGGCACGCGATGCGCCCCCGGCTGTGGGAGCGCGCCATCGAGGTGGTCGCAGGGCCCTCGCCCGAGGCCGCGCCGCACTTCATCCACCGCGACTACCACCCCGACAACACCCTCTGGTCGTACGGCAGGCTGACCGGGGTCGTCGACTGGGACAAGGCCTCCTACGGCCCGATCGCCGTGGACATCGCGCACATGCGGTGGAATCTCGCGATCCGCTACGGAGTCACCGCGGCCGACCGGTTCCTGGCGGCGTTCGACCAGGTGGCCGGCGGCTACCAGCACGATCCCTACTGGGACCTGCGGTGCGTCGTCGACCTGCTGCCCGAAAGCGCCGGCGCCGAACTCGACGAGGCGCACGTCCAGCTGCTGGAGAACTACCTCGAGGGCCTGCTGGCTCAGCTCGGCAGTCCCGCCCGCTGACCTGCCGCCCGGCCGGACGGGCGGCTCAGACCGTCACTACCGTGATGGGCATGGACGAGTCCGCGGGGAGGTCCAGCGCCGAGGGGGTCGCGCCGGCGGCGACCAGCTCCGCGCCGAGGGCGGCCACCATGGCCCCGTTGTCGGTGCACAGCCCGGGGCGGGGCACCCGAAGCCGCACCCCGGCGGCGTCGCAGCGCTCCCGCGCCATCGCCCGCAACCGCGAGTTCGCCGCGACCCCGCCACCGATCAGCAGGTCGGAGACCCCGTTGTCCCGGCAGACCGCGAGTGCCTTCTTAGTCAGCACGTCCACGACCGCCTCCTGGAACGAGGCGGCCACGTCGGCGACGGGGACCGGCTCGCCGGCCCGCTCGCGGGCCTCGACCCACCGCGCCACAGCCGTCTTGAGCCCGGAGAAGGAGAAGTCGTAGGTGCCGTCGTCGTACTTCCCACGCGGGAAGGTCACCGCGTCGGCCGCGCCGGACCGCGCCGCCCGGTCGATGTGGGGCCCACCGGGGAAACCCAGGCCGAGCACCCGTGCGACCTTGTCGAAGGCCTCGCCCGCCGCGTCGTCCACGGTGGACCCGAGCGACCGCACGTCCGAAGCCACGTCCGGGACCAGCAGCAGCGAGGAGTGCCCGCCGGAGACCAGCAGCGCGACCGACGGCTTCGGCAGCGGGCCGTGCTCGAGCTGGTCGACGGCCACGTGCGCAGCCAGATGGTTCACGCCGTACAGCGGCTTGCCGAGGGCGAGCGCATAGGCCTTGGCGGCGGCCACTCCCACGAGCAGCGCCCCGGCCAGCCCCGGCCCGGCCGTCACGGCGATCGCGTCGATGTCCTCGAACGCCACGCCCGCTTCGGCCAGTGCTCGCGACACGGTCGGCGTCATCGCCTCCAGATGGGCGCGCGAGGCGACCTCGGGCACCACTCCGCCGAACCTGGCGTGCTGGTCGACGCTCGAGGCGATCGCGTCGGCGAGCAGGGTCGTGCCGCGCACGATCCCGACCCCTGTCTCGTCGCACGAGGTCTCGATGCCGAGGACCAGTGGTTCGTCACGCATCCGGACCTCCCGGGCTTGTGTGCCGGCACATCACGATCGCATCCATCCCGGATGGCTGGTAATACCGCTTGCGCACGCTGACCTGAGCGAAGCCGAAGCGCTCGTAGAGCCCGCGGGCCCGCGGATTGTCGGCCCGTACCTCCAAGAAGACCATCTCGCAGTCGCGCCGGCCGGCCTCGTCCAGCAGGGCCGTCAGGAGCGCGGCACCGATGCCGCGGCTCTGGCGGTCGGGCCGCACGCTGATGGTCTGTACGTCGCCCTGCCCACCCGCCGCGGCCAGCCCCGCGTAGCCCACGATCTCCCCCGTCGGCTCCGTGGCGACGACGTAGTGACGGGTGCGCGGCTGGTCGGCGAGCTCCCCGCGGAACATCTCCTCCGACCACGCGTCCTCGGGATAGACCAGCTCCTCCAGCCGATGCACGACCGGCAGGTCCGCGGGCGTCATCACCCGCAGGATCGCGCTCCCCTGGTCTCCCGCCGGGCGGCCGCTCACGCCGGGGTCACCTTCTTGCGCGGGCCCGGCTCATGGGCGTCTGGTCTGCGCAGATAGAGCGGCTCAGCGGCCAGCAGCGGCAGGCCCGAGCCACCGGACAGGCGCTCGACCGCGAGCTCGGCCACCGCGGTCGCCGACGGCAACAGCGGCGCCGGGTCCGTCGCCGAGCCGAGTACGTCCGGGTACAGGGACGCGCCCTCACCGATCACCGGCAGGCCTGCGGCCGCGGCCTCCGCCGGCGGTCCGACCGCGGGCTCGGTGACCCGCGCCCGCGCGGAGTCGTAGCGCGCCCAGTAGACCTCCTTGCGGCGGGCGTCGGTGGCGACCACGAACGGTTCGCTGCGGCCGGAGGCCCACGCGATCGCATCGAGCGTGCAGACGCCGTGCACGGGGATGCGCAGGAGGTCACCGAGCGCGTAGGCGGTCACGAGGCCGACCCGCAGCCCGGTGTAGGGCCCGGGGCCCACGCCCACGGCGACGGCGCTGAGGTCGGCCGGGACGGCTTCGGCCTCCGCCAGCACGGCGGCTATGGAAGGCGCGAGCAGCTCCGCGTGCCTGCGCCGGTCGACGGTCTCCGTGGCGGCACGCATCCGGGTGGCCTCGCCAGGGGACCATTCGTACAGGGCGACGGTGACCGCGGCGGTGGCGGTGTCAAAAGCCAAGACCAGCACGGGGTCACAGCTTAGTGCCCGAGGTCCGCCCATCGCGTCCCGCGTCCCGTCACCGTGACCTGGCGCTCTTCCGACTCGGCGTCGCCACGTGAGATGTGGATCTCGAGCCGGTCCGCGGCGAGGCCCTCGGCCAGGCCCTCACCCCACTCCACCACGGTGACCGACTCCTCGATCGAGGCGTCGAGGTCCAGGTCGTCGAGCTCGGCGAACCCACCGAGCCGGTAGGCGTCGGCGTGCACCAGCGGCGGCCCGCCGCACAGCGACGGGTGCACCCGGGCGATGACGAACGTCGGCGAGGTGATCGGTCCCCGCACCTTCAGGCCCTCACCGATGCCCTGGGTCAGGGTCGTCTTGCCGGCGCCGAGGTCTCCGGAGAGCACCAGCAGGTCGCCGGGGCGCAGGAAAGCGGCGAGGCTGCGGCCGAGGTCCCGCATGGCCCCCCCGGTGGCGATGGTCAGGTTCACGCGGAGCGCTCCTGCGACTCTGGCCGGACCCGTGCGACGAGCCGGCGCAGCGCATCGGTGACGATGCCCGGGTACTCGAGCGGCAGCAGATGTCCCGCCTCGGCGACCTCGATCATCTCGGCCGCGTCAATCGCCTCCGCGATGGCCCGGCCGTGCGCCGCGGAGGTGAGCCGGTCCGCACCGGCCGCGAGCACCAGCGTCGGCACCCGGCTGATGACCTCAAGCGAGGCCTTCTTGTCATGGGCCATGAGCCCGGGGTAGAACTCCGCGATCACGTCGATCGGGGTCGCACGGATCATCTCCTCGACGAAGTCCACGACCGTCGGACTGACGTACTTGTCCGCGAAGCCCATCCGGCGGATGAGGATGAAGGCGACGTCGGCCCCGGCCTGGCGCGTCCGGTCGACCAGTTCGGCGCGCTGGCCGAGGCCGCGCAGGACTCCGGACGCGAGCGGCCGCACCATCTTGGCCAGCACGAGAGGCAGGCCCCAGGTCATCTCGGCGAGGCCGCCGTAGGAGGTGTTGATCAGGGCCACGCCGGCGACCTGGTCGCCGAACAGCTCGGGGTGCGCCTGCGCGAGCGCCATGATCGACATGCCACCCATGGAGTGGCCCACGAGGACCACGGGGTCCCCGGGCCGCACCGTCGCGCGCAGGACCGCGTAGAGGTCCTCGCCGGTCTGGTCTATGGTCGCGTGGGTGGGCTTGCTCCGCCCCGAGCGGCCGTGGCTGCGCTGGTCCCAGAACACCATGCGGGTCCCCGGCAGATCACGGCGCTGGTAGTGCCAGGAGTCCTGGTTCAGCGCGTAACCGTGGCAGAAGACCGCGGTGAGGGGCGCGTCCTCGGGGCCGTCGATCTCCACGTGCAGGGGCACGCCGTCGTCGGCGAGGACCCGGAGGGGAGTGCCCCGAAGCAGGCCGAACGGCTCCTCGAGGTCCGGGTCGGGACGCAGCCGGACCCGCCCCACGGCGATCTTGCGGACGCCGACCGCCACTCCGACGCCGGCCGCGCCGAGGCCGGCCACGACCCCGGCGATGCCTATCCGCCGCTTGTATCCGCCGCTCATGCGTTCCCCTCTACCGGCCCTCGTACACCCGTGGCACCCGTGACCCGATCCTCGTCACGATCTCGTAGGAGATCGTGCCGAGCGCCCGCGCCCAGTCCTGCGCCGTGGGCTCACCGGAGTCTCCGGGTCCGAACAGGATCACCTCGTCCCCCGAGGAGACGGCCTCGTCCTCCATGTCGATGACGAACTGGTCCATGCACACGCGCCCGGCGATGCGCCGCCGGCGGCCGCCCGCGAGCACCTCGAGCAGGTTGGAGCCCTGCCTGGGCACCCCGTCGCCATAACCGGCCGGCACCAGCGCAAGCGTGGTCTCCCTGGGGGTCACGTAAGTATGCCCGTATGACACTCCGCTGCCCGCCGCGACCCGCTTGACTGCCGCGACGGCGGCGGTCAGCGTCATGGCCGGCCGCAGGCCGAACGCGCCGAGCTCGGGCACGGGGCTCAGGCCGTACGCCGCGATGCCCGGCCGTACGAGGTCGTAGCGCGCCTCCGGTAAGGTCAGGATCGCGGCCGAGTTGGCCAGGTGCCGGACCTCCGGCCGGACGCCCGCCTTCTCCGCCAGCTCCACGGCCTCCTTGAAGACCCCGAGCTGACGTGCGATCGACGGGTCACCGGGCGCGTCGGCACAGGCGAAGTGCGAGTAGATCCCGACGACGTCGATCAGGCCCTCGGCCTGGGCGGCCAGCGCGGCGTCCACGACGGCCGGCCAGTCGCTCGGCCCGGCTCCGCCCCGGGACATGCCGGTGTCGGCCTTCAGGTGCACCCGGGCGGGCCGGCCGGCCGTGCCGGCCGCCGCGGCGATCTCCTCCACCTGCCACAGGGTGCCGGCCGTGAGATCGAGACCCACGGTGACCGCCTCGGCGTACGGCTCGCCGGGCACGCCCACGCACACCAGGACCGGCGCCCGCACGCCGGCCGCCCGCAGCAACAGCCCCTCCGACAGCTTGGCCACGCCGAGCCAGGTGGCCCCCCCGGACAGGGCGGCGGCCGCCGCCTCGACCATCCCGTGGCCGTAGGCCTCCGCCTTGACCATCGCCATGACCGCGGTGCCCCCGGCCCGCTCCCGCAGCAGCGCGACGTTGTCGCGGATCGCCTGGAGGTCGACGCGCGCCTGCGCCGGGCTGTTCACATTCGTCACGTCTGCCGGCTCCCATGCCATGTCATCACCACTCATCGGCTCCCGTTCGTGTTCCCAGACAGGGTACGAAACGCGCCAGGTAGTGCGGTGACGACGTCATAGGCGCTGATCGGCGCCTCCCCCTCCCCCGTGGGCGAGACGGCGAGGCGGGCGGCGAGCCCGTGCAGGTAGGCGCCGGCGGTCGCCGCGTCGAGCGCGGCCATCCCGGCGCCCAGCAGCGCACCGATCAGCCCGGACAGCACATCGCCGGTTCCCGCCGTGGCCAGCCACGGCGTGCCGGTCGGGTTCACCCGCACCGGCCGGTCCTCCTCCGCGATGAGCGTCGTCGAGCCCTTGAGCAGGACGACGGCCGACAGGTCGGCCACCGCCCTGCGGGTGTACTCCAGCCGCCGGGCCTCGACCGCGGCGCGCTCGACGCCGAGCAGCCGGGCCAGCTCACCGGCGTGCGGGGTCAGCACGGTGGGGGCCGCCCGCCGCAACAGGTCACGTCGCCGGGTCAGCACGGTCAGGCCGTCGGCGTCGACGAGCACCGGCAGGTCTGTGCGCAGCGCGGCGGTCAGCAGCGCCTCCGCGCGGTCGTCGGTGCCCAGACCTGGCCCGACCACCCATGCCTGCAGCCGGCCGAGGTCCGGCTCCGCGCCAGGGTGGACCACCGTGGTGATGGCCTCGGGCCAGCGCTGCCGGACGAGGTCCACGACCGCCGGTACGGACCCGAAGCGGACCATCCCGGCACCGCCGCGGATGGCTCCGCCTGTCGTGAGCACGGCCGCGCCGGTGAACCGATCGCTGCCGGCCAGGATGCCGACCACGCCCCGGCGGTACTTGTCCGACTCGGGACCCGGCCGTGGCGGCCGGATGTCCTCGGGCCGCGGGGACACCACGTCCGGGTCGGGCAGGTAGGGCCCGAGCCCGATGTCGATCAGCTCCACCACGCCGCTGTGGGCGGCGCCCGGGTCGATCAGCGATCCCGGCTTGTAGGTGCCGAAGGTCACGGTCACATCCGCCTTGACCGCCGCGCCCGGGACCTCACCGGTGTCGGCGTCCACCCCACTCGGCACGTCGCAGGCCACCACCGCCGCGCGGGTCTGCCGCACCCGTGTGGCCAGGCTCGCGTAGGGCTCCCTGAGCGCCCCCTTGCCGCCGATGCCGACCAGTCCGTCGATCATCAGGTCGGCATCGTCGATGACCGCCTCGTCGGTCGTGACCTTGCCGCCGGCCGCCCGGAGCGCGCGCAGCCCCTCCTCGTGCACTTTCGAGCCGCTCAGAATGGCCTCGACCCGCGCGCCGCGCCGCGCCAGCAGGCTGCCGGCGAAGAGCGTGTCGCCGCCGTTGTCGCCGCTGCCGACGAGCAGGACGACGCGGGCGTCGTACAGGCGCGGGAGCAGCTGGGCGCAGACACCCGCCAGTCCCGCGGCGGCGCGCCGCATGAGCGTGCCCTCGGGCAGCCGGGCCATGAGCGCCCGCTCGGCCGCCCGGACCTTTGCCACCTCATGCGCGCATCTCATCGCTCGCTCCGCTCCTGGGCTCTCTGGTTCATCGGGCCTCCGCGACGACCACCGCCGTGGCGATCCCGGCATCGTGGCTGAGTGAGACGTGCCAGTCGGTGATGCCCTGCTCCTCGGCGGCCGCCGCGACGGTGCCCTGGACATGCAGGAACGGCCGGCCGTTCTCGGCCTTGCGGACCTCGGCGTCCGTCCACAGCAGGCCGGACGGCGCGCCGAGCGCCTTGGCCAGGGCCTCCTTGGCCGCGAACCTGGCGGCCAGCGACACCGGGAGCAGCCCCTGCTCGGTCTCGGTGAACAGCCGGACCAGCAGTCCCGGCGTGCGCTCCAGGGACTTCGCGAACCGGGTCACGTCCACCACGTCGATCCCCACACCCACGATCACGTGTCCAGGGTGCCACGCCAGCGCGCCTCGGGAGGCACAGAAAAGTCGTGTCAATCGAGCCAAGAGTCCCCAGCGGCCGGGGCCGCTGGGGCTAGAGTGCTTGCGCGATCAGTTCTCCGCAGCCGAGGAGCGCGCGTCCGCCGGGCCACGTCAGCCGCCCCATGTCAGCCGCGGCCCGTCCGCTCCGACCTCAGACGCGTCTATGTTCACCGGCATCGCGCCGGCTTCTATATTGCACGAACGCGGCGGCCCCGCCCGATCATCGGGTGGGGCCGCTTCCGTGTGCGACCAGGCGGGTTCGGCCGCTATTCGACAGTGACCGACTTGGCGAGGTTGCGGGGCTGGTCCACGTCGTGGCCCCTCGCGGTGGCGAGCTCACAGGCGAAGACCTGCAGCGGCACGGTAGCGACGAGGGGCTGCAGCAGGGTCGGCACCGCGGGCACCCGGAGGAGGGTGTCGGCGTAGGGCACCACCGACTCGTCTCCGACCTCGGCGATCACGATGGTGCGGGCGCCGCGCGCCCGGATCTCCTGGATGTTGGACACGATCTTGTCGTGCAGAACACCGCGAGCTCGGGGCGGCACCACCACCACCACCGGCAGGCCCTCCTCGATCAGCGCGATCGGGCCGTGCTTGAGCTCCCCCGCGGCGAAGCCCTCGGCGTGCATGTAGGCGAGCTCTTTCAGCTTGAGCGCTCCCTCCAGGGCGACGGGATAACCGACGTGCCGGCCGAGGAAGAGCACGCAGCGCTCGCCGGCGAGCGACCGGGCGAGGGCCCGCACCGGCTCTGTGCTCTCGAGCACCTCGGCCACCTTGGCCGGCATGCCGGAGAGCACCTGGACCATGGCGGAGACCTCGTCGCCCCACTTGGTGCCGCGGACCTGCGCGAGATAGAGCGCGATCAGGTAGACGGCGACGAGCTGGGTGAGGAAGGCCTTGGTGGAGGCGACGGCCACCTCCGGCCCCGCGTGGGTGTAGAGCACGCCGTCGCACTCGCGCGGGATGCTCGACCCGTTGACATTGCAGATGCCGAGGACCCGCGCCCGCTGCTCGCGAGCGTGGCGCAGTGCCATGAGGGTGTCCATCGTCTCGCCGGACTGTGAGATCGCGATGACCAGCGTGCTCCGGGTGAGGATCGCGTCGCGATAACGGAACTCGCTGGCGAGCTCAACTTCACAGGGCAGCTGTGCCCAGTGCTCGATGGCGTATTTCGCGATCATTCCAGCGTGATGAGCCGTGCCGCACGCCACAATGATGATCCTGTCGGCGTCCCGGAGCTCGTCGTCGGAGAGCCGCATCTCGTCGAGGGTGAGCCGTCCGTCCACGCCGATCCGGCCGAGAAGGGTGTCGGCGACCGCCTTCGGCTGTTCGGCGATCTCCTTGAGCATGAAGTAGTCATAGCCGCCCTTCTCCGCCGCCGAGACGTCCCAGTCGACGTGGTACTCCTTCACCGCGCCGGGCCCGCCGTCGAACCCGGTCACGGTGACCGCGTCCCGGCGGAGCTCGACCACCTGGTCCTGCCCCAGCTCGATCGCGTCCCGGGTGTGGGCGATGAAGGCGGCCACGTCGCTGGCGAGGAAGTTCTCCCCGGCGCCGCGCCCCACGACCAGAGGCGAGTTGCGGCGCGCCCCCACCACGACGCCGGGGTCGGCCGCGTGCGCGGCGACGAGCGTGAAGGCGCCCTCCAGCCGGCGGCAGACCCGGCGCATCGCCTCGGTCAGGCCGCCGGAGTCCGGGAGCTCCTCCTCCAGCAGATGCGCCACGACCTCGGTGTCGGTGTCGGAGCCCAGCTCGTGACCCCGCTCCTCCAGCCCCGCGCGGAGCGCCGCGAAGTTCTCGATGATGCCGTTGTGCACCACCGCGACGGCGCTGGAGCAGTCGCTGTGCGGGTGGGCGTTCCGGTCGTTGGGGGCGCCGTGGGTCGCCCATCGGGTGTGCCCGAGGCCGAGGGTGCCGCCCGCCGTGCCGCCGTGGCCGGCGGCCCCGTCCTGCCGTGCCGTCTCGGGCGGCGGCGCGGACCCCGCGGCCAGTGCGGCGCGCAGGTTGGCGAGCTTCCCGGCCCGCTTGACCGTGGTGAGCGAGCCGTCGGCCACGATCGCGATGCCCGCGGAATCGTAGCCGCGGTACTCCAGCCTGGCCAGCCCGTCCATGACCACCTCGAGCGCGGGCTTGGCCCCCACGTAGCCCACGATTCCGCACATGGCGGCCACACTAGCCGCTGCGGCCGCACCGGTCGTACATCCGGGTGACCATCCGGTCGCGGATCGTGACCGGTTCAGTCGGCGCTGGCCACCGAGAGCGTGCGCAGGCGTACGGCTGCGAGTACGGCCCCGGCCACGGTCACCACGATGAGCAGCACGGCGGCCAGGCCGAGCTTGACCTCGGAGGTCACCGTGGAGGCCGACGTCAGGGCGTCCGTCACCGAAAGCGCCCACTGCTGGATGGACAGCGTGCGGGCACCTGGGGCGAAGTTGCCGACGAGGGTCTCCCACACCAGGGCGTAGAGCAGCCCGATCGTGACGGCGTTGCGGCTCGCGATCGCCAGGAGTACGAACACGGCGCAGTAGGCGGCGCCACCGACCAGCGTCCCGACGGCGAACGCCGGTGCGAGCCCGGCGGTCGTCCCGGTCAGCAGGAGCCCCGCGACGAAGGTGGGGACGACGACGAAGACGACCACCAGCACGAGCGCGACGACGTACTTCGTCATCGTGATGACCGGCCGTGGGATCGGCTTCGTCAGGATGTACATGATCTGGCCGTCATCGATCTCCGGGCCGATCACGCCCGTACCGGCGATCAGGCAGAGCAGCGGCAGCAGCGTGCCCAGCCCGAAACGCTGCAGCACGGTCGTCGAGACGTCGATGTCGTTGTAGCCGAACAGCCGCAGCGCCAACGCGAGCAGAAGCAGCATCGCGGGCAGCACGAACAACAGCAACGCCCGCTTGCGGCCGAGCATCCCCCGGAAGGTGATGTAGGCGATGGTCGCGTTCATTGGTCGCTCATCCCTCTCAGGGCGTCGGTGCCGGTCACGAGGCCACCAGATAGGAGAACACGCTCTCGAGGGACTCGTCGGCCGGGGAGACCTCGAGCAGGCGCACCCCCTCCTTACGGGCCACCTGTGGCAGCAGCCAGGTGAACCGCCGGAAGTCCACTGCCTCGACCCGCAGGCCCGCCTCACCGAGCTGGACGCTGCGCGCGGAGCCGTCGGCGATGATCGCCGAGGCGAGCTTGCGGTCGTCGGAGGAGCGGACCACGAACAGGTGCGGACGGTCGGTCATGAGCCGCCGGATGGCACGGAAGTCCCCGGAGGCGGCGTGCCGTCCCGCCACGATCACCTCGATCTGATTGGCCAGCCGCTCCACCTCTTCGAGGATGTGCGAGCTGAACAGGACCGTCCGGCCTTCCGCGGCCATGCGCCGGATCAGATCCATGAGCTGCAACCGCTGCCGGGGATCCATGCCGTTGAACGGCTCGTCCAGCAACAGCACCGACGGATCGTGGACCAGCGCGGAGGCCATCTTGATCCGCTGCTTCATGCCCTTGGAGTAGGTCCCGATCACACGGTCCTTGGCCTGCTCCATCTCCACCATCGCCAGGGCGCGCTGGGCCGCCGCGCCGGGCTCCGGCAGCTTGTGCAGCTTGGCCATCGACAGCACGAACTGGGAGCCCGTGAGGAAGTCGAACGCCGACTCGCGCTCGGGGACGAGCCCGATGTGCCGGTAGACGGCGGGGTTCTTCCAGATCGGGGCGTCATCGAGCGCGACCGTGCCGGACGAGGGAGCGAGGAAGCCGCCCATCATGTGAATGACCGTGGACTTGCCCGCGCCGTTGGGGCCGAGCAGCCCGGTCACTCCCGGGCCGACCGTCATCGAGATCCCGTTCACCGCCACGACGTTCCCGTACCACCGGGAGACCTGGTCGAGTTGCAGCACGCTCATATGGTCATCTCCGGGGATCGCTTCGTGCGGATGATCGCGCGCACGCGAGCCGTGCGGATGTTCGCGTTCACGAGAGCCCGGCCTTGCGGAACCGGGCGTACAGGATCGCGAGTGAACCGGCCACCACGGCCGCGCAGACGAGCGCGAACACCGGCCCGCCGAGGCCGGCGGGCGGGCCCTGCGGAGTCGACGGTGTGGCGTGCAGCAGCCCCGCCTGGACACCGTCGACCAGGTTGAACGGCGTGAACAGCCCGGCCCACCCGGCCAGGTCGTACATCGTGCTGTCCAGCGCGATGGCCTGCACGATGCCGACCGGGACGTTGCTCAGCAGGTAGACCGCTATGACCGCGGCGACCCCGAAGCCCCGCCGGGGTGTGAAGGCCGCGACCACGAGGGCGAACCCCGCCAGCACGAGCGCGAAGACCACGCACCCGGCGAGCCCGCCGAGGTAGTGCAGTGTCTGTTCCCCGACGCCGGGCATGGCCGCTCCGCCGGCCACCTTCGGCGGCCGGGTGACGAGCGCGCCGATGTAGAGCAACGTCACCGGAGCCGCGAGGAGCGCGAGCAGCGCCGTGGCGAACGCGCCGAACTTGGCCAGCACGAAGTCGGCGGCGCCGACCGGCCTGGAGAAGTACAGCGGCACGACGTGGAAGCGCAGCTCCCGGGAGGCGATGACCGGCGCCTGCGTGGCCAGGAAGATGGCGACGATCGGCTGGAGGTTGACCGCGTAGGCGGAGTAGCGGATAAGGGTGCTCGGCTGCTTGGTGATGGCCAGCACCGCCACGCTGCCGGCCGCCGGCAGCAGCATGATCGCGAACAGCAGGAACGGCATGACCTTGGCGCGCGTGGGCCGGCCGAGGCCGTAGGCCGCACGGAGGTTGTGCACGAACAGCGACCGGACGACGTAGGCCCGTGCGAGGCGCGGGCCCTCATAGTGCCGGTACCCGATGTCGTGAATCGTGCTGGCGCTTGCGGGTGTGCTCACTGGGTCGCTCCGCTCGGGGTCACAGCTTGGCTCCGGTCGGCACGGCGGTGGCGGCGAAGACCTCTTCGATGTGGTGTCGCCGCTGCTCCATCCGGATGAGACAGAGTCCGAGATCTGCCACGCCGTCGCGGACCGCGTCGAAGGTGCTCTCGCCCGCGATGTCGATGAGCAGGAAACGGCCTTCGGGGCGTACGGACACACCTGCCTCGGCCAGCCTGCTGCCCAGCTTGTCGCGTCCGTCCTCGACCTCCACGATCAAGGCCCCGCTGGTCTCGGTGAACGTCGCGACGGCCTGGGAGCGCAGCAGTCTCCCACCATCGATGATCACCACGTGATCGGCGATCCGCTCCAGCTCGCCGAGCAGGTGCGAGGTGACGAGGACGCTGATGCCGAATTCGGTACCGATGCGCCGGATCAGCGACAGCATGTCGTCACGGCCGGCGGGATCGAGCCCGTTGGTGGGCTCGTCCAGAAACACCAGCTGGGGGTCGTGCACGAGGGCCTGGGCGAGCTTGACCCGCTGCCGCATCCCGGTGGAATAGCCACCGATGGGACGGTAGCGCTCCTCATAGAGCCCGACGTGGCGCAGCGTGTCGGCGGCGCGCTCACGCGCCGCCGTGGGAGGCAGCCCGCACATGCGGGCCATGTGGACGACGAACTCGGTGGCGGAGACGTCCGGGGGAAGGCAGTCGTATTCGGGCATGAACCCGACCCGCTCACGGATCTCTCCGCCCTGGCGGGCGATGTCGAGGCCGAGGACCGACCCCTGCCCGCTCGTGGGGGGCAACAGCCCCAGGAGGATCTTGATGAGCGTCGACTTGCCGGCGCCGTTCGCACCGACGAGTCCGACGACGCCGGGCTCCACCGCGACACTGAGGTCGTCGAGGGCCGTGACCCCTGGGAACCTCATCGTCAGTCCCTGGGTAGCGATGATCGGCATGCCACTGAACCTAATGGAGGCCCGCACACGCCGTCCTCATCCTGTGGATGTAAGTTGCCCCCTCTTGCGGACTAGATCCCACACTGCCGCGTGCACCGCAGGGGTGAGGGCGATGCCAAGGGGATCGCGGGACTTACTGACCCGGTGCCAATGATGCACGGTCGCTACAATTGCCCGCCATGAGCCCGGAGCCGCAGCCAGAACAGACCCCCGACGACACCGAGATCCCCCGGATCCGCACCGAGCGTGCGGTGGGAGCCCGCGCGACGGGGGCGGCGGTGACCGGGGCGGAGGCCACCGGAGTGAGCCTGCGCGCCGGGGTCGGCCTGGGCTCCCTCGCGCTGGGCTCCCTCGCGATCGGCGCGGTCGCCGTGGGGGCCGTGGCCATCGGCCGGCTCGCGATCAAGCGAGCCGTCATCGGTCACCTCGAGGCCGGCACCATCGAGATCAAGCACCTCAGGATCGGGAGCTTCGAGGTCGCCGACCCGGAGTGACCCGCGGGGCGCGAGCCCGGGGTCACGGGTCAGAGGATCTTCTGGACCTCGTCGGCCAGGCGCTCGGCCACGGCCTGCGCCTGGTCCTCGCTCGCCGCCTCGACCATGACCCGCACCATCGGCTCGGTGCCGCTCGGCCTGATCAGCACCCGGCCGGTCTCCCCGAGCTCGGCCTCGGCTGCGGCAACGGCCGCGGCGAGCTCCGCGGAGTCCTTGACGCGGGTCCTGTCCACGCCTCGCACGTTGATGAGCACCTGCGGAAGCCGGGTCATGAGCTTGGCCAGCTCATCGAGCGGGCGCCCGCGGCGGGCCATGGCGGCCAGCAGGTGGATACCGGTGAGCACGCCGTCGCCGGTGGTCCCGTGCTCGAGCATGATGACGTGACCGGACTGCTCACCGCCGAAGGTGTAGCCGCCCTCCTTCATCGCCTCGAGGACATAGCGGTCGCCGACCGCGGTCTCGACCACGTTCACCCCGGCCTCGCGCATGGCCAGCTTGAATCCGAGGTTGGACATCACCGTGGCCACGATGGTGTCGTCCGCGAGCAGCCCGGCCTCACGCAGCTCCAGGCCCAGGATCGCCATGATCTGGTCACCGTCGATGACCTCCCCGGCGCCCGTGACGGCGAGACAGCGGTCGGCGTCGCCGTCATGGGCGATGCCCGCGTCGGCGCCATGCTTCACGACGGCCTCCTGGAGCGCTTCCAGGTGCGTCGAGCCACAGCCGGAGTTGATGTTCAGCCCGTCCGGGGCGGCGCCGATCGTCACGACCTCGGCGCCGGCGCGGCGCAGGACCTCGGGAGCGACGGTCGCCGCGGCCCCGTTGGCACAGTCGACCACGACCCGCAGACCCTCCAGGGATCCGGCCAACGTGGAGAGCAGGTGCGCGATGTACTGCTCCGTGGCACCCTCCGCGTCCCGGATGCGGCCGACGTCGGCACCCGTCGGAGGCTCCCAGGACTCGCCCAGGTGGGCCTCGATGGCGTCCTCGATCTCGTCCGCGAGCTTGAACCCGCTGCGGTCGAAGAACTTGATGCCGTTGTCCGGCGCGGGGTTGTGCGACGCCGACAGCATGACGCCGAGATCGGCGTTCAGCGTGCGGGTCAGATAGGCGACGGCCGGGGTGGGCAGCACGCCCAGGCGCAGCACGTCGACGCCCGCGCTCGCGAGCCCGGCCGCCACCGCCGCCTCGAGAAATTCCCCCGAGGCCCGTGGATCACGGCCGACCACGGCCATGGCCCGATGGCCTTTGAAGACACCGGCCTCGCCGAGCACACGCGCTGCGGCGACGGACAGATCCATCGCCAGCGGAGCAGTGAGCTCGCGATTGGCGACGCCGCGTACACCGTCGGTTCCGAAGAGACGACCCACAACCCACTCCCAGGCACGAAGTAAGACAGCCGCAAACAAGAATCGGGCCGCCACGAGATCGCGGCGGCCCGACCCATGCGAATTAACGCTTGCTGTACTGCGGAGCCTTACGGGCCTTCTTGAGACCGGCCTTCTTGCGTTCCTTGGCCCGCGGGTCCCGGGTCAGGAAGCCGGCCTTCTTGAGCGCGGGCCGGCGGTCGGGCTCGGCGAACTGCAACGCCCGGGCGATCCCCAGCCGGAGCGCGCCGGCCTGTCCGGTCACGCCGCCGCCGTTGATGCGGGTGATGACGTCGAACTGGCCCTCGAGGCCCAGCGTCACGAAAGGTTCGTTCACGATCTGCTGGTGCACCTTGTTGGGGAAGTACTCGTCGAGCGTACGGCCGTTGACGGTCCAGTTACCCGAGCCGGGGATGAGGCGGACGCGCGCGATGGCCTCCTTGCGCCGTCCGGTGGCACCGGACGGGCCGATGGCCACAGCCGGCACGTGCTCCTCGGTCTCGCTCTGCGGGGTCTCGCTGGTGTACTCCGAGGGCGTCTCCTCGGCGTGCGTTTCGACGTCGGCGCCATCGACAGGCGTCTCGATACCGGTGGACTCGGCCACGATTCTCCTAAGTTCCTTTTTGGGGCTTCGGCCCGTTGTGATCCAGGGCCGCCGTGGCGGCCGCCACCGATCCTCGGACTACTGCGCGATCTGGGTGATCTCGAAGGGCACCGGCTGCTGGGCCTGGTGCGGGTGCTCGGGACCGGCGTAGACCTTCACCTTGCCGAGCATGTTCCGGCCGAGCGAGTTCTTGGGCAGCATGCCCTTGATCGCCTTCTCGACGGCGCGCTCCGGGAACTTGGCCAGCAGGTCACCGTAGGCCATCGAGCGGAGCCCGCCCGGGTAGCCGGAGTGGCGGTAGGCGCGCTTCTGCTCGCGCTTGTTGCCGGTCAGGGCCACCTTGCTCGCGTTCACGATGATGACGAAGTCACCGGTGTCGAGGTGCGGCGCAAAGATCGGCTTGTGCTTGCCCCGAAGCAGGGTTGCGACATGAGTGGCGAGCCGACCCAGCACGACATCGGTCGCGTCGATGACGTGCCACTGACGCTGCACGTCAGCGGGCTTAGGGGTGTACGTGCGCACGGTCGTAAGCCTTCGTTTCTGTCGACTTGTCAGCGGAATCCTGGTCGCGCCGCTCGGAGCTGGTCCGACCTGGCGGCCTGGGGAGCCGGGGCCCCGAGGGCACACCGACACATACAACGAACTCGCAGGATACCCATCCCGAAGGGCATGGGTCAAAGCAGGCCGTCGTTGGCCGGTTTCCGGCCACCCTCGAGTATGCCGCATCCGAGGCACTGACTCGACCACATCGCTCGTACCCCGAGCCGACTGATGACATCGAGCGCCGGACTTAGGTCGATATGCAGGTATAGAGTGCGGTGCGGTCAGCTTCACCCGGGGAGGGCACCTGTCCAGGAACCGCACGGTAGCCGCCGCACTGGCCCTAGCCGCCGTGGCGATGAGCGCCGGATTCGCCGTGGACCGCATGCTTCTTGCCGAGCCGGACACCCAGCTCGTCTTCGAGGAGCATCCGCCCGCGTCGCCGGCCCCACAGTCCATCGGCGCTCCAGAGCCGTCCCAAGCGGCCGCTGCGCCCACCGCACCCGTTTCCGCCGGCCCGGGGTCCTCGCACAAGCGGATCCACCGGCCGGCGACATCGGCTCGGCCTTCGACGCCCAGCCCGGCACGGCTCCAGAGCGGATCGTCCTCCGCCAGGACCACTGCCGAGGACGCCGTCGCCAGGCTGACCAACAGCCGGCGCGTCAAGGCCGGCTGCCGTCCCCTGCGGATCGACGGCCGTTTGCGCAGCGCCGCGCGGCTGCATTCTGCCGACATGGCCGCACACGACTACTTCGGACATATCGCTCCGGGCGGCGGCACCTTCGTCGATCGGCTGAAGGGGGCCGGGTACCTGTTGCCCGGGGCGGAGAACATCGCCAAGGGCTACCAGACCTCCACCCAGGTCATGGACGGCTGGATGAAGAGCCCCGGGCACCGCTCCAACATCCTCAACTGCAACCTGCGCGCGATCGGGGTCGGCGTTCAGTTCGGCTCGGGCGGCCCCTGGTGGACGCAGGACTTCGGCTGGCAATAGCGGCCCGCCGAGGTCGCCGGGCGCACCGGCCGACTCCGTGTCATCGTGGCCTCGGCCGGGCCGCACAGGCCGATTCTGGTGAGGTCCGGATCTACGCAAATCCATCGATAGGGTCCATAGCCATGACTTACCCGGGTAACGAAGGCCAGTCCGGCGGCTGGCCGGCGGAGCAGCCGCCGCAGCGGCCGTACGCCCCCGGCTCGGGGTCCTCCGGCCCAAGCGGTCACGGCCAGAGCCCGTACGGACAGAGCCCCCACGCACACAGTGAGTACGGACAGAGCCAGTACGGGGACTCCCCGTACGGCCAGGACGAACCGGGTGGCCACCAGCCGAGCGGGGGACACCGTGGGCCGACGCCACCGGGCCGGCGCGGGAGCCTGCCGCTCATCGCCGGCGCTGCGGTGGTGGTGGGGATCGTGCTCATCGGCGGCGGCATCGAGATCTCCGGCGCGCTCCGGCCCGACGCCGCGTCCAAGCCGGCGAGCCCGGCCACGCCACGGCAGACCGCGAGCGCCCCGGCGGCCGCGGCCTCGCCGACAGTGAGCACCTCTCCGTCCACGCGACCCGGCGCCCTCGGTAACAGCCGGACGACGGACCCCACGCCGCTGACCCTGAACGAGATCTTCCGGCGCCACCGCTTCACCGTGAGCGGGAAACGCTATGCCATGACCGTCGGCCGCTCCGACCGCAACTGTGCCCGGACCGTGAAGGGAGCACGGCTGGTCACGGCTCTGAAGCGGGGCTCGTGCACCCAGGTCGTGCGGGCCACGTTCGCCGCGGGTGACGGAAAGCTCATCGGAACGGTCGGCGTGGCCAACCTGCGGACGGCCGTCGCCGCGAAGGCGGCGGCTCGCACCTGGAACGCCAAGGACGCCTGGGTCCAGCCGGTACCCGGCCCGGGGATCACCAAGAAGATCGGGACCGGCAGCGCGCTCGGCACCCTCCGTTACAAGGGTCACTACCTCCTGATGACGTGGGTGCAGCAACCCAACGGCAAGGAGATCCCTGCCGGTGAGCGCGCGGCGATCTCCAAGTTCGGCCAGGATGTGATGTTCGGAAGCGGGCTGTTCGCAGCCCTGAACTACCGGAGCAATGAGGGCAAACCCGTCCAAAAGTGACCTCTACGAAAATACGCTGATCGCCTATGTCTGGTTCTGAAGAGGCCTCCCGGCCCGCCGCGGCCGCGGTACCACCGATCCCGCCACACTTCGGTCAGGCGGGACACCGGACGCAGCCGGAGGAGCCCGAGTCCGGCAGCGCTGCCGACACAACCTGGAGTGACGCTCTGGACAGCCCGCCCGAGGCGCCGTGGTGGCAGGCCTCTCCCGAGGCCGACGCCGCCGGGACGGCCGTGCCGGCCGAGGTGACACCTGTCTTCGACCTCACCGAGCCACCGGACCGCCAGGCGCCGTCCTGGCAGGCTCCTCGGCACGAGCCGGAGCACCCCGGCGCGGGAATCACGCCCGCCGCCGCGGCCGGCGAGGACGAGGCCCTGGTCCCGGACGCGATCCTGCCACCGGGAACCGCCCCGGAGCAGGTCGTCGCGCCGGTCACCGACGGCCGTACAGCCCCCATCACCATGCCGCCACCGGGGGCACCGCCCGCGGCCGGCCGGCCGTTCCACGGCGCCGGCCCGCCGCAGGACGACTCAGGGGGTCGGCGATCGCGCGGCCTCGACAGCACGCGGATACTGCTGATCACCGGCGGCGTGGCCGGCGCGGTCCTGATCGGCTCACTCGCCTTCGCCGGTATGCAGGCCATGCGCGGATCGTCCGGCACGGACGCCTCCTCGACGGCGCCGGCGACGTCCACGCAGCCGGGCGGGCAGAGCGCCTCACAGGCGCCCAGCCCCTCGCTGGGCGAGCTGGCGCCGAGCATCGACAGCGAGCAGACAGATCCGCGCCCACTGTCGCTCAGTGAGGTCTTCCCCGCCACGAAGATCATGCTCGGCGGCCGTCCGTACAAGCAGGACAAGACCTCGGTGAACCGCCAGTGCGCGCTGGCGGCACGCGGGCCGATGGCCGCGGCCCTGCAGAGCGGAGGCTGCCGCGGTGTCGTGCGGGCGACCTTCGTCGACGGCAAGAAGTACGCCGTCACCACCGGGGTGGCCATCATGCCCACCCGCTCCGCCGCCGTGGCCGCGAGCAAGGCCGGCGACCCGAGCCGGTACGAGTGGTTCCGCGGCATGCGGGGCAAGGTCGCCAAGGACATGGACAAGGCCGGCGGCTACGCCTCGAGTACCGTACGCGGCCGCTACATCATCTATTCCTATGCGCAGTACGCCGACGGCGCTCCGCCGCAGGCGACCGACCCCGCCCTGAAGAACCTGACCCGCCAGTTCATCGCCTACGCGGTGCGGCCCATCGACGTGCGCGGCCGGCAGCCGTAGGCCCGTCCCGGGCCTACGGGATGACCACCGGGGTCTCGCCACCGGAGAGCGAGGCGTTCAGCGTGCGGACCCGCCGGGTCTCCAGCGCACGCCGCGCCAAGCCCTCGTCGCGCGGATAGCTGATCTCCTCAAGCGAGAGCCCGTGCGCGGGGGCGACGTTCACCGCGGAGTCGCGGACCCGCGCGGCGAGCACCTCGGCCGGCCATTCCACCGCGCGGCGTCCGTCGCCGACCGCCAGGAGAGCGCCTACCAGAGCCCGGACCATCGAGTGGCAGAAGGCGTCGGCCTGGACTGTCGCGACCGCGACCCGCTCCTCCTCACGCGCCCACTCGTACCGCAGCAGGCGCCGGATCGTGGTCGCGCCCTCGCGGCGGCGGCAGAAGGCCGCGAAGTCGTGCTCACCGAGCAGCAGCGCGGTCGCCGCGTTCATCCGGTCCAGGTTGAGGGGTCGCGGGTGCCAGACCATCTCATGACGGCGCAGCGGCGGCACCCCCATCGGGTCGTCGCAGACCCGGTAGGCGTAGCGGCGGGTGAGTGCGGAGAACCGCGCGTCGAACCCCTCCGGTGCCAGGGTGACCCGCCACACCCGGACATCGGGCGGCAGCAGCCCCGCGAGCCTCCGCGGCATGGTGCCGTTGAGCTGGGTGTAGGGGGCGGCGGGCACGACGAGATGCGCCACCTGCCCGCGCGCGTGCACACCCGCGTCGGTGCGGCCGGCGACCGTGAGCACCGGAGGCGGGTCGAGCCGCAGCACCCTGGCGACCGCGTCTTCGATGACGCCTTGAACAGTGCGCTGTCCGGGCTGACGAGCCCAGCCCGCGAACTCCGCCCCGTCATAGCTCATATCGAGCCGGAGTCGTACAAGAGCGGTCATATCAGTCGGGGCCCGCTTGTCCATTCGCTGTGCCTCTCGCACGATGGATCCCCATGATCACCGGGCGCATACACCGGCACCACTCCCCTGACGCTCGCTGCGCCCCGTGTCCTGACCATGGGATCAGTCTTTCAAAGACGGAGCCCGCCGTCCCGTATCGGGAGCGGCGGGCTCGGTCGCGTCGAGCAAAGACCTTACTTCGCACCCTCGGGCTGGTCGGCCTCGGGCTTGTCGCTCTTGGTCTCCTCGGCCGCGGTCTCGTCGGCCGGCGTGGCCTCCGTGGTGGCCTCGGCCGTCTCCTCGGTCGCCGGAGCCGGCTCAGCGGCCTGCGCCGGGGCCGCCTTGGCGGTGGTGGTGGAAGCCGCCAGGGTCTCCTCGACGAGCTCGATCACGGCCATCGGGGCGTTGTCGCCCTTACGCGGTCCCACCTTGGTGATCCGCGTGTATCCACCGTTGCGGTTCTCGAACCGCGGGCCGATCTCGGCGAAGAGAGTGTGGACGACGTCCTTGTCCCTGATCACCGCGATCACCTGGCGCCTCGACGCGATGTCGCCGCGCCGTGCCTTGGTGATCAGCTTCTCCGCCAGCGGGCGAACCCTCCGGGCCCTGGTCTCGGTCGTCTTGATGCGGCCGTGCTCGAACAGCGATGCGGCGAGGTTCGCCAGCATGAGCCGCTCGTGCGCCGCGCTGCCACCGAGACGTGCACCCTTGGTGGGTTTCGGCATGGCTTGTTTCTCCTGTTCCGCCTGCACCGGCCGTATGAGGTACCGATGTCAGTCCGGCGACGCCGGGAGTGGCGCCGCCGATAGCTGATTGCTTAGTACTGCTCGGTCTCGGCGTAGCTCTGGTCGTCGTCGCCGTAGTTGTCCGCCGCCGCGCTCGGGTCGAACCCGGGCGGGGAGTCCGTCAGCGACAGGCCCATCTCGATGAGCTTCTGCTTGACCTCTTCGATGGACTTGGCCCCGAAGTTCCTTATGTCGAGCAGGTCCTGCTCACTGCGGGCCACGAGCTCGCCCACGGAGTGGATGCCCTCGCGCTTCAGGCAGTTGTAGGACCGGACCGTGAGGTTGAGCTCCTCGATGGGCAGCGCCAGGTCCGCCGCGAGCGCGGCGTCCGTCGGCGACGGGCCCATGTCGATGCCCTCGGCCTCGACGTTGAGCTCACGGGCCAGCCCGAACAGCTCGACCAGGGTCTTGCCCGCGCTGGCCACCGAGTCACGCGGAAGCATCGACGGCTTGGTCTCGACGTCCAGGATCAGACGGTCGAAGTCGGTGCGCTGCTCGACTCGGGTCGCCTCGACCTTGTACGTGACCTTCATCACCGGGGAGTAGATGGAGTCGATCGGAATCCGGCCGATCTCCTGGCCCGGCTGCTTGTTCTGCGCAGCGGAGACATAGCCACGGCCCCGCTCGACGGTGAGTTCCATCTCCAGCTTCGCCTTGTTGTTCAGCGTGGCGATGTGGAGGTCTGGGTTGTGCACCTCGACGCCGGCCGGCGGCGCGATGTCCGCCGCGGTCACCGCACCGGGGCCCTGCTTGCGCAGATACATCACGACGGGCTCGTCGTGCTCCGAGGAGACGACGAGCTCCTTGAGGTTCAGGATGACGTCGGTGACGTCCTCCTTGACCCCGGGCACGGTGGTGAACTCGTGCAGGACACCCTCGACCCGGATGCTGGTGACAGCCGCACCGGGGATCGAGGACAGGAGCGTACGACGCAGCGAGTTGCCGATCGTGTAGCCGAAGCCCGGCTCCAGCGGCTCGATGGTGAACCGGGACCGGAACTCGTCGACCTGCTCTTCGGTGAGGGTAGGACGCTGAGCGATGAGCATGGGTCTTCCTTCCCGCGGCGCCCGCTATTTGACTGCCGCGTGTCTTCTCGCCTCCTCCGAACGTACCCGCCGGAGAAGGTTTGTGCTGGTCCCGGGGCGGTGGGTGTTCCCCACCGCCCCGGAGCAGGAGCCCTTACTTGGAGTAGAGCTCGACGATCAGCTGCTCCTGAACCGGCGTGTCGATCTGCTGCCGGACCGGAAGCGCGTGCACGAGGACGCGCATCTGCTCGGAGATGACCTCGAGCCACGCCGGCACCTGACGGTCGCCGGCCTCGGCGCGGGCCACCGCGAACGGAGTGTCCTCGATGGACTTCGGCCGTACCTCGATGATGTCCCGCTCACTCACCAGGAACGACGGGATGTCGACCTTGTGACCGTTCACCAGGAAGTGACCGTGGCGGATCATCTGACGGGCCATGTCGCGGCTCTTGGCGAAGCCGGCGCGGTAGACCACGTTGTCGAGACGCCGCTCGAGCAGGCCCAGCAGGTTCTCACCCGTCTTGCCCTGCCTGCGGTTGGCCTCTTTGTAGTAGTTGCTGAACTGCTTCTCGAGTATCCCGTAGATGCGGCGGGCCTTCTGCTTCTCCCGCAACTGGAGGAGGTACTCGGTCTCCTTGGGGCGACCGCGGCCGTGCTCACCCGGAGGGTAGGGCCGGATCTCGATAGGGCACTTGGGCCCCATGCACTTGCTGCCCTTGAGGAACAGCTTCATCTTCTCGCGACGGCACAGCTTGCAGTCGGCACCGGTGTATCGAGCCATCTCTTCGTAAACCTCTCAGACCCGGCGGCGCTTCGGCGGCCGGCAACCGTTGTGCGGCACAGGGGTGACGTCCTGGATCGAGCCCACCTCGAGGCCGGTCGCCTGCAGCGAACGGATGGCGGTCTCGCGGCCCGAGCCCGGGCCCTTCACGAAGACATCGACCTTGCGCATGCCGTGCTCCATGGCGCGGCGGGCGCAGGACTCGGCTGCCTGCTGGGCGGCGAACGGCGTCGACTTACGCGAGCCCTTGAAGCCCACGTGGCCGGAGGAGGCCCAAGTGATCACGTTGCCCATGGGGTCGGTGATCGTGACGATGGTGTTGTTGAACGTGCTCTTGATGTGGGCGTGCCCGTGCGCGATGTTCTTCTTTTCCTTGCGGCGCACCTTCTTGGCGCCGACTCGGCTCTTCGGAGGCATCTGCTCTCTTTACTCCTGAGGTCATCGGTCCCTGCGGGGGCCCGCGCCGGGCGGAGCCCCGGCCGGGCTACTTCTTGCCGGTCTTCTTCTTGCCGGCCACGGTCTTCTTCTTGCCCTTACGGGTGCGCGCGTTGGTCTGTGTGCGCTGACCGTGGACGGGCAGACCGCGGCGGTGCCGGATGCCCTGGTAGCACCCGATCTCGATCTTGCGTCGGATGTCGGCCTGGATCTCACGGCGCAGGTCGCCTTCGACCTTGTAGTTGCCTTCGATCCAGTCACGCAGCTGGACCAGCTCGTCGTCGCCGATCTGGTGGACCCGCAGGTCACCGCTGATCCCGGTCTCGCTCAGGGTTTCCAGCGCGCGTGTACGGCCGAGGCCGTAGATATAGGTGAGTGCGACCTCTAGGCGCTTGTCGCGCGGGAGGTCGACACCAACGAGGCGTGCCACGTCGGGCAGTTCCCTTCATGTCGCGGAGGTCTGACGCGCCACCGTCCCGCCCCTGCCCGGGCGCGGGCCCCGGCCTCCGACCGGGGGTCCCTCTCTCACAGCTGTGCCGTACGACTCCGTAGAGGCGTACGGCGAGGCGGCGCGAGAGTTGCGACGCGTATCTTTTTCTTGTACTGGCACTTGTCGTACTGGGGCCTGTTCCGACCCCGGAGCGGGTGCTCCGCCGGAGCGTGCTCCGGCGCCCACTCAGCCTTGGCGCTGCTTGTGCCGCGGGTCCGGGCAGATCACCATGACCCGGCCGTGACGGCGGATGATCCGGCACTTCATGCAGATCTTCTTGACGCTCGGCTTGACCTTCACTGGAGTCTCCTCGATACAGGGTCGTCCCCGCTTCGCCGAGAAGTGGAGAAGGCAACCCCAGTAGGTTTACTTGTAGCGGTAGACGATCCGACCACGCGTGAGGTCGTAGGGACTCAGCTCCACGACGACGCGGTCGTCCGGCAGGATCCGGATGTAGTGCATCCGCATCTTGCCGCTGATGTGGGCGAGGACCTTGTGCCCGTTGTCCAGCTGCACCCGGAACATCGCGTTCGGGAGCGACTCGACAACGACGCCTTCGATCTCAATGGCCCCTTCTTTCTTGGCCATATCCTCCGCGTTTCGCTGGTCGTCATCTGGGGATCGGTCCCGCGGAGGGCATGCCCCCCGCACGCCCCTGCTGAGGGGCACACGATCTCTCGCGTCTGACGAGCACCCTGGGCTGACGCAGACGCGCACGCGTAGGGCATCGAAAGTGGACCGACACAGGAGTGTACGTCACCCGGTCGCTCAATGCGAAATTGTCGCACATCTCAGCCGGGGATTCGGGCGCCGGGTGGCACCGGTTGGACATCGCCGCTGCACTGGCCGTTCCCCAGGTCGTACGCTGGTTGCAGGTTGCCAACGGGCTGTCCGCACGAGGAGGAACGGCATGCCGGGCTATGACTTCGAGCTCGTCCTCAGTCGTCCCCTCTTCGAGCCGGAGCTCGACCCGCTGTTCCAGCGTACCCGCGGCGACGTGACCGTCGGTTTCGTCCCCGACGCCGAGCAGGCCGAGCACACCGGCCAGGCCGGATGTTCCTGGGACGCCTGCTCCCTGGCGGCCGCGGTCATGGAGGTGATCGGCCACGTCGAGGCCAGCGCGCCCGGCCTGCGCGTCCTGCGGGTCGAGGCCGACCCCCTGTTGTCGATGCGCGACATCGCCGAGCGGGTCGGCCGCACGATCGAGTCCGTACGGCTGTCGATCAAAGGCGCGCGAGGCCCCGGGCACTTCCCCGCCTCGGAGACCATGACCCCGCGCCACCGGCTGTGGCGGTGGTCCCAGGTCGCGGCCTGGTACGGCATCGACGACCCGCAGATCCGCGAGGCCGGCCCCACCTCACGTGCCATCAACGGCTGGCTGGCGCTTCGCGAGATCGTCCCGCAGGTGGCGCCGGAACCCCTGACCATGGTGTCGGCACTGGCCTCGGCCGTACGCGCAACCGCCTGAGTCAGTGGTGCCTCGGGCCGAAGATCGTGCGGGTGGCCAGGACCGCACCCCAGGGGCCGGCCACCCAGATCCACCAGGGGAAGAGCAGCTCGGCGCTGGCCACACAGGAGATGACCCAGATGATGACCAGCATCAGGTTGACCGAGGCGTAACCGGCCCAGCCCGACAGGGCGGCGTTGTGCAGGCCGACGCCACGGCCGTGGACCGGCGCCATGCCGGCCCTGCGGGTCGCGGGAACCGGCAGGTCGTACAGATCCATCTCGGGAAGGTCGGCGGTGACGTCGTGCAACGCGCCCAGGGTCTTGGCCGCGTAGGTCGCGTCCAGCCGCTCGTGCAGCTCGTCCATGCTGATCCGGCCCTGCGCGCAGTGCTCGCGCAGCGCCGTCGCGACCCGGTCGCGATCGGCGTCGGACGCCCGCATCTCCGGGTTCAACGGCATGGCGGCCGGACCTCCTTCACCCCGTAGGACGAACGCTACACAGTAGGACGCTCCGCCCCGCCGGTGAGTTCCGCGATCCGGTCACGACCGCCGTCCAGCGAGGTGAGCACCCACGGGCCGTCCTCGGTCACCGCGAACGTGTGCTCGAAGTGCGCCGAGTGCCGTCCGTCCTGGGTCACCACGGTCCAGCCGTCCTCGAGCTCCCAGGTGTGCCGCGACCCCAGGTTGACCATGGGCTCTACCGCGAAGCACATGCCCGGCACCAGCTCGGGGCCCAGACCGGGCGGGCCGTGGTTCGGGACGGGTGGGTCCATGTGCATCTCGGTGCCGATGCCGTGCCCGGTGTAGCCCTCGACGATGCCGTAATCCCCCTGAGCCCGGATGTAGGCCTCGACGGCATGGCTGATGTCGCTCAGCCTGGCTCCCACCCGGCCGGCCGCGAGGCCGTGCCACATGGCCTCCTCGCAGACATCGATCAGCCGCTGCTGCTCCGAGGTGATGTCCCCGACCGCGACGGTGATCGCCGAGTCGCCGTGCCAGCCGTCGACGATGGCACCGCAGTCGATCGAGACGATGTCACCCTCACCCAGCACCTTGCGCGCGTTGGGGATGCCGTGCACGATCTCCTCGTTCACCGACGCGCAGATCGACGCTGGGAAACCCTGGTAGCCCTTGAACGACGGCGTGGCGCCCGCTGAGCGGATGGAGTCCTCGGCGATGTCGTCGAGGTCCGCCGTGGTGATGCCGGGCTTCACGGCCTCTCTGAGCCGGTCCAGCGTGGTGCCTACCACGAGGCCCGCAGCGCGCATGAGCTCGATCTGCTCCGCGCTCTTGATCTGGATCGCCGGCCTACGCCTCTTCCACACACTCCGCTCCCGGGTTGACTGGGGGGCTCACCTGGCGAGGGGACGGAGCGCGGCGAGTGCGCGCTCGGTGACCTCCTCGACCGGGCCGGTGGCGTCGATGCCTACCAGGTTGCCCTCATCTGCATAGAACGACACGAGAGGCGCGGTCTGTTCCGTGTAGACCTCCAGCCGGTGCCGGATGGTCTCCTCTTTGTCGTCGTCGCGCTGGAACAGCTGCCCACCGCAGTCGTCGCAGACGTCGTCCTTCTTGTCGTCGAACATGACGTGCCAGATGCGGCCGCACTCGCTGCAGGTCCTGCGCCCGGACAGCCGGCGTACGACCTCGTCCTCGTCGACGACGAGCTCGAGGACGAGATCCACCCTGGCGTCCCACTCGGACAGGATCTTCTTGAGCGTCTCGGCCTGCGGCACGTTGCGCGGGAAGCCGTCGAGGAGGAAGCCCTCCCTGGCGTCGTCCTCGGCCAGCCGGTCGCGGACCATGGCGATGGTGACCTCGTCCGGGACGAGATCACCCCGGTCCATGTAGGCCTTGGCCTTCTGGCCGAGCGGCGTACCGCCGCTCACGTTGGCACGGAAGATGTCACCTGTCGAGATCTTCGGGATGGACAGGTGCGATGCGATGAACTGGGCCTGTGTCCCCTTGCCCGCTCCGGGGGGACCCACGAGCACGATACGCACTACCGCAGGAAGCCCTCGTAGTTGCGCTGCTGCAGTTGGCTCTCGATCTGCTTCACGGTATCCAGTCCGACGCCGACGACGATGAGGATGCTCGTGCCACCGAACGCGAACTCCTGCGAGGTGCCGAGCATCGAGAACGCGATCATGGGGATCAGCGCGATGAGTCCCAGATACAGCGCACCGGGAGTCGTGATCCGCGTCAGCACGTAGTCGAGGTATTCAGCGGTCGGCCGTCCCGGACGGATGCCCGGGATGAACCCACCATACTTCTTCATGTTGTCGGCGATCTCAGTGGGGTTGAACGTGATCGCTACGTAGAAGTACGTGAAGAACACGATGAGCGCGAAGAACGCCGCCATGTGCCAGGGGTTGCTCTGCTGCAGGTAGGGCGCGAGCGTCTGGTTCAGGAACTTGTTGTCCCGCCAGAGCGTCGCGGCGAGTTGCGGCAGATAGGTCAGTGACGAAGCGAAGATCACCGGGATGATGCCGGCCTGGTTGACCTTGAGCGGGATGTAGGTCGACGTCCCGCCGTACATCCGCCGGCCCACCATGCGTTTCGCGTACTGCACCGGAATCCGGCGCTGCGCCTGCTCGACGAAGACCACCGCGGCCATGATGGCCAGTCCGACGGCCATGACAAGGGTGAAGACGAAGCCGCCCTTGGCCTTGAAGATGCCCCAGAACTGCGCCGGGAAGACGGCGACCACCTGCGTGAAGATGAGGATGGACATCCCGTTGCCGATGCCGCGGTCGGTGATGAGCTCACCGAGCCACATGATCACCGACGTGCCGGCCGTCATACATATCACCATCGTGATGATGGTGAACAGGTTGTTGTTGTAGAGGACGTCCTGCCCGCCGGCCGTCTGGTACAGCTGGCCGGTACGTGCCATCGCCACGATGCCGGTCGCCTGCAGGATGGCCAACCCGATCGTGAGATAACGGGTGTACTGCGTGATCTTGGTGGTGCCCGCCTGGCCTTCCTTTTTCAGCGTCTCAAGCCGCGGGATCACCACGGTGAGCAGCTGCAGGATGATGCTGGCGGTGATGTACGGCATGATGCCCAGCGCGAAGACCGACAACTTCAGCAGCGCACCGCCGCTGAAGAGATCGACCAGCTTGAAGACCTGCCCGGACCCGCTCTGTTTGGCCTGTGCCGCGAGATCGCGCACCGCCTTGATGTTCACACCTGGAGTCGGCAGCTGTGAGCCGAGCCGGAAAACCAGGACGATGAACAACGTGAACAGTAGTTTCTTGCGCAGGTCAGGCGTACGGAATGCCCGAGTGAACGCGGTCAGCACCATTCCTCCTGCGCAAATCCCGACCTGGGACTTCTGACGGGCCAGGTTGGACGGATCGAGGCGGTGGCCAAGGTGGACGCCGCCCGTCGAACTCTAACAGCACCCACGGGGGGAAGGGTCCCCCCGCGGATGCCACCGTGGGTCACAGTTCGTCGGCGGAACCACCGGCGGCGACGATCTTCTCTTTCGCGGATGCGGAGAAGGCGTGCACCTTCACCTGCACCGCGACCGAGATGTCGCCCGAGCCGAGAATCTTGACCGGCCGGCCACGGCGCACCGCGCCCTTGGCCGCCAGGTCCTCCGCCGTGGCCTCTCCACCCTCGGGGTAGAGCTCGGCCAGCCTGTTCAGGTTCACGACCTGGTATTCGACCCGGAACGGGTTGTTGAAGCCCTTGAGCTTCGGAATCCGCCGGATCAGCGGCATCTGGCCGCCTTCGAACCCCGCGGGGACGGTGCCGCGGGCCTTCGTGCCCTTGGTACCGCGTCCCGCGGTCTTGCCCTTGGACGCCTCACCACGGCCCTTGCGCGTCTTGGCCTTGTTGGCCCCGGGCGCCGGGCGCAGGTGATGCACCTTCAGAGGAGAGCTGTCGCTCATCTCAGTCGACCTCCTCGACGGAGACCAGGTGGTCCACCGTCCGGATCATGCCGAGCACCTCGGGCTTGTCCTCACGGATCACGGTCTGGCCGATCCGCTTCAGCCCGAGGGTGCGCAGCGTCTCACGCTGGTTATGCTTGCCGCCGATCTCGGACTTGATCTGCGTGATCTTCAGCTGACTCACGCTGAGACCTCCCGAGGCTCGCTCCCGGCCGCACGGGCCCGCAGCATGGCCGCGGGGGCGACGTCCTCGATCGGCAGACCGCGCTTGGCCGCGATCTCCTCGGGGCGCTTGAGCTGCTTGAGCGCCGCCACCGTCGCGTGCACGATGTTGATGGCGTTGGACGAACCCAGCGACTTCGACAGGACGTCGTGGATGCCCGCGCACTCCAGGACGGCGCGCACCGGGCCACCCGCGATCACACCCGTACCGGGGCTGGCCGGCTTGAGCAGAACGACGCCCACCGCCTCCTCACCCTGGCTGGTGTGCGGGATGGTGCCCTGGATACGCGGCACCTTGAAGAAGTTCTTCTTGGCCTCTTCGACGCCCTTGGCGATCGCCGCGGGCACTTCCTTGGCCTTGCCGTAGCCGACGCCGACGGTGCCGTTGCCGTCACCGACGACGACGAGGGCGGTGAAGCTGAAGCGCCGACCACCCTTGACCACCTTGGCGACACGGTTGATCGCTACGACGCGCTCGGTGTACGACGTCTTGTCGGCGCCACCGCGGCGGTCATCTCGGCGATCCCGCCGGTCGCCGCCTTGGCCGCCTCCACGCCTGGGAGCTGCCATTAGTGGCTCCTCTTCTCTGTCATCTCTGGGGCCATCAGAACTCCAGCCCGCCTTCCCGCGCGCCATCCGCGAGGGCGGCCATGCGGCCGTGGTACTTGTTGCCGGACCGGTCGAAGACGACCGCGCTCACGCCGGCGTCCTTGGCGCGCTGCGCCAGGAGCTCGCCGACCTTGCGCGACTTCGCCGTCTTGTCGCCGTCCTCGGAGCGCAGGCCGGCCTCCATCGTCGACGCGGACACGAGCGTCCGGCCGAGCGTGTCGTCGACGACCTGGGCGAACACGTGGCGGGTCGAGCGGGTCACGACCAGCCGCGGCCGTGCGGCGGTGCCGACGACCTTCTTGCGGACCCGCAGGTGCCGGCGCGTACGAGAAGCAGCGCGTGCGCTCGTGCCCTTCCGGACCAGGGTCTTGCTGCCAGCCATGACTACTTACCAGCCTTTCCGACCTTGCGGCGGATCTGCTCACCTTGGTAACGCACGCCCTTGCCCTTGTACGGGTCCGGCTTGCGCAGCTTACGGATGTTGGCCGCGACCTCTCCGACCTTCTGCTTGTCGATGCCCTCGACAGTGAAGAGCGTGGGCCGCTCGACCTTGAAGCTGATGCCCTCGGGAGCCTCGACCTTGACCGGGTGGCTGTAGCCGAGGGAGAACTCCAGGTTCGAGCCCTTGGCCTGGACCCGGTAGCCGACGCCGACGATCTCCAGCGACTTGCTGTAGCCCTCGGTCACCCCGACCACCATGTTGTTGATCAGCGACCGGGTGAGACCGTGCAGCGCGCGCACGGTGTTCTCGTCGTTGGGCCGGTCGACCGTGACGGTGCCGTCCTCGAGCTTCACCCCGATCGGCTCGGCAACCGTGTGCGAAAGCTCGCCCTTCGGCCCCTTCACCGTCACCGCTTGCCCGTCGACTTTGACCTCGACACCGCCCGGTACGGGAATGGGCAGACGTCCGATTCGTGACATTTTCTGTGCCCTCCCCTCACCAGACGTAGGCGAGGACTTCCCCGCCCACGCCACGCTTGTTGGCCTGCCTGTCGGTCATCAGGCCGGACGACGTCGAAATTATCGCGACGCCGAGCCCACCCAGGACCCTCGGCAGGTTGTCCTTCTTCGCGTAAACCCGCAGACCGGGCTTCGAAACCCGCTTGATCCCCGCGATGGAACGCTCACGGGTCGGGCCGAACTTCAGGTCGATTACGAGCTTCTTGCCAACCTCTGCATCCTCAACATGCCAGCCGGAGATGTAGCCCTCCTGCTGAAGGATCTCGGCGATGTGCGCCTTGATCTTCGAATACGGCATACCCACCAACTCGTGGTATGCCGAGTTCGCGTTACGCAGACGGGTCAGCATGTCCGCGATCGGGTCGGTCATCGTCATGGCCTACTGCTCCCTCGCCGCGGTTTCCGCAGAGCGGACCTTCGACGTGGTCGGCGCCGCCAAGTGGCGGCGCGTTGGTCATTTTCTATGGGCTGTCGGCCCGGCCCCGGACTCGGGGCGGTGCGGGGGCTCTCACCCCCGCCGGGTCACCAGCTCGACTTCGTGATGCCGGGCAACTCGCCCCGGTGCGCCATCTCCCGGAAGCAGATCCGGCACAGGCCGAACTTGCGGTAGACGGCGCGCGGGCGACCACAGCGCGAGCAACGAGTGTACGCGCGCACGCTGAACTTGGACTTGCGGGCGGCCTTGGCGATCAGCGACTTCTTCGCCATCAGTTCTCCTTGAACGGGAAGCCCAGGAGCTTCAGCAGCGCCCGGCCCTCGTCGTCGGTCGTCGCGGTGTTGACCAACGTGATGTCCATGCCACGCTGCCGGTCCGCCTTGTCGGGGTCGACCTCGTTGAACATCACCTGCTCGGTCAGCCCGAACGTGTAGTTACCGCGGCCGTCGAACTGCTTCGGCGACAGACCACGGAAGTCACGGATACGCGGCAGGGCCAGCGACAGCAACCGGTCGAGGAACTCCCACATCCGGTCCCCGCGCAGCGTGACGTGCGCGCCGATCGGCATGCCCTCACGCAGCTTGAACTGCGCGATCGACTTCTTCGCGCGGTTCACGGCCGGCTTCTGGCCGGTGATCGCGGTCAGGTCGCGGACAGCGCCCTCGATCAGCTTGGCGTCACGCGCCGCCTCACCCACACCCATGTTCACCACGATCTTGGTGACGGTCGGGATCTGCATGACGTTCGCGTAGCCGAACTGCTCCCGCATCGCCTTGGCGATCTCATCGCGGTAGCGCTGCTTGAGCCGGGGCACCGCCCGGTCCTGCCTGGCCTCTGTCTCAACACTGGTGTCGGTCATCAGACTTCCTTGCCGCTACGGCGCGAGACGCGTACCTTCGTGCCGTCCTCGTTCACGCGGTAGCCGAGCCGGGTGCGCTTGCCGTCCTCGACCAGCATCACGTTGCTGACGTGGAGCGGCGCCTCCTTGGTGATGATGCCGCCCTGCTTGGCACCACGCGCACCCTGGTGGTCCACCTTGGTGTTCTTCTTCATCAGGTTGACGCCCTCGACGAGGACACGCTGCGTAAGGGGGTTCACCGAAATGACCTTCCCCTTGGCACCCTTGTCCTTGCCGGCGATGAGAACGACCTCATCGCCCTTCTTGATCTTCATCACAGCACCTCCGGCGCGAGCGAGATGATTCGCATGAACTTCTTCTCGCGTAGCTCCCGGCCCACCGGGCCGAAGATGCGCGTGCCGCGCGGGTCCCCGCCGTCCCTGATGAGCACAGCCGCATTCTCGTCAAAGCGGATGTAGGAGCCGTCGGCGCGGCGGCGCTCCTTGCGGGTGCGCACGATGACGGCCTTGACCACGTCACCCTTCTTCACGCCGGCGGCGGGAAGGGCGTCCTTCACGGTCGCGACGATGATGTCGCCGATTCCCGCGTAGCGCCGACCCGAGCCGCCGAGCACACGGATGCAGAGAAGCTCCTTAGCACCCGTGTTGTCGGCGACCTTGAGTCGCGACTCCTGCTGGATCACGTCTAACTCCTGTGTGTCACGCCGGTTCTCTTGCGAGCCTGGCGGTTCTACCCCTGTACGGAGACCTGAGAGCCCCCGTGGAGGGGGGAGTGCGGGAAGGCGCCGGCCCTAACGGCCGGTCCCCCCGCAGGTCCAGTTACTTGGCCTTCTCAAGAATCTCCAGGACGCGCCACCGCTTGGTGGCCGACAGCGGACGGGTCTCCATAAGGCGGACCCGGTCGCCGACGCCACACTCGTTGGCCTCGTCATGTGCCTTGTACCTGGTCGTACGGCGAATGATCTTGCCGTACAAGGCGTGCCTCACGCGGTCCTCAACGGCGACGACGACGGTCTTGTCCATCTTGTCGCCGACCACGATGCCCTCGCGGACCTTGCGGTTCCCGCGCACCTCGGTCGTCTGCTCAGTCATCGTTCTTGTCCTCCGCGGGCTCTTCGGCGACCGTGACGATCCCGAGCTCCCGCTCCCGCATCACGGTGTAGATGCGGGCGATCTCGCGCTTCACCAAACGCAGCCGCCCGTGGCTCTCCAGTTGTCCAGTGGCACCCTGGAAGCGGAGGTTGAACAGCTCCTCCTTGGCTTCCTTCAGCTTGGTGACCAACTCGTCCCCGGGCTCGGTCCGCAGCTCGTCGGCGGTAAGACCCTTCGCCATCAGGACTCACCCACCTCTCGCTTGACGGACCCTGTGCGCTGCATGGGGAGCTCGTACTGCTCGGACATCAGCTCTCACCAACTTCGCGCTTAACGAATTTGCACTTCATGGGGAGCTTGTGCATCGCGCGGCGCATGGCCTCGCGAGCCAGTGGCTCCGGCACCCCGGCCAGCTCGAACATCACCCGGCCGGGTCGCACGTTGGCGATCCACCACTCGGGCGAGCCCTTACCGGAACCCATGCGGGTCTCAGCCGGCTTCTTCGTGAGCGGACGGTCCGGGAAGATGTTGATCCAGACCTTTCCGCCACGGCGAATGTGCCGGGTCATCGCGATACGTGCGGCCTCGATCTGCCGGTTGGTCACGTACGCGCCCTCGACAGCCTGGATGCCGAACTCGCCGAAGGTCACATTCGTGCCGCCCTTGGCCATACCACGGCGCCGCGGGTGGTGCTGCTTACGGTGCTTGACCTTGCGAGGGATCAGCATGGGTCAGTCAGCTCCCCTCACCTGTAGTAGCCGGCGCACCGGTGGCGGCCGACTCGGCCGTCGCGGGAGCCTGCTGCTCTGAACTCTGCTGCTTGGCGGCACCACCGCGGTCGCCACGCTCGCCGCGACGGCCGCCACCAGCGGCACCGCCGCCGGCACCGGCACCGGCACCGGCACCACGGCGCGGCGGACGGTCGCCACCACGGCCACGCCGGTCACCACCGGCACCGGCCCCAGCGCCGGCGCGCTGCGCGGCGGCCTTGGCCTCACGCTCGGCGCGCGTCTGCGGTGCCTCGCCCTTGTAGATCCATACCTTCACGCCGATCCGGCCGAAGGTCGTGCGGGCCTCGTAGAATCCGTAGTCGATGTCCGCGCGGAGCGTGTGCAACGGCACCTGGCCCTCGCGGTAGAACTCCGACCGCGACATCTCGGCGCCGCCGAGACGGCCGCCGCACTGGACCTTGACGCCCTTGGCACCGCTCTTCATCGCGCTCAGGATCGCCTTGCGCATGGCACGGCGGAAAGCGACACGGCTGGACAGCTGCTCGGCCACGCCCTGCGCGACGAGCTGCGCGTCGATCTCCGGGTTCTTGACCTCGAGGATGTTCAGCTGGACCTGCTTGCCGGTCAGCTTCTCAAGGTCGCCACGGATCCGGTCCGCCTCCGCACCACGGCGGCCGATGACGATGCCCGGCCGGGCGGTGTGGATGTCGACACGGACACGGTCACGGGTGCGCTCGATCTCGACCTTGGAAATGCCGGCGCGGTCCATACCGCGCTGCAGCATCCGCCGGATCGCCACGTCTTCCTTGACGTAGTCCTTGTAGAGCTTGTCGGCGTACCACCGGCTCTTGAAGTCGGTGGTGATGCCCAACCGGAACCCGTGCGGGTTTACTTTCTGTCCCACTATCGGGTCCTCCTCGTCTGCTTGGTGGTGCCCCTGCGGGGAGCGGCACCGGCATTCTCGGTCCGCGCCTCGACGATCACGGTGATGTGGCTCGTCCGCTTGTTGATGCGGTACGCCCGGCCCTGTGCCCGCGGCCGGAACCGCTTGAGCGTCGGTCCTTCGTCCACCCACGCGCGGCTGATCACGAGTGTGTCGGCGTCAAGCTTGTTGTTGTGCTCGGCGTTGGCGATGGCGCTCGCCAGCACCTTGCCCACTGGCTCACTCGCTGCCTGGGGGGCGAACCGCAGCACCGCCTGAGCCTCCGCGGCCGACATGCCACGGATGAGGTCCACCACGCGGCGGGCCTTCCTGGGCGTGACGCGGATGTACCGCGCCTGGGCCCTGGCTTCCATCGCTGTTCCCTCTCTCTAACTCAGACTCAACGCCGGCTGCGGCGGTCGTCCCGGACATGGCCGCGGTAGGTCCGCGTCGGCGCGAACTCGCCCAGCTTGTGACCGACCATGGCGTCGGTGACGAAAACCGGGACGTGCTTGCGGCCGTCGTGCACAGCGATCGTGTGACCGATCATCTCGGGCACGATCATGGAGCGCCGAGACCACGTCTTGATGACGATCTTGGTGCCCTTTTCGTTCTGGACGTCCACCTTCTTCATCAGGTGGTCGTCCACGAACGGGCCCTTCTTAAGGCTACGTGGCATGACAGCGACTCCTACCGCTTCTTCTTGCTGCGACGACGGACAATGAGCCGGTCGCTGGGCTTGTTCGCCTTACGCGTACGGCCCTCCGGCTGGCCCCACGGGCTCGACGGGTGCCGACCACCGGAGGTCTTACCCTCACCACCACCGTGCGGGTGGTCGATCGGGTTCATCGCCACACCGCGGACGGTCGGGCGCTAGCCCTACCAGCGCGAACGGCCGGCCTTGCCCCAGTAGATGTTCGACTGCTCGGCGTTGCCGACCTCGCCGACCGTGGCGCGGCAGCGGACGTCGACCATGCGCATTTCGCCCGAGGGCATGCGCAGGGTGGCGTAGGTGCCCTCCTTGGCCAGCAGCTGCACGCCGGCGCCCGCCGAACGGGCGATCTTGGCGCCGCCGCCCGGCCGCAGCTCGATGGCGTGCACGACCGTACCGGTCGGAATGTTGCGTAGCGGCAGGCAGTTGCCCGGCTTGATGTCGGAGCCCTCGCCGTTCTCCACGCGGTCACCCTGCTTCAGGCCGGTCGGGGCGACGATGTAGCGCTTCTCCCCGTCGACGTAGTGCAGCAGCGCGATCCGCGCGGTGCGGTTCGGGTCGTACTCAATGTGCGCGACCTTGGCCGGCACGCCGTCCTTGTCCGCCCGCCGGAAGTCGATGACCCGGTAGGCGCGCTTGTGGCCGCCGCCCTGGTGGCGCGTGGTGATGCGGCCGTGGTTGTTACGGCCGCCCTTCTTGGGGAGCGGACGCAGCAGCGACTTCTCGGGCTCGCGGCGCGTGACCTCAACGAAGTCGGCCACGCTGGACCCGCGACGACCCGGTGTCGTCGGCTTGTATTTACGGATGCCCATCTTTTTCGTTCATCCCTTAATTCTTCTGAGTCCGGCCTCAGGCGGCCGGACCTCCGAAGATGTCGATCCGCTCGCCCTCGGCCAGGCTGACGATGGCGCGCTTGGTGTCCTTGCGCTTGCCCCAGCCGGAGCGGGTGCGCTTCCGCTTGCCCTGACGGTTGATCGTGTTGACGTTGGCCACCTTGACCCCGAACACAGACTCGACGGCCTGCTTGATCTGGGTCTTGTTGGCGTCCGGCAGCACGATGAACGTGTACTTGTTCTCGTCGAGCAACCCGTAGCTCTTCTCCGAGACCACGGGCGCGATCAGGACGTCGCGGAGGTCGGCGATCCTGCTCATTTGTCGCTCCCCTCCTTTGTCTTGTTCGCGCGGGCGACGAACTCGTCGTAACCCGTCTCGGTGAACAGCACTTCGTCGCTGCAGAGAACGTCGTAGGTGTTGAGCTGGCCGGCGACGATCAGGTGCACGCTCGGCTCGTTCCGCAGGCTCATCCAGGTCACTTCGTCCTCGCTGTGCAGGACCAGCAGCACGTTGCGAGCCTCGGTGACCTGACGCAGCGCGGTCAGCGCGGCCTTGGTCTTGGGCGTGTCGCCCTCGACCAGGGGGCTGACCACGTGCACCCGGCCATGCCGGGCCCGGTCCGAAAGCGCGCCGCGCAGCGCGGCGGCCTTCATCTTCTTGGGCGTCTTCTGCTCGTACGAGCGCGGCTGCGGGCCGTGCACGACGCCACCGCCGGCGAACTGCGGCGCGCGGATCGAGCCCTGACGGGCCCGGCCGGTGCCCTTCTGGCGGTAGGGCTTGCGGCCACCGCCGGAGACGTTGCCCCGGGTCTTGGTGGAGTGCGTGCCCTGCCGCGCCGCGGCCAGCTGCGCCACGACCACCTGGTGGATCAGCGGCACGTTGACCTTCGCGTCAAAGATCTCGGGCGCCAGCTCGATGTCAGTCTTCGAGGTCATTTGCCCGCTCCCTTCACAGCGTTGCGGACCAGCAGGAGGCCGCCGTTGGGTCCGGGGACTGCGCCCTTGATGAGCAACAGGCCCTTGTCGGCGTCCACGGCGTGCACTGTCAGGTTCTGCACGGTGGTACGGGCGTTGCCGAGCCGTCCCGCCATGCGTAGGCCCTTGAAGACGCGACCGGGAGTCGCGCAGCCGCCGATCGAGCCCGGTGAGCGGTGCTTGCGCTGCGTGCCGTGCGAGGCGCCGAGTCCCTTGAACCCGTGGCGCTTCATCACACCCGCGAAGCCCTTGCCCTTGCTCGTGCCTGTGACGTCGATCCGCTGACCGGCTTCGAAGACGTCGACGTTGATCTCCTGGCCGAGTTCGTACTCGGTGGCGTTGTCGGTGCGCAGCTCGACGACGTAGCGGCGCGGCGTGACGCCGGCCTTGTCGAAGTGACCCGTGCGCGGCTTGTTCACCTTGCGCGGGTCGATCTGGCCGTAGCCGAGCTGGACGGCGGTGTAGCCGTCCACTGCGGGCGTACGTACCCGGGTGACAACGCACGGCCCGGCCTGGACGACGGTTACCGGTACGATCCGGCCCTCATCGTCGAAGACCTGGGTCATGCCGAGCTTCTCGCCCAGGACGCCCTTTCTCTGGTTACTCATCTCTGGGTGCGTCCTTTAGAGCTTGATCTCGATGTCGACACCGGCAGGAAGGTCCAGCCGCATGAGCGAGTCGACCGTCTTGGGCGTCGGATCGATGATGTCGATCAGCCGCTTGTGCGTGCGCATCTCGAAGTGCTCGCGCGAGTCCTTGTACTTGTGCGGCGAGCGGATGACGCAGTA
>JAOPYH010000018.1 GCA_025964715.1 Streptosporangiaceae bacterium | reverse complement strand
GGTACTCCAAGAAGGCATACGCCGACTTCTCCGTGAGACTGCAGTTCCGTGACGTCGCGCCCGATGGATACAGCGCGAACAGCGGAGTCTTCGTGCGGTTCCCGGATCTGAGGACCCCGCTGGACCAGCGTCCGACCGGAAGCTGCGGGACGAGCGGATCGGCCCGTACCTCCCCCGCATGGGTCGCGATCTACTGCGGCCAGGAGATCCAGATCTACGACGGTGCGACGGGCGAGCCGCAGAAGACGGGCTCGGTCTACAACTACGCGCCGGTCGGTCTGGACAAGGCTCGGGTGACCCCGAAGGGCCAGTGGAACGACTACGAGGTCCGGGTGGTCGGGCAGCACTACACCATCATCCGCAACGGCGTGGTGATCAACGAGTTCGACAACACGCCGGGTAAGCAGTCGTCCCGCAACGGCGACCCCTCCACGGACCTGCGTCAGTTCATCAGCGGGTTCATCGGGCTGCAGAACCACAGCAACAACGACCTGACCGAGTTCCGCAACATCCGGGTGCGGGAGCTTCCAGGCCGGTAGTCGGTCGGTGCCGGGGCAGGGGTCAGCACCCCCTGCGCCCGGCACCCATCCGAGGGACCCGACCGGAGCGCGCCGTCCGTCGGTGCATCGCGCAGACCGTGAGAGGTGCAGCAATCCATGAACATCAGAAGTCTTTCCGCCCTATTGATCAGGAACGCGCGCAGGGTGCCCAACGCCGCTGCCACGTCGCGACGTATCGCCGTGGTGATGTTGGCTGTGGCACTGTCGGCGCTATGGCTGTCGCCGGGTGCTGTCGCTGCGACGGCCCAGCAGCAGGTCAATCAGGCGGCGGCGCAGGTGCTCACCTGGACCGCCGACGACGGCATGACCGCGTACAAGTCCGTGCCGACCACGGCGACGGCAGGGCCTGCGACGATCGTCTTCGAGAACAGCGCGGCGACGGGCAACACCACGGGGATGACGCACACCCTGACCTTCGACACCTCCACCGCCGGCTACAACCATGACGTCGACGTCAACTTCATCGCCAGCCCCTATGACGCCAGCGGAGGCCGGCACGAGGTGCAGGTGAACCTCACTCCCGGGAAGTACCACTACTACTGCGCCATACCCGGTCACCAGATGACCGGCGAGCTGGTGGTCACCGACGGCGGTGGCGCGGACACCACTGCGCCGCAGGTGTCGGCGTCGGTGTCGGGGGACAAGGACGCCGGTGGCAACTATGTGGGCTCGGCCACGGTGGCGGTCTCGGCGAGTGACACCGAGTCCGGGGTGGCCAAGGTGGAGTACGCGCTGGACAGTGGGGCGTTCACGGCGTATTCGGCTCCGGTGTCGGTGAACGATGCGGGCGCGCACACGGTGCAGTTCCGGGCGACGGACAAGGCCGGGAACACCTCCGATGTGGGCTCGGTGAAGTTCACGGTGGTCGCCCCGTCGGGGAAGGACACCACCGCGCCGCAGGCCTCGGCGCAGGTCACCGGTAACCAGGATTGGGCCTGGAACTACGTGGGTTCGGCGACGGTCGCGATTTCGGCGAGTGACACCGAGTCCGGGGTGGCCACGGTGGAGTACGCGCTCGACGGGCAGCCGTTCGCGGCGTACGCGAAGCCGCTCGTGGTCGACCAGCCGGGCTCGCACACGATGCAGTTCCGGGCGACGGACAAGGCCGGGAACACCTCCGATGTCAGCACAGCGAAGTTCGCGGTCGTCAAGGCCGGATCGGGCTCCCCGTGTCCGAAACCAGGTAAGCACGGCTGCAAGACCAAGTGAGTTCATTCGAACCGATTTCTACGCCCGCGCGATATGTAGATGAGCGACTCAAAGGAGCAGTTCCGCATGTGTGGAAAAGAACCCGTAACATTCGATCGGCGTAAATTCCTCAGAGGGGTGGCCGCTACGGCGGCGGGCGTCGCCGCGATCGGCGCCACAGGTGGACTCGCGCCGAGCGCCTTCGCCGAAGAGGCCGGTTCCCGGGTCCATGGCAGGCACATCCCGAACAGCAAAATCGGTCTTCAGCTCTACTCCGTGCGCAACGCGTTCATGGCACAGCCGGAGGCCGTCCTTCGGGCCCTCGCCGCGGCCGGCTACCGAAAGGTCGAGTTCGCCGGGTTCCCGGGTGGCACCGATCCGGCCCACGCTCCAGCGATGCGCACCCTGCTCGACAAGTACCACCTGGTGGCGATCTCCAGTCACCACGGCTACAGCGAGTTCACCGACGAGAACCGGCTGAACCAGCTCATCGAGATGGCGAAGATCCTCGGCCAGAAGTACATCGTGTGCCCGGGCGGCGTGCCCGACAGCGCCGACGGCTTCGCCAAGGCCGGTCCCGCCTTCAACAAGGCAGGAGAGAAGATCCGCGCCGCCGGTATGAAGCTCGGCTACCACAACCACACCAGCGAGTTCCAGGGTCACGGGCCCGACGGCCGGACGTTCTACCAGATCCTGCTCGACAGTTCCGATCCACATCTGCTTCACATGGAACTCGACATGGGCTGGTCGAGCGCCGCCGGCCTCAGCGCTCAGGACAACCTCGACCTCATGGCGGCGAACAAGGGGCGCATGCTGCTGGCCCACGTCAAG
>JAOPYH010000010.1 GCA_025964715.1 Streptosporangiaceae bacterium | reverse complement strand
CAGCAGGTCCACCGGGCTCTCGTTGAACCGGAAGTTGTTCACCTCGCCCACCACCTCGCCTCCCTCGACCAGGTAGACCCCGTCGCGGGTCAGGCCCGTGAGGAGCAGGCTCTGCGGGTCCACCTCGCGGATGTACCACAGGCAGGTCAGCAGCAGGCCGCGTTCGGTGCGCGAGACCATGTCCTCCAGGGACGCGCCCCCGTCCGGCCCGATCATCAGCAGGTTGTCGATGGGGGGAGTCACCGGGAGACCGGTCAGCGCGGACGAGTGGCGCGTCTGCAACAGCGCGTTCAGCTTTCCGTCGGCGATCCAGTCGGTCGGCTCGAGCGCGAGGCCGTTGTCGAACACCGAGGACTCCCGGCCGGATGCGTGCGCGATCACGAACGGCGCGCACTCCAGGCCTTCAGCGCGCGGGTCGCTTCGCAGCCGGATCGGCAGGCTCGAGAGTTCCTCGCCGACCCGGGTCGCCCCGCCGGGCCGGCTGAAGACGGTGCGGCCCTCCTGCGCGTCGCGGGCGCCCGCGGCCCAATAGAGGTAGGTCATCAGGTCGGCCACCGCGCTCGGCGGGAGCACCGTCTCGTAGCGCCCCGCGGGCAGGTGGACGCGGCGCTTTCCCCAGTCGAGCCGGCGTGCCAGCTCGCCCGTCAGGGCGGCCACGTCCACGTCGCCGAAGTCCCGGGTGCTCACCCCGGCCCAGGCCGAGCCGGCCATGTCGCCGGTCTTGGCGTTGATCTCGAACCTGCCGGTGGGCTGATCGTGCCGGAGCCGCAGCCCGGCGGAGGAGCCCAGGAAGGTGGAGGTGATCTGGTGCTCGGCGAAGCCGTAGAGCCGGCGCCCGGTCGCGGCGGCGGCCGCGAAGGCCTCGCCGAGTGCCGGGGCGAATCGGTCGAAGATCCCGATCGAGGTCTCGGCCGGGGCCTGGGACCAGTCGGCCGGCGCGGAGGTCCCGGTGATCAGCGGAGCGGCGTCTTCGGCCGGTTCGGCGTCCGCGGCGACGCGCTCGGCCTCCCGGACGAGGTCCTCGACCAGGTCGGGACCGACGCCGGCCCGGGAGACGACGCCGGCCGACACGCCCTCGCCCTTGGCGTGCAGCGCGATGACCGTGAGCTGCCGGGTGCGGCTCACGCCGTTGGTGGTCAGCGTGTTGCCGGCCCACCGCAGGTTGGCTCCGCTCGATTCGTCGGCGATGACGATGCAGTCGTCGGCACGCGACAGCTCGAGGGCCTTCTCCACCGACTCCTGAGGCGTCACTTCCCGGCCTCCTTCAGCGTGTTGAGGATGTTGACCCCGCGGAACATCGCGGACGGGCAGCCGTGACTCACCGCCGCGACCTGGCCGGGCTGGCCCTTGCCGCAGTTGAAGGCTCCGCCGAGGACGTAGGTCTGCGGGCCCCCCACGGCCTCCATGGAGTTCCAGAACTCCGTGGTCGTCGCCTGATAGGCCACGTCGCGGACCTGACCGGCGAGCCGGCCGTTCTCGATCCGGAAGAACCGCTGAGCGGTGAACTGGAAGTTGTAGCGCTGCATGTCGATGGACCAGCTCTTGTCGCCCACGACGTAGATGCCGCGATCCACTCCGGCGATGAGCTCGCCCGTGGACGGGCCACCCGGGGCCGGCCGCAGCGACACGTTGGCCATGCGCTGCAGCGGCATGCTGGAGGGTGAGTCGGCGAACGCGCAGCCGTTGGACCGCGCCTCCCCGGTCAAGCGGGCGATGCGCCGGTCGAGCTGATAGCCGACGAACAGGCCCTTGTCGATGATGTCGAAGGACTGTGTCCGCACGCCCTCGTCGTCATAGCCGACCGTGGCCAGCCCATGCTCGGCGGTGCGGTCGCCCGAGATGTTCATGACCTCGGAGCCGTACTGCAGCGAGCCACGCTTGTCCGGGGTCGCGAAGGACGTCCCGGCGTACGCGGCCTCGTAACCGAGCGCGCGGTCCAGCTCGGTGGCGTGGCCGACGGACTCGTGGATGGTCAGCCACAGGTTCGACGGGTCGATGACCAGGTCGTAGGCGCCCGGCTCCACCGAAGGCGCGGCCAGCTTGCCGGCGAGGAGCTCGGGGATCTCGGCCAGCTCGGAGTCCCAGTCCCAGGCGGACCCGGTCAGCCACTCGTAGCCGTAGCCCGCCGGCGGCGCCAGCGTCCGCATGGTCTCGAAGGCGCCGTCCCGGATGCCCACGGCGTCGAGCACAGGGTGGACGCGGACCCGTTGCTGGGTGGTCCGCGTGCCGGCCGTGTCGGCGTAGAACTTGTTCTCCTTGACCTGCAGGAGCGTCGCGTCCACGTGGTCCACGCGGTCGTCGGCGAGCAGCCTCCTGCTCCAGTCGGCCAGCAGCGCGACCTTGTCCCGGGTCGGCACCTCGAAGGGGTCGATCTCATAGGCGGAGATCCACGTTCGGTCCCCGTGGACCTCCTCGGGCGCGAGCTCGATCCGCTCGCGGTTGATGGCCGACGCCACCACAGCCACCTCGATGGCCTGCTCGGCGACCCGGGCCGCGGCGCCCGGGGTCAGGTCGATGCCGGAGGCGAAGCCCCAGGTGCCGTCCTTCACGACCCGTACGGCCAGGCCGATGTCGTCGGCGTCCAGCGCGGTCTCCAGGGCGGCGTCGTGCAGGCGCAGGGTCTGTCTGCGGATGCGCTCCAGCCGGAAGTCGACGTGTTCGGCGCCCAGTTCTCGGGCGCGCGACATCGCGGCGTCGGCGAGCGCCCGCAGCGGCAGGGCGGCGAAGGAGGGATCGATCTGGTGCACCATGGCAACCTATCGCGCGAGCGCCGGCGGGCAGCGGACAAAGCGTGGTTGCCGGATCTTGTCGGTCCGCCATATCGGGCTACCTGCTGGTAGCCCGATACGCTCGCTGAGGTCTAATCGGAGCAGTGTGGTTGACGGAGGATCAGGAATGAGCGGCGAGACCGGGGGCAACGGGCAGGCCGGCGGGCAGGGCAGATCCGTGCTCGTGACCGGGGGCAACCGGGGCATCGGCCTCGCCATCGCCCGGGAACTGGCGACGGCGGGGGACGCCGTGGCCGTCACCTACCGGTCCGGGGACGCGCCCGAGGGGCTGTTCGGGGTGAAGTGCGACGTGACGAGCTCGGAGGACGTCGACGCGGCCTTCGGCAAGGTCGAGGCCGAGCAGGGACCCGTCGAGGTGGTCGTCGCCAACGCCGGGATCACCAAGGACACCCTGCTCGCCATCATGAGCGAGGACGACTTCGGGTCCGTGCTGGACACCAACCTCACCGGCGCGTTCCGGGTCTCCAAGCGCGCGGTGAAGGGCATGATGCGTAAGCGCAGGGGGCGCATCCTCCTCGTCTCCTCTGTGGTGGGGATGCTGGGTTCGGCGGGGCAGTCCAACTACGCCGCCAGCAAGGCCGGCCTGGTCGGCTTCGCGCGCTCTCTGGCGCGTGAGCTCGGCTCGCGCAACATCACGGTGAACGTCGTCGCCCCCGGCTTCGTGGAGACCGACATGACGGCGGCGCTGGGCGAGGACCGGCACGCCGAGATCAAAAAGCACATCCCGCTGGGCCGGATCGCGTCCGCCGACGAGATCGCCAAGGTTGTACGGTTCCTGGCCAGCGACGACGCCGCCTACATCACCGGGGCCGTGATCCCCGTCGATGGCGGCATGGGAATGGGGCACTGAAGTGGGACTTCTGGACGGCAAGCGGATCCTGGTGACGGGTGTGCTCACCAACTCCTCGATCGGCTTCCACGTGGCACGGGTGGCGCAGGAGCAGGGCGCACAGGTCGTGCTGACCGGCTTCGGCCGGATGAGCCTGGTCGAGCGGGTCGCCAAGCGGCTGCCGTCCGGGCAGGCCGGCGACCCGCCGCCGGTCATAGAGCTGGACGTGACCAACGCCGAGCACCTCGACTCGCTCGCCGACCGGGTCGGCGAGCACGTGGACGGGCTCGACGGTGTGGTGCACGCGATCGGGTTCGCGCCGCAGAGCGCGCTCGGCGGCAACTTCCTGGAGACGCCGTGGGAGGACGTCTCCACGGCGGTGCAGATCTCCACGTACTCGCTGAAGTCGCTGGCCATGGCCTGCCTGCCGCTGATGAAGGGTGGCGGCTCGGTGGTCGGCCTGGACTTCGACGCCACCAAGGCATGGCCGGTCTATGACTGGATGGGCGTCGCCAAGGCGGCCCTGGAGTCGACCTCCCGCTACCTCGCCCGCTACCTCGGCCCCCAGGGGGTCCGGGTGAACCTCGTCGCCGCAGGTCCGCTGTCGACCATGGCGGCCAAGAGCATTCCGGGCTTCGAGGAGTTCACCGACATCTGGCCCAAGACGGCCCCGCTCGGCTGGGACGTGGCCGACGCCGAGCCGACCGCGCGCGCCTGCGTCGCGCTCCTGTCGGACTGGTTCCCGGCCACGACCGGCGAGATCGTGCACGTCGATGGCGGCGTGCACGCGATGGGCGCCTGACCGCACCGC
>JAOPYH010000006.1 GCA_025964715.1 Streptosporangiaceae bacterium | reverse complement strand
CCGGCCGACCACCCCGGCGGGTACCGGCCGGCCCTGGTCGTCGGTGACCATGACCGCGACACCCTCCTGCGGGCGGCCGACCGTGCGGAACAGGGTCTCCGGGGGATCACCTGGTTCGGTGCCGCAGATCGTCGGCGACTCGGTCATCGCGTAGCGGACCACCAGCGCCACGCCGAGGCGCTGCACCGTGCGCTCCACGAGTTCGGGCGGGGCCGGGGCCGTGGCCACCACACCGACCCGCAGGTCCGGCAGCGGACCGCCGGCCGGTTCGTCGAGCAACTTCGCCCACTGCGTAGGCACGCCGCCGGCCACGGTGATCCGCTCGTCGCGCAGCACGCGCGCCATGGCGGGCGCCGACCACGGCACCGGTGAGATGACCACGGTCGTGCCCCAGGCCAGCTGGTCCCACAACTTCGCCATGTAGCCGGCGTGGGCGAACGGGGTGGCCACCAGCCTGCGGTCGTACGGCGCGCTCATCACGCCCGACGCCGCGGCCGACGCGGCGAGATTGCGGTGGTCGAACCAGGCGCCCTTCGGAGTCCCGGTGGTACCGCTGGTCCAGATCACCACGACCGGATCCGATGCCGAGATGTCAGCGCGGACCGCCAGACCCGGATGGTCATAGGCACCGGCCAGTTCGGCGCGCTCCAGCACCGGAATTTCGGGCGGCGGCTCCGCCGGCCCGGCCTGCGGGTCGCGGATCACCAGCGCCGGACGGGCCTGGCCCAGTATGCCGGCGACCTCGTGCGGCCCGAGGCGGGTGTTGAGCCCGGTCGTGATCGCACCGAGCCGGGCCAGGGCCGCGTAACAGACCGCGTAGTCGATCGAGGAGGGCAGCATCAGCGCGACCACGTCACCCCGGCCGATCCCGCGCTCGGCGAGGGCACCCGCCAGTCCCGCCGAAGCCCGCGCCCATTCGGCGAACGTCATCCGCGAGCCGCCGGGCTCCACATACGCCTCGCGGCCGGCGTGCTGCTCGGCCGCCGCGTCCAGGACCTGGCCGACCGTGTCGAAGTCGCCCCGCAGCGGCGCTCCTCCGGTCACGGCTGCTCCGCGCCCAGGATCACGGTCCCGCTGGAGCAGAACCAGCCGCCGGTTCCGCTGACACACGCCAGTTTCGCGTCCGGCACCTGCCGGGGCCCGCTCTCCCCCCGCAGCTGGCGCACGGCCTCCACGACCAGGAACAGCCCGCGCTGCCCGGGATGGCAGGCCGAGAGCCCGCCGCCGTCGGTGTTGGTCGGCAGGGCGCCGCCGAGCCGCAGCCGGCCGTCGGAGACGAACGGCCCGCCCTCTCCCTTCTTGCAGAAACCCAGATCCTCCATGGTGACCAGCAGCATGTACGTGAAGGCGTCGTAGATTTCGCACACGTCGATGTCCCCGGGGGTGACCCCGGCCCGCTCGAACGCCAGTGGCCCGGACACCTCCGCCGGCCCCGAGGTCATGTCCGGCCACTGGCTGGTCGACACGTGCGAGACCGACTCCGCCGCGCCCAGCACCCACACCGGCCGGCCGGGCAGGTCCGCGACGCGGTCCTCGGCCACCAGCACGGCGGCCGCCGCCCCGTCGGAGCGGATGCAGCAGTGCAGCTTCGTGAACGGATCCGCGATCATCCGGCCGGCGAGCACGTCCTCGACGGTGATCGGATCCCGGTACGCCGCGTCGGGATTGTCGGCCGCGTTGGCGCGCGCGGCCACCGCTATCTCGGCGAGCTGCTCGATCGTCGTGCCGTACTCGTGCATGTGCCGCCGCGCGGCCATCGCGTACTTCGCGATCAGTGTGTGCCCGTAGGGCGCCTCCCACTGCAACGGACCGCGGGACCCCCAGTTGAGGTTCGCGGTACGCAACCCGCTGCGAAGATCCGAGCGCGCCGTCGACCCGTAGGTCAGCAACACCACGTCGGCGTGGCCGGCGGCGATGGCGTCCGCGGCGTGCGCCACCATCACCTCCCAGGACGCACCGCCGACGGCGGTCGAGTCGATCCATCGGGGCCGCAGCCCGAGGTACTCACCGACTTCGATCGGCGGCAGGGTGCCCTGTCCGGTGGACCCGAGCCCGTCCACCTGGTCAGGGGTGAGGCCGGCGTCGGCCAGCGCCCGCCTGGCGGCCTGCGCGATCAGTCCGTACGGGTTGGAATTCGTGCCGGCGGTGTCGGCCAGCGCCGCCCCCGCGATCACCGTCCTGCGGCTCACTGTGCGGCCTCCTGGCCGAGCAGGCCACCGAGCTGGTCGCGGGTCGAGCCGAAGAACTGCTCGACCACATGCGCGCGCTTGAGATACAGGTGCGCGTCGTGCTCGTAGGTGTAGCCCATCCCGCCGTGCACCTGGATGCTCGCCGCCGCGTTGTCGAGCGCGGCCCGCCCGGCCACCACGTTCGCCGCCAGCACCTGGAACTCGGCATCGCCCCGGCCCGAACGCAGGCTGATCGCGGCGAACAGCGTCTGCTCCCACGCCGCCTCCGCGGCCACCGCCATGTCCACACATGCGTGCTTGATCGCCTGGTTGACCCCGATGGGGCGGCCGAACTGGACCCGCGTCTTGGCATACTCGACCGCCTGGTCCCGCGCTGCCTCCGCGATACCGACCAGGACGGCCGAGGCCAGCACGAGGCCGCGCGACCGGATCGGGTCGTCCCCGGCGGCCACCCAGCACAGCGGCGCGGCCCCGCCGGCCTGCGCGGAGGCGAGCCGGGTGCCCGGGTCGATGCACTCGATCGTCCGCACGTCGGTGAGCGATGCCGTGTCGAGCAGGGCGGCGCCCGACGGGTCGACCACCAGGACGTAGCGCGTGTCCGGTGTGTCGAACAGGTCGAACGTTCCCCGGACCGGCCGGCCGCCCCGGGGCTCGCCGTCCCTGCGTTCGGCGAGCCCGACCAGGACCTCACCGGTGACGATCGACCGGGCGAGGTCGGCGTGGCCGGCCAGCCCCGCGAGGCGCGCGCCGAGCACCGACGCCAGGAACGGGCCGGGCACCAACCCGCGGCCCAGTTCCCGGAACAGCAGGGCCTCGTCCTCCAGGTCCAGCCCGGCACCACCGATGTCCTCGCCGGCGCTGACCCCGAGCAGCCCCAGGTCCGCCCCGGCGGACCACAGCTTGCGGGTGATCGCGCTCGGTTCGTCCCTCCGATCCCTGATCGCGCTTATCGGCAACTGTTCGCTGAAGAACTCGGACGCGACCGCGACCAGTTCGAGCTGGTCGGCCGAAGAGAGAAGATCCACGGTGCCTCCATTGTCGGATCGGCAGCTGCCTTGATCGGCAGCCGTCAGATCGAAAGACGCGCGATCGCGAGCGCCCGCGCTACGGGTCTTTTGCGGCGTTCGGCGGTCAGCGCGGGAGACCGAGGACCCGGTCGCCGATGATGTTGCGCTGAATCTCGGACGTGCCACCACCGATCGAGGTCGAGAAGGAGTACAGGTAGTTGCCGGACCAGCCGAACGGCCGGTCCCATCGGGAGGTCGCCCGCAGGCCGTCGGCGCCCAGGATGTCCATCGCCAGGCGCGCCACCCGCTTGGCGATCTCGGCGTAGTACAGCTTGAGCATCGAGCCCTCGGGGCCGGGTGTGTCCGAGCGAAGATTGCGGCAGATGCCGGCGTACGTCATCGCCCGGAGCGCGGCCACCTCGGCGCGTGCGGTGGCCAGCCGGCGGGACAACTCGTCGTCGGCGATCGCCGGCCGCCGGCCGTCCGGGCCGGTCCGCTCCCGCGCCAGGTCGACGAGCTTCTCCACGGTGTCCGACAGCCGAACCTGGCTCGCGGTGTAGGCGGTGCCGCGCTCGAACGACAGCGTGGACATCGCCACCCGCCAGCCCTTGTCGCGCTCCCCGACCACATTGGACACCGGGACGCGGACCTCGTCGTAGAAGACCTCGCAGAACTCGGCGCCGCCCTCGATCGTCTCGATGGGCCGGACCTCGATGCCCGGCGAGCGCATGTCACAGATGAGCCAGGTGATGCCGTGGTGTTTCTTCGCCCCGTCGCGATCGGTGCGCACGAGCAGTTCCTGGTAGTCCGCGATCATCGCGAAGCTGGTCCAGACCTTCTGGCCGGTGACGACGAACTCGTCGCCGTCCAGCTCGGCGCGGGTGCTCAGCGCCGCGAGGTCGGAGCCGGCGCCGGGCTCGGAGAAGCCCTGACACCACACGTCCTCCCCACGCAGGACACGTGGCAGGTGGAAGTTCTTCTGGTCCTCGGTGGCCGTGGTGATCAGCGTCGGGCCCGCGTGGTTGAGGCCGACGAAGCAGGCGTCCACGCTCGGCAGCCCCGCCCGCGCGTACTCCTCGTACCAGATGAGCTGCTGTACGAGGGTGAGCCCTCGGCCGCCGTACCGCTCCGGCCAGGCGATCCCGGCCCAGCCGCCGTCCCACTGGGTGCGCTGCCACGCCAGGTCGTACTCGCGCATCGCGGCGGCGTCCCGATGCGGCCGGGGTTCGGTGGGCGCGTGCTCGGCCAGCCAGGTCCGCACCTCGTCGCGGAACTCCACCTGCTCGGCCGTGAAGTCGAGATCCACTCCGGCCTCCTCTCCATGAATGACGCGGGGGTCGCCGGGCCGGAGCCAGGTGGCACCGGCCCGGCTCGGTTCAGGGCTGTCGGTAGCGCGCCGCGAGGTCCTCGCTGCCCCGGGCGAGCAGGGTGACGTCGGCGCCCACCACCACGAGCCGGGCGCCGGCCGCGAGATAGCGGCGGGCGACGGGTTCGGCGAAGGCGTTGACGCAGGCGGCCTTTCCGAGCGCGGCGACGGTTCCGATCGCCTGCTCGACCGAGGCGAGCACCTCCGGATGCTCGGGCCGGCCGAGGTGACCCAGGGACGCGGCCAGGTCGGCCGGCCCGAGGAATACCGCGTCCACCCCGTCGACCGAGGCGATCGCCTTCACCTCGTCGAGCCCACGGCGGGACTCCACCTGCACCGTCAGCGTGAGTTCCGCCGCGGCGCTGTCCAGGTAGCCAGGCACACGGCCCCACCGGGACGCCCTGGCGAACGCGGCGCCGACTCCCCGGATGCCCTCGGGCGGGTAACGCATCGCGGCGACCAGGGCGCGCGCCTGCTCGGCGGACTCCACCATCGGCACCATCAGGTTGCGCACCCCGATGTCGAGCAACTGCTTGATCAATACCGCATCACCGGTCGGAGCGCGGACGAGCGCCTCGGTCGGGTAGGCCGCGACGGCCTGGAGTTGCGGCACGAGCGAGGGCACGTCATTCGGGGCGTGCTCACAGTCGATGACCAGGAAGTCCAGGCCGCCACCGGCGCAGATCTCAGCCGTGTAGGCGCTGCCGGAGACCACCCACATCCCGATCAGCGGGGTGTCGCCACGCAGCGCGACCCAGGTATCCGCCCGGGTCACGGCGCCGCCTCGAAGCGGACGCCCAGCGTGCCGAGCGGTCCGAAGTCGGCGAGGAAGACGTCGCCGTCCTCGGCGTGCACGGGACGGGTGAACGAGCCCGCGAGGACGACCTGCCCCGCCTCCAGCCCATCGCCGTGCGGCGCCAGCCGGTTCGCGAGCCACGCGACCCCGTTGGCGGGGTGGTTCAGCACGGCCGCCGCGACGCCCGACTCCTCGATGACGCCGTTGCGGTGCAGCACGGCGGCGACCCAGCGTAGATCCACGTCCATCGGCCGGACCGCCCGGCCGCCGATGACGATCCCGGCGTCGGCCGCGTTGTCGGCGATGGTGTCGACGATCGTGCGCAGGTGCCCGGTCTCGGGGTCGCTCATCTGCACCCGTGCGTCCAGGATCTCGAGAGCCGGGGTGACGTACTCCGCTGCGCTCAGCACGTCGAACATGGTGACGCCGGGCCCCGTCAGTGGCCGGCCGAGCACGAACGCCAGCTCCACCTCGACGCGGGGGTAGATGAAACGGCCGTGTGGCACGGTCGCCCCGTCCTCGAAGAACATGTCGTCGAACAGCGCGCCGTAGTCCGGCTCGGTGATCGACACCGCTCTCTGCATCACCCGGGAGGTAAGGCCGATCTTGCGCCCGCGAAGGACACGGCCTCTCCCCAGCTTGTCCGCCACCCAGGCGCGCTGGACCGCGTAGGCGTCCTCGACCGTCATCTGCGGGTACTGCAGGGAGAGCTGGCGGATCGGGGTCCTGGTGCGTTCGGCCTCGTCCAGCCGGCGCGCCGCGTCCTCGATCATGGCGTCGTCCAAGATGCCGCTCACCCCGTCACGCCAGCAGGAACTTCAGCGCGGCCGGGTTGAACACCTCGGGGTCCTCGAAATGGGGCCAGTGCTTGACGTTGGGCATCTCCAGCAGCTCGGAGTGCGGAAGCAGCGCGGCGACCCGGCGGGCGGTGTTCTCGTACTCGCTGTAGTCCTTGCCGGACGCGACGACCATGGTGGGGTCCGTGATGGTCCGCCACTGCTGTTCGGTGAGCAGGTTACGCTCCCTCGCCTCGGGGTCCTGGAGCACCAG
>JAOPYH010000508.1 GCA_025964715.1 Streptosporangiaceae bacterium | reverse complement strand
GTTCAGCCGCGCAGGAACGCCTCGCAGATCGCCTGTGAGTCCCGCGCGGCGACCGAGACGGCCTCGGCGCAGTGCCGGACCCATCGCCGCACGCCCTCGGGCGTCCCGCTGACGTAGGCGCGGAGCGCGCCGGCGTATTCATCGGCGAGTTCGGCATGGCCGACCTCGGGCGCCGTCAGGGACTTCGGATCCAGACCACGGGCCACGAGGGTGAGACGCTGTGCGGCCCGTGCCACGACTCCGTCGCCCCAGCCGAACGGCCTCAGCGCCAGGAGCTCACCCTGCACGATCGCCCCCACGACCAGGGCCGGCGCCTTGGTCGGCCGGGTCAGCAGGGCCGTGAGCGCGTCGAGCCGGGCGGCGACCTCGGCCGGCGTGGGCGCGGGTCCGAGCCCGAGCGGGTCTTTGACGTCCTGTCCCTCGCTCCGCGGGCGGCCGAGGTAATCGGGGGATGCGATGTCGGCCGCCGCCAGCACGTGCAGCCGGGCCAGGACCTGCCTGGGCGCCTGGCGCCACGTCTCGGCGAGCGCGCCGATCTCGGCGGAGACCCGGAGCGCACCCTGTACGACCGGGTCACCGACCCCGTGCCCGCCGGCGGTGTCCTCACTGGAGCCGGATCCGGCCGCGCCGCGCATGTCGTCGAGGGACAATGTGACGCCCTCGAGCGCGGCGGAGGCGCGCGCGCCGCGCAGGGCGGACTCGGCGGAGACCTCGGCACTGCGGCGCCGCAGGATGCGATGGCCGAGCAGCCGGTCCACCGCGCCACGAGCCTCGTTCACCGCGTCCGCCACTCCCGGCAGTTCGGCGATTTGGGCAAAGGGGTCACTCACCCGCCCGACCCTAACCGCTCCCCGGCACGGCCCCGACCAGGGCGCTGTGGCCTGGATCACATACCATCCGGAGCGGGCCCCGCAGGTCCGGCGGTCTTGTGAGCGCGCATGGGTCACTGGTGAAGTAGGGCTTGACAAGCGGGCCTGATATTTACCTTTGAAGGAGACCGCGTGAGCGAAGAGACCCTGTCGAACCTGCTGCACGAAACCCGGCGTTTCGATCCGCCGCCGGAGCTGGCCGCGCAGGCCAATGTCACACAGGACTCCTACGACGAGGCCACCGCCGACCGTCTGGGTTTCTGGGCCCGGCAGGCCGATCGGCTGAACTGGGCCGAGCCCTGGGACACCGTCCTGGACTGGACCAACCCACCGTTCGCCAAGTGGTTCGTCGGCGGCAAGCTCAACGTCGCCTACAACTGCGTGGACCGGCACGTGGAGGCCGGGCGCGGGGGCAAGGTCGCCTACCACTGGGAGGGCGAGCCGGGTGACACGCGCACCATCACCTACGCCGACCTGCAGCGTGAGGTCAACAAGGCGGCGAACGCGCTGCTGGAGCTCGGCGTCCGTACGGGCGACCGGGTGGCGATCTACCTGCCGATGATCCCGGAGCTCCCCATCACGATGCTGGCCTGCGCCCGCATCGGCGCCACGCACTCGGTGGTCTTCGGCGGGTTCAGCGCTGACGCGCTGCGGACCCGCATCGACGACGCCGAGGCCAAGCTCGTGGTCACCTCCGACGGCGGCTTCCGGCGCGGCAAGCCGTACGGGCTCAAGGAGATCGTCGACGAGGCGGTCACGGACTCGGCCACGATCACGAACGTGCTGGTCGTACGCCGGACCGGCGAGGACGTCATCTGGAACGACCACGACGTGTGGTGGGACGACCTCGTGGACCGCCAGTCCGCTCAGCACGAGGCCCCGGCGCTGGACGCCGAGCACCCGCTCTACATCCTGCACACCTCCGGAACCACCGGGAAGCCGAAGGGGATCCTGCACACCAGCGGCGGCTATCTCACCCAGGTGGCCTGGACCCACCACGCGGTCTTCGACCTCAAGCCGCACACCGACGTCTACTGGTGCTCGGCCGACATCGGCTGGGTGACCGGGCACTCCTACGTCGTGTACGGGCCGCTGGCCAACGGCGCCACGAGCGTGATCTACGAGGGCACGCCGGACACCCCTGACAAGGACCGCTGGTGGGAGATCATCGAGAAGTACCGCGTCACGATCTTCTACACCGCTCCCACGGCGATCCGCACGTGCATGAAGTGGGGCGAGGAGTTCCCCGCCGAGCATGACCTGTCATCCCTGCGGGTGCTGGGCAGCGTCGGCGAGCCGATCAACCCCGAGGCCTACGTCTGGTACCGCCAGCACATCGGCGGCGACCGCTGCCCGGTGGTGGACACCTGGTGGCAGACCGAGACGGGCGCCATCATGATCAGCCCGTTGCCGGGCGTGACCGCCGGCAAGCCCGGCGCGGCCATGCGCCCGCTGCCCGGCATCGTGGCCGACGTGGTCGACGACCAGGCCCGCTCGGTGCCCGACGGCGGTGGCGGCTTCCTGGTCATCAAGGAGCCGTGGCCCTCCATGCTGCGTACGATCTGGGGCGACGACCAGCGCTTCATCGACACCTACTGGTCCCGCTTCGACGAGCTCTACTTCGCGGGCGACGGTGCCAAGAAGGACAGTGACGGCGACCTGTGGCTGCTCGGCCGGGTCGACGACGTCATGCTCGTCTCCGGCCACAACATCTCCACCACGGAGGTGGAGTCGGCCCTGGTGTCGCACCCCAAGGTCGCCGAGGCCGCCGTGGTCGGTGCGACGGACCCGGTGACCGGGCAGGCCATCGTCGCCTTCGTGATCCCGCGCGGCAGCGCCGGGGACGTCGAGGGCGAGGGCTTCGTGAAGGAACTGCGCGACCACGTGGCCCAGGTGCTGGGCAAGATCGCCAGGCCCCGGCAGATCATGGTCGTGCCCGAGCTTCCCAAGACCCGGTCCGGCAAGATCATGCGGCGGTTGCTGCGCGACGTGGCGGAGAACCGCTCCCTCGGCGATGTCACGACGCTGACCGACAGCACGGTGATGGACCTGATCTCCGAAAAGCTCCCCACGGCCAAGGCCGACTAGAACCGCGCGGTCCACGGCCGGCGCGGTCCGGGCATCCCCCGGCCGCGCCCGGTCCGTCCGGATCGTCACCGCGCGAGCCACCCTGGGCGCGATGACCTCGCGGGTGGTCGGTAAGTTCTCGCCGGAGTGGCGAGGCCGGCCGGAGCCGGCTTCACCTTTTCACTCCTCATCGGCGATTTGACCTATGCCGGAACCGATCGATCCGAGAGAGTGACCACGGCGGCGGCGGCGGCCGCCGCCTTTCTGGGTCCGGGTGCACCGGCGGGTCCGCGGAGTGGGTGAGAGGTGTGGCGCCGGGTAGCCCGGTGGTACCTGGGCTGTCAGGCTGGGACCGACCCTTGGGAGAAGGAGAGCGATATGACCGACGTACGGCCGGGCGAGCGGGTCGAGGATAAATCTCTCGGCGAGCTCGTCGCACTGGCATCGAGCGATGTCTCCCGGCTGATCAGGTCGGAGATCGAGCTCGCCAAGCTCGAGCTCAAGGACGACGCCAAGAAGGGCGCCATGGGCGGCACGCTGTTCGCCGTGGCGGGGGTCATCGCCTGCGTGGTGGTGATCCTGGTGTCCATCTCCATCGCCTACGGGCTGGTCGCGCTCGGCATCTGGCATTGGCTGGCGTTCCTCATCGTCGCGGTGGCCTATGTGCTGCTCGCGCTGGCCCTGGTGAGCCTCGGCTATCTGCGGATGCGCAAGATCAGCGGCATCAAGCGCACCCGCAAGACCTTGAAGGACGACCTCGCAGTCCTCCGCCGGTCCGGCGACACGCCGGCCATCCCGGAGTAGCCGTCCATGCCCGGACACGAGGATTCGGTTATCCAGATCGATGGCCCCTGGAGCCATCGGGCGGTGAGTGCCGGCGGCACCCGCTTTCATGTCGCCACGCTCGGCGAGGGGCCGCTGGTCCTGTTACTGCACGGGTTCCCGCAGTTCTGGTGGTCCTGGCACAACCAGCTGGTCTCCCTCGCCGCCGCCGGCTATCGGGCCGCGGCCGTGGACCTGCGCGGCTACGGAGCCAGTGACAAGCCACCGCGCGGCTACGACCTGGTCACCCTGGCGGGCGACGCCGCGGGACTCGTACGGGCGCTCGGCGAGGCCAACGCCATCGTGGTCGGCCATGACTGGGGCGGGCTGCTCGCCTGGACGATGGGGGTCTATCACCCCAAGGTGGTCCAGCGGCTCGTCGCGGTGTCGGCTCCGCACCCACTGCGGCTCCGGCAGGCCGTACGCAACGATCCGCGCCGGCAGGGGTGGGCGTCCCGGCACACGGCGGCCTTCCAGCTGCCCATGTGGCCGGAGCGCCGGCTCGTACGCGATGACGCGGCCCTGGTCGGACGGCTGCTGCACGAGTGGTCGGGGCCGGGCTGGCCGGACGAGCGGACCGAACATCTCGTCCGCCAGGCCATTCAGCTCCCGGGGGTCGCGCACTCCGCACTGGAATATCACCGCTGGCTGATCCGGTCACTGCCCCGGACGGACGGGATGCGCTATGCCCACCGCATGCGCCTCCCGATCCGGGTGCCCACGCTGCACCTGCACGGTTCGATGGACACCTGCACGCTGCCGCGCAGTGCCCAGGGCTCCGGACGGTACGTAGAGGCGCCCTATCGCTGGAAGCTGATCGAGGGCGCCGGGCACTTCCCGCACCAGGAACGCCCACGCGCCTTCGACACCGAACTGCTCGGCTGGCTGGCCGACCCCGAACCCGAACGCTGACGCTCGCCGGGGGCTCCGGGCGCGGGCGTAAGGTGGGCCCGTGCGGGATCGTGATGAGCAGGGGCGGGCGCGTAACGCCAGGCCGCGGGACGCCTACGGCCGGCCGCTGCCGCACGGCGCGGCCGGTGAGCCGACCATGCCGGACGGCCTGTCCATCTCACCGGCGAAGGCCGTCGCCGAGGCGCAGCGGCTGCTCGACGCGGACCGGCCCTTCCACGCCCACGAGGTCCTCGAGGCCGTATGGAAGTCCGCGCCCGAGGCCGAACGTGAGCTGTGGCGCGGGCTGGCCCAGGTCGCCGTGGGCCTGACCCATGTGCGCCGCGGCAACCCCAAGGGGGCCCAGGCACTGCTGACCCGGGCGGCCGACCGCATCGCGTCCTTCGAACCCGGGCCGTACGGCCTGGACGTGGCCGGGGTCGCCCGGGACGCCCGCCGCCTCGCCACCCGGATCGAGCACGAGGATCTGGCGCCCGACGCCGAGCTGGGCCTGCGCCTTACCAGGTGATCGTGGCCGCCATCAGTCCGAGCAGCTCTGGGTCGACACCGGCGTGACGGCGTTCTGGCCGGCCGAAGCGTCGGGGGCGATCTCGTGTGCGGTCAGCGCGTAGCCCGTCTCGGGGTCGTCGAGGGCCGCCGCGAAGATCACGCCGTACACGGCGCCGTTCGCGGACAGCAGCGGTCCACCGGAGTTGCCCGGCTCGACCCTGCCGCGGAGGGCGTAGATCTGGCGCGTGACCTGGCCCGCGTGGTAGATGTCCGGGCCCTTGGCCCGCTGCATGGCGCGGATCCGGGCGGCCACGGCCGTGAACGGGTGGTTCTTGGGGAATCCGGCCACCACTGCCGCGTCCCGGCTCTGCGCGTCTCCGTTGAACTTCAGCGCGGGCACGTTCAGATCGGGTACGTGCAGTACGGCGATGTCGCGCTTGGGGTCGTAGAGCACCACCCGGGCCCGGTGGATGCGGCCGCCGACACTGACCACCTGCGAGAAGCCGCGAACGCCGGCGACCACGTGGGCGTTGGTCATCACGCGCTGCCGCGCGTAGACGAACCCGGTGCCCTCGATGCGGCGCTGACACTGCGGCGCCGTCCCGACCACCTTGACGATGCTGCTCTGCGTCCGGCGTAGCGCGTCGGTCTTCAGGACGGCGTTGTCGGGTGGCGGCACCTCGACCACGGACTCACCGCCGAGGCCACCGAACACCTGCGGGAACTCGGTCTTGCTGACGAAGCCCTTGAAGGAGGAGAACCAGCCGCGGGCCGTGTCCGGCATCACACCGTCGACCGTGCCCAGCACGGCCGAGCTGTTGACCTGCTTGCGCAGCGGAGCGAAGGGCGAGCCGGCCACTGCCGAGCCGATGAACCACGCGACGAGCAGGAGGGACACCGCGCTCACGATCGAGCCGCCGACCGCGTCGACGGCCCTGGCGCTGTCTCCGGTCACCCGGTTGCGCAGCACGGCTCCGAGCGAAGACGCGATCAGCTGGCCGAGTGTCGCCGCCAGGAACGCGATGACGATGGCCAGGAGCGCCTGCTGCGCCGGGCCGCTGACGACCGTCCGGGCGATGGGCGGTGCGATGACGGCACCGAGCACGCCGCCGCCCACGAAGCCGACGAAGCTGAGCACGCCGACGATGAAGCCCTGCCGGTATCCCGAGACGGCGAAGAGCACGACGAGGGCCAGCAGGATGAGGTCGAGAATGTGGTCGCCGAGCACGGGTTAACCGTATAGGGCCTGACGAGCAATTCTCGTCCCCTCTTCGGACGATATCCGGCCACCGGGCGTCACCATGGGGGTTGACCAGGCGGGCCGGCCGGGTGCCGCGCCGCGTACCAGCGGGGGATCAGCCGCGGGCGGCGAGATCCAGAACGTCCGGCGGCAGGTCCTCGACCCGCGTGGTGTCCCAGGGCCGCGACCAGCCGCCCACCTCGAGCAGCTGGTCCAGCAGTCCGGCCGTGAACCCCCACACGAGCATGCCGCCGGCCCGGAACGCCGGCCCGGCGAAACCGGACGGGGTGCGTACGTTCAACCGGTTCGCCGGCTCCACGAGCTCGGCGATGGGCACTCTGGCCACCGACGCGACCTCCGCGGGGTCACCCGCGAACACCTCGGTCGGCTCCCGCCACCAGCCCGCCACCGGGGTCACCCGGTAGCCGCTCCGGGTGAGGTAGAGCTCCGGCAGGGTGGCGAGGACGTCGACGCCGGCCGGGTCCAGGCCCGTCTCCTCGGCCGCCTCGCGCAGCGCCGCTCCCACCGGCCCGGCGTCCCCGGGATCGATGCCGCCGCCGGGAAAGGCGGGCTGACCGGCGTGCTTGCTGAGCGTGGCGGCACGCTCGATGAGCAGCAGGTCGGGGCCGTCGGGACCCTCGCCGAACAGGATCAGCACGGCCGCGGGCCGGCCCCGGTCCGCGAGCCGGTGCAGGGGCGGCGGGACGGAGACGCTCGGTGCCTCGGCGTGAAACCGCTCGAGCCATGGGGGGACTGTCTTCACTCGTGCTCGCTCCGCTCGCAGTTCGGTTGGGGCCGGCCCGCATGCGCGTGGGCCCGCCGGGCCGCGCAAGGACCGATCATGAGAAGGGCCCCGCTCTGACCAGCTTCGCGGCGGTCGCCTCATCGGTGGGTCCTTCGCCGAAGGAGGGGCACAGCCGGGCCAGCGGACAGGCACCGCAGGCGGGACGGCGGGAGTGGCAGATGCGGCGGCCGTGCCAGATCAGCCGGTGGGACAGGTCGGTCCAGTCCTTGCGCGGGATCAGCTCGCCGATCTCATGCTCGACCCTCACCGGGTCGGTCTGGCTGGTCCAGCCGAAGCGGCGGACCAGGCGCCCGAAGTGCGTGTCCACGGTGATGCCGGGGACGTCGAAGGCATTGCCGAGGACGACGTTGGCGGTCTTGCGGCCGACGCCGGGGAGGCTGACGAGCTCGGCCATGGTCCGCGGGACCGCACCGCCGAACCGGTCGCAGAGCTCCTGCCCCAGCCTGATGATGTTGTTGGTCTTGGCCCGAAAGAACCCCGTCGGCATGATTATCGTTTCCATCTCGCCGCGATCCGCAGAAGCATAGTCCTGGGCGGTCTTGTACCGCTTGAACAGGGAGGGCGTAACGGCGTTCACACGACGGTCCGTACACTGTGCGGACAGGATCGTGGCGATGAGCAGCTCGAGCGGGTCTGTGAAGTCCAGCTCGCAGTGAGCGTCGGGATAGAGCTCGGCGAGCTCTCGGTTCATCCGCCGAGCGCGGCGAACCAGGGCGAGACGCGATTCCGCAGTGTTGCGAGGCACGAGGAAAAGCGTAAGCGGTGTGGCTGGCCGATGTGTCCAGCCCGCCACGCACCCCCGTTCACGTCCGCGGTGGGACGTACGTCACACTATGCAGGTAAGTGTTCGAGGAGGAAGTGTGTCCGACCGTGACGTTGATGTTCTCAGCAGAGCCCCGCTCTTCGAGGCACTTGACGACCAGGGAGCCAAGGCGCTCCGGGCGAATGTGGGCGAGGTCCGGCTGGCGCGCGGTCAGACGTTGTTCAACGAGGGGGAGACGGGCGACCGCCTCTATGTGGTTCTCGACGGCAAGATCAAGCTGACGCGCACCGCTCCGGACGGCAGGGAGAACCTGCTCAGCGTCCTCGGCCCGAGTGAGATGTTCGGTGAACTGTCCCTTTTCGACCCGCGTCCTCGCACCGCCAGCGCCATCGCGGTGACCGAGTGCCGGCTCGCCGGCCTCGGCCACGACGACCTGCGGCCGTGGCTGACCGGGCACCCCGAGGTCGCCGTGCACCTGCTCCGGGCACTCGCCCAGCGGCTGCGCAAGACCAACGACGTCATGGCCGACCTGGTCTTCACCGACGTGCCGGGACGGGTGGCCAAGGCGCTGCTTGACCTGGCCGAACGGTTCGGGCAGCCGTCCGAGACGGGCATGCACGTCCATCACGACCTCACCCAGGAAGAGCTGGCGCAGCTCGTCGGCGCGTCCCGGGAGACCGTGAACAAGGCCCTTGCGGACTTCGCCGGCCGCAACTGGCTGCGGATCGAGGCCCGTGCCGTCGTGATCCTGGACATCGAGCGCCTGCGCCGTCGCTCGAAGTAGACCTCTGCCCGCCGGGCCACGCGGTTAGCGGCGTTCCCGCAGATAGTCCAGCTGGGCCTGGACCGACCACTCCGCCGCCGGCCACAGCGTGCGGTCGACGTCGGCGTAGACCCGTTCGACCACCTGTCCGGCCGTACGGTCGCCGGCCGCGACGGCCGCCGCCACCTGCGCGAGCCGCTCCCGCCGGTGGCGGATGTAGTGGTCGAGGGCCGCGATCGGGTCGTCCAGCTTCGGACCGTGGCCGGGCAGGATCGTCGCGGCCCCGGTCTCCTCGGCGAACGCGCGGAGCCGGTCCAGCGAGGCCAGGTAGTCGCCCAGCCGGCCCTCGACGACCGTGGTGCCATAGCCGAGGATGGTGTCCCCGGTGAGGACGGCGCCGTCGGCCGCCAGCCAGAACGACAGGGAGTCGTCGGAGTGCCCCGGGGTCTCGAGCACCCGTACCTCGAGGCCGTCCACCGCCACCACGTCACCTTCCCCGAGACCCTCCTCGCCGAGCCGGTGCCTGGGGTCGAGGGCCCGTACGGGTACCGGCCGGTGCGCGGACCCGGCCAGAGCGGCGAAGCGCTCGGCCCCCGCCGCGTGGTCGGCATGGCCGTGGGTCAGGAGTACGAGGGCGACCCGCCGGCCCTGGTCCGCGGCCGCGGCGGCGACCCGGCGCAGGTGGGCGTCATCCTCCGGACCGGGGTCGACGACCACCACCGCCTCGGCGCCGGGCTCGGCCAGGATCCAGGTGTTGGTCCCATCCAAGGTCATCGGCGACGGGTTGGGAGCCAGGACGCACAGCGCCCGCTCCGTCCCCATCCCGTCAACGCGACTCACGCGGATCCCTCCGGATAGAACAGGTACGGCTCGCCCTCGACGAGCCTGAGCTCCGGAAGCAGGGGGCGGATCTTCCGGTCGGCCGCCAGCACGGAGCCGACGCTGTCGTACTCGGCCAGCTCGGTCAGCGTGATCATGGTAGGGGGCATCAGGAACATCTCGCCGTGCCGGGCCGCCTCCAGCGCGTCGCCGGGACGCACCCACGCCACCCGGTCGGCCTCGGTGCTGACGTCGCGGGCCCGCTGCCCGGGCGGCATGGCCGCGACGAAGAACCGGGTGTCATAGCGCTTGGGCTCCTGCACCGGCGTGATCCAGTGCGACCACGGCCGCAGCAGGTCGGACCGGAGCACGAGCCCGCGCCGGTCGAGGAACTCCGCGAAGGACACGGACCGGTCCAGCAGACCCTGCCGGTCGGCCTCCCAGTCCTCGTCGCGGGTGTCCTCGACGACGGAATCCTCGGTCGGGCCGGCCAGCAGGACCAGCGACTCCTCGAAGGTCTCCCGGACGGCCGCGCAGACGAGTTCGCGTGCCAGCGTCTCGCCGGCGCCGAAGGCCTCGCCCCACAGGCGCGGGGACCGCCCGGCCCACGCGGTCGTCTGGTCGCCGTCGCGCGGGTCGACCGATCCCCCGGGGAAGACGTACGCGCCGGGTGCGAAGGCCATGGAGGCCACCCGCCGCAACATGAACACCTGCAGGCCGGCCTCGGGGTGGTCGCGGAGCAGCACGACCGTGGCCGCGTGGCGCGGCACCACCGGGTGAGTACGGCCCGCCAGTACGTTCTCGATCATCTCCCGGAATTCACCGGGAAGCTTGAGACCGTTCACCATCGAGTGTCCAACCGCATGATCCCCATGGCCGCCAATTCGGACACAGACGCCGTACCCCCGTCAACCCCCCGCGAACAATTTCAAGATCACGGCGGGGAAGACGGGTTGGGGTCAGCCGATCTCGGCGATGAGCTCGACCTCGACGGGGGCGTTGAGCGGCAGGGCCGCGACCCCGACGGCGCTGCGTGCGTGCACCCCGGCCGCACCGAAGACCTGGCCGATCAGCTCGCTGGCTCCGTTGATCACCGCGGGCTGCTGGGTGAAGTCGGGTGCACTCGCGACGAAGCCAACGACCTTGACGACGCGGGTGACCCGCGACAGGTCGCCGACCTCGGCCTGGACCGCGGCGATCGCGTTGAGCGCGCAGATCCGGGCCAGCTCGTAGGCCTCCTCGAGGCCGACCTCGGCTCCGACCTTGCCCGTGACCGGGAGCGCTCCGTCCACGAACGGGACCTGTCCGGAGGTGTAGACGTGCGATCCGCTCCGGACCGCCGGCGTGTAGACCCCGGCCGGCGCGGGGACCTCGGGCAGTTGCAGCCCGAGCTCCTTGATCCGCTCCTCGGGGGTGCTCACGCGAGCTCCCGCTTGAGATAGGCCACGAGGTTCTCCGGGTTCGGGCCGGGGATGACGGTGACCAGCTCCCAGCCGTCCTGACCCCAGTTGTCGAGAATCTGCTTGGTGGCGTGGACCAGCAGCGGAACGGTGGCGTACTCCCATTTCTTCATGCCGCAACCCTAACGACGCACCGGCCCCCGCGATGCGCCAGGCGGCCGTACGCCCGGGTCCGGTTTCCGGGCGTACGAACCGGCTGCGCCACTGCTCCGGTTGATCCGTGCAGGCGGCCCGCCGGATCACCCCTGGGGCAGCGGGGGCTCCGTGTGCGGCCGCACGGGCGCGGTCTTCGGCTGGCCGGGTCCCGGCTGCGGGTCGGCGGTGAGCTCCCGGTCGTGGACCGGCTCCACCGCGGGGAGCTCGCTGCTGCCGGCCACCGGCGGCACGTCGTCAGCGGACTCCAGTGGCGGCGGGACCTCGACCGGCTCGGTCGCGGCCGGAGCCGGCTCCGACCCCCCTGCCATCTTGTCGAAGAACCGGAGCATCTCGACCGGCAGCGGCATGACCAGTGTGCTGTTCTTCTCCGCGGCGACCTCGGTCACGGTCTGCAGCAGCCGCAGCTGGAGCGATGCGGGGTCCTTCGACAGCTCGTGGGCGGCCGCGGCCAGCCGCTTGGACGCCTGGTACTCGCCGTCGGCGGTGATGATGCGCGCCCGGCGTTCCCGTTCGGCCTCGGCCTGCCGCGCCATCGAGCGCTTCATCCCCTCGGGGAGCGACACGTCCTTGATCTCGACCCGTTCGATCCGGATGCCCCAGGGGTCCTCGGTCATCTCGTCGATGATCTGGCGCAGCTCCATGTTGATCGTGTCCCGCTCGGACAGCAGCTGCTGCATGTCCGCCTTACCGATCACAGACCGCAGAGAGGTCTGCGCGACCTGCGACACCGCCCAGCTGTAGTTCTGGATGTTCACGATGGCCTTCACCGGGTCGATGACCCGGAAGTAGACCACCGCGTCCACGCGCACGCTGACGTTGTCCTGGGTGATGCCGTCCTGCGCGGGCACGCCCATCGCGACCGTCTGCATGTTGACCTTCTGCATGCGGTCCATGACCGGGACGATCGCGGTCAGGCCCGGGCGGCGTACTCCGTTGAGCTGTATCCGCCCGAACCGGAACACGATGCCCTGCTCGAACTGCTGCACCACCTTGACCGAGGCGGCGACGAGCAACAGGACCACAAAGCCGAGGACGCCGAGGAGGAGGATTGCCGCTCCCATAGCGGACACCTTTCTCATAAGAGTGACCACTGAGTCTCTGATCCGACGGGCCGGACGAGCCGCCGGTTTCATCCTCTTCGAGCCTAACCACCACGGCGTGGGTCAGATCACCTTTTCCGGCCCGGGGAGCGCCGTGAGTTGCCCCTCGGCGAACTATTAATGTGGGTCAAGTGAGCGCTAGAGATACGGACTGGGACGGCGTGCGGCTGCACGTGGTCACAGGTAAGGGTGGCACCGGCAAGACCACCGTGGCGGCCGCGCTGGCACTGGCGCTCGCCTCAGGGGGCCGCAAGGTCCTCCTGGTCGAGGTCGAGGGCCGGCAGGGCATCGCCCAGCTGTTCGACTGCCCGCCCCTGCCCTACGAGGAACGCAAGGTCGCGGTCGCGCCGGACGGCGGGGCCGTCTACGCCCTGGCCATCGACACCGAAGAGGCACTCCTGGAGTACCTCGAGATGTTCTACAACCTGCGGCGCGCCGGAAAGGCCCTGACCAGGTTCGGGGTCATCGACTTCGTCACCACGATCGCGCCGGGGCTGCGGGATGTGATCCTCACCGGCAAGACCGGCGAAGCCGTACGCCGCAACCACAAGGACGGCCGGCCGGTCTATGACGCGGTGGTGATGGACGCGCCGCCTACGGGCCGCATCGCCCGGTTCCTCAACGTCAACACCGAGGTGTCCGGGCTGGCCAAGATGGGGCCCATCCGAAACCACGCCGACACGGTGATGCGGGTCATCCGCAGCCCGGAGACGGCCGTGCATTTCGTGACCCTGCTCGAGGAGATGCCGGTCCAGGAGACCCTGGACGGCATCACCGCCCTGCAGGAGTCGGGGCTGCCCGTGGGCGGGGTCTTCGTGAACATGGAGCAACCGCCGGCGCTGCCGTCCGAGTACCTCAGCGCGGCCGCCGACGGGGGACTGGACCTGGACGAGATCACCGTGGGGGTGAAGGCCGCCGGGCTGGAGAATCACGCGGCCGAGATCGCCCGGGGTCTGGCCGCCGAGGCAGCGGAGCACGCGGAGCGCACGGCGCTGCAGGAGCGCGAGAAAGAACGGCTGGGCACCCTCAGGCAACCGCGCTATGACCTGCCGAAGCTCGCGGACGGCGTGGACCTGGCCGGGCTCTACGACCTCGCCGAGGCTATACGTGATCAAGGAGCCGCATGAGTGTCAAGAGTCAGCCCGTCCTCGACGTCGACACGCTGATCGACGACCCGCGTACGCGGATCCTCGTCTGCTGTGGCTCCGGGGGCGTCGGCAAGACCACGACCGCCGCAGCCGTCGGGCTGCGGGCGGCCGAGCGCGGCCGCGACGTGGTCGTCCTCACCGTCGACCCGGCGCGACGGCTCGCACAGTCGATGGGGCTCAGTGAGCTCGACAACAGCCCACGGCGGATCGAGGGCGTGGGCGCCGACGGCGGCGAGCTGCACGCCATGATGCTGGACATGAAGCGGACCTTCGACGAGATCGTCGAAGCGCACTCCGACCCCGACCGCGCCAAGCAGATCCTCGCCAACCCGTTCTACCAGTCCCTGTCGTCGAGCTTCTCGGGCACGCAGGAGTACATGGCGATGGAGAAGCTCGGGCAGCTGCACCGCTCGGGCGCCTGGGACCTGATCGTCGTGGACACCCCGCCGTCACGGTCGGCCCTGGACTTCCTGGACGCGCCGGAGCGGATGGGCCGTTTCCTCGACGGCAGGCTGATCAGGTTCCTGGTGGCGCCCGCGAAAGTCGGCGGCCGGCTCGGAGTCAAGATGCTGTCGGCCGGCTTCGGGATGTTCACCGGGGTCATCACCAAGGTGGTCGGCGGTCACCTGCTGCGGGACGTGCAGACGTTCGTCGCCGCCTTCGACACGATGTTCGGCGGCTTCCGCGAGCGCGCCGACAAGACCTACCGCCTGCTGCAGACGCCCGGGACCGCGTTCCTGGTGGTCGCGGCGCCGGAGCCCGACGCACTCCGGGAGGCGTCCTACTTCGTCGAGCGGCTGGCCGCCGAGCGGATGCCGCTGGCCGGACTCGTGGTGAACCGGGTCCATCGGACAGGGGTCTCCACGCTGTCGGCCGCCAGGAGCCTCGCCGCGGCCGAGACCCTGACCGAACGCGGGGACCACGCCATGGCCGCCTCGCTGCTCCGGCTGCATGCCGACCACATGCAGATCACCACACGCGAGGACCGGCTACGCGAGCACTTCAGCTCCGCCCACCCCACTGTGCCGGTGGCCGTTGTGCCCGCTCAGGCCGGAGACGTCCACGACCTCGATGGACTCCGCCGCGTAGGTGAGGACCTGGCGGAGAACGGGGCGACATCAGCCGCCTGAACGGATGAGCGGCGGACCGTCGTGATCCCGCAGTGCGGGATCACGACGGTCCGACCGATTGTGGTCAGCTCGCGACGAGTTCATCCTCATCCTTGGACGACCGCTCATACTGTTCCTTAGCGGTCTCCAACAGCTCTCGCCACGAAGTCACGTCCGGCCGCCGCCGCATGAGAGCCCGACGCTCGCGCTCGGTCATCCCGCCCCAGACCCCGAACTCGATCCGGTTGTCAAGGGCATCGGCGAGGCACTCGGTTCGCACCGGGCAGCCTCGGCAGATGAGCTTGGCCCGATTTTGGGCCGCACCCTGCACGAACAAGGCATCTGGATCCGCGTTACGGCAGGCGGCGCGGGCAGTCCAATCAGTGATCCACATCGTGGCCCCACTCCCCTAGGGTCTCTGTGTCGATTGCGCTCCTCGGCCAGACGGGCGCGGACGTCGGGCCGCCATACGAAAGCCGTGGGAAAGAACTTACGGAAGCGAGACACGTTTCAACAGTCCCTGATGGGCCCATTCTCGATATAGCCCGCCTGGGCCAGGGACTAGTCACCCTTTGGAGTGCCCCCACGCGCCGACACGTGGCATGTCCCTGTTTGCGGCAGTAGTCCCCCGGTACCTTGGGACCCGTGCGCGCAGATGACGATCGAGACAACGTTGCCGTCAAGCTTTTCCGGCTGTTCGGGGCTGCTCTCGTCGCCGGCGTCCTGGTCGCCTTCATCGCGCTGCCCGTGGTCGGCAGCACCGGCGTGTCCGCCCGCGATGCTTCCAACAGCTTCCTGAACATGCACTCGGACCTGAAGATGACGCCGCCGTCGGAGAAGACGGTTCTGTACGACGCGTCCGGGAAGCCGCTGGCCACCTTCTTCGACCGATACCGCGAATCGGTCAAGCTCGACCAGGTCAACGCCATCATGCAGAAGGCGATGATCGCCATCGAGGACTCGCGCTTCTACCAGCACGGGGCCCTGGACCCCAAGGGCACCGTCCGCGCGCTGGCCACGAACATGGAGTCCGGCCAGACCGCGCAGGGCGGGTCGACGCTGACGCAGCAGTATGTGAAGAACCTGCTCGTCGAGAGCGCCAAGAACGACCAGGAATATCTCGCCGTCACCGCCCCGACCGTGGGCCGTAAGCTCCGCGAGCTGCGCTACGCCCTCGACCTCGAGCACAAGCTGTCGAAGCCCCAGATCCTCGAGGGCTATCTGAACATCGCCTACTTCGGCGCGGGCGCCTACGGCGTCCAGGCGGCGTCCAAGCGCTACTTCAGCAAGCCGGCGTCCAAGCTCAACCTCGAGCAGGCCGCCCTGCTGGCCGGCATCACCAAGAACCCCACGACCTTCGACCCCACGCTGAACCCCAAGGACGCGCGCAAGCGGCGCGACACGGTCCTCCTCCGGATGGCCCAGCTGCACGTCGTCACCAAGGCACAGGCCGACGCCGCCGCGGCCAAGCCCGTCAGGCTCAAGGAGACCAAGCCGGAGGGCGGCTGTGAGGTCAGCTCGGCGCCGTTCTTCTGTGAATACGTCCGGCACGAGATGATCCGCATCCTGGCCAAGGGGAAGACGGACCAGGCGTCCGTCAACACCGCCAAGCGCCAGCTGCAGCGCGGCGGCTACAGCATCCGCACCACCCTCGACCCGCAGGCGCAGGCGGCCGCGCAGAACGCCATCCTCGACCATGTCGGTTCACGGAACCCGCGGTCCGCCGCGGAGACCATGGTCGAGCCCGGTTCCGGCCGGATCAAGGCGATGGCGGTCAGCAAGAGGTTCGGCACCAAGCGCAAGAAGGGCCAGACCGTCATCAACCTGGCCGCCGACCAGGCCCACGGCGGTGGCTACGGCTACACGGCCGGGTCCACGTTCAAGATCTTCACCCTCGCGGCGGCGCTCGACTCGGGCATCCCGATCCGGACCTCCATCAACTCGCCGCAGAGCCTGTACGACTACGGCCCGTACACCGACTGCAAGGGCAAGTCGCGCGGCTACTGGCACAAGGTGAGCAATGCGGGCGACAGCGAGGCCGGCACCTTCAACCTCCGCAGCGGCACCTGGCACTCCGTCAACACCTTCTACGCACAGCTGGAGAAGCGGGTCGGCCTTTGCGAGTCGGTGCGGATGGCGGAGAAGTTCGGCTTGAAGCAGGCCGACGGCAAGCCCCTGCAGCAGATCCCCTCGCAGGTCCTCGGGTCCAACGAGGTCGACGTCACGCAGCTCGCCGCCGCCTACGCCGGCTTCGCCGGCCGCGGCAGGTACTGCTCCCCCATCGCCATCGCCCAGGTGACCGACGCCGACGGCAAGGCCGTGCAGATCCCGAAGGCCGACTGCAAGCAGGTCATCGACCAGGACGTCGCCGATCAGGTGAACGACATCCTCAAGGGTGTGCTGACCAAGGGGACCGCGAGCAACATCGGCGGCATCGGCCGTCCCGCGGCCGGCAAGACCGGCACCTGTGAGGAGTTCTCCTGCGCGCTCTTCGCCGGCTACACCCCGAACCTCGCCTCCGCCGTCTGGTACGGCGACGCCGACCTGCCCTGGAAGCACCGCGTGTACGGCGTGTACGGCGCCACGATCCCGGGGCCGATCTGGGCCCAGAGCATGCGGACCGCCCTGAGGGGCAAGCCCGCCGTGTCGTTCAACCGGCCGCCGGACACGTTCGGGGACGTGACCCAGCTCGCGGTGCCCGATGTGCAGGGCATGTCCGTACGGGTCGCCAAGGCGACGCTGGAGGGCGCCCGCTTCAACGTCCATGTCTCGGCGAAGCGGGTCCGGTCCAGCGAGCTCCCGGACATGGTGGCACGCACGTCACCGGCCGCCGGCTCCACCCTCGACGAGGGCTCGGACGTGACCATCTACGTCAGCCAAGGCGACCCGAACAGCGGCGGCGGGAACGGCAACGGGCCCGGCAACTGGCCCAACCCCGGCAACTGGCCCACCCCGAGCTATGGGAACGGGCGGCGTGGCAACGGCGGCCTGCTGTGGCCGCCCGTCGGCCAGTGACCCAGCCCGCCGGCTCAGCCCGCGAGCCTGCGCTTGACCTCCGCGGCGACCCGGCCGCCCTCGGCGCGGCCGGCGATCTTGGGGTTGAGGACCTTCATGACCTGCCCCATGGCCCGCGGCCCCTCGGCGCCGGTCTCTGCGATCGCGGCGGCGACGAGCTCGGACAGCTCGGCGTCGGACAGCTGCGCGGGGAGATACTCCTCCAGCACCGCGCCTTCGGCCCGCTCGGCGTCGGCCTGCTCGGCGCGGCCCGCGTCCGCGAAGGCCTCGGCCGCCTCACGGCGCTTCTTGGCCTCGCGGGTGAGCACCTTGACGACGTCGTCGTCACTGAGTTCACGCGACTGCTTGCCGGCCACCTCCTCGTTGGTGACCGCCGTCAGTGACATGCGCAGCGTGCGAGTGCGTACCTCGTCGCGCGCCTTCATCGCGGTCGACAGGTCGGACCGCAGCTTCTCCTTCAGGGCACTCATGGAGACCATGATGCCCTGGTCACCGCCACGACCCGACATGCTTTTCGCCGGCCGGCGGGCCGCGGGCTCGTTCCGGCACGGTCCGGGTGGTCCTGCACCATTGCGCATGGGCTCGTACGGTCTGGCAGCATGGGACGGTGCGAAAGCTCTACGCCCTCCCCCTCGGCCTGATCGGCGCCGGCGCCGCAGGCATCGGCTACGCCTCCGTGATCGAGCGGAACTGGTTTCACCTGCGCCGGTTCGAGGTGCCCGTGCTCCCACCGGGCCGCGACCCGGTGAAGGTCCTGCACCTGTCCGACGCGCACCTCACCCCCGGCCGCAAGCGGCTCATCAACTGGGTGCGGGCGCTTGACGAGCTCGAGCCCGACCTGGTGGTCAACACCGGCGACTCGATCTCGCACCCGGAGGCCGTGCCGGCGTTCCTCGACGCCATGGGCCCGTTGCTCGACCGGCCCGGAGTCTTCGTCTACGGCTCCAACGACATGTACGCGCCGGTCTTCAAGAACCCCGCGCGCTACCTGTGGCGTACGAGCAAGACCGACTACAAGAAGCGGCGCGAGCCCGACCTGCCCTGGCGGCAGCTCGGCGCCTCGCTCACGGCGGCCGGCTGGCTCGACCTCAACAACCGCATCGGGCGGCTCAAGGTGGGCTCGCTGGACGTGGAGTTCGGCGGGATCGACGACTCCCACATCGGCCGGGACAAGTACGACCAGATCGCCGGGCCGGTGGACCCGCGGGCCGACCTGAACATCGGCGTGATGCACTCACCGGAGCCGCGCAGCCTCGACCGCTTCGCCGCGGACGGCTACAAGCTGCTGCTCGCGGGGCACACCCACGGCGGCCAGCTCTGCGTGCCGCTGTACGGCGCGCTGGTCACCAACTGCGGCATCGAGCCGGCCCGCGTCAAGGGCCTGCACCGGCACCCGGCCGACGCCGGTGGGCAAGCCCCGTGGCTGCACGTCTCCGCGGGCCTGGGGACCTCACCGAAGGCCCCGGCACGGTTCTGCTGTCCGCCGGAGGCCTCACTGCTGACCCTGGTGCCGCGCGCCGACTGAGCGGGCCGGCCGCATATCGGGTGTCCGATGAAGGAGCCTGGTCGTCCTGGCAACCAGGAATTCTTCACATGATCTCTATGGAACACGGCACCTCTGAGGATCCGCTAGACTTGCCAAGGCGCCGGGAGGGACGTACGACTCCCAGCGCGCCACAAGCGGGGTGTAGCGCAGCTTGGCAGCGCGCTTCGTTCGGGACGAAGAGGTCGTGGGTTCAAATCCCGCCACCCCGACACAGGTCAGGGCCCTGATCCGATAATCGGATCAGGGCCCTTT
>JAOPYH010000386.1 GCA_025964715.1 Streptosporangiaceae bacterium | reverse complement strand
GGACCGACATCGCCATCACCGCGGCGTCCAACGCGTTGGCGGGCCTCCCCTTCCACGTCGACTGGGTTTCCGAAGGGCTCTCGGCGGGCCTCGGCGCCGTGATCGGTGGAGGACTGGGCGGGGCCGGTGCCAGGAGCGCGGCCAAGCCCAAGGGGGCCGGCGCGGCCGGTTCGGGAGTGCCCGAGATCCCGCCGGACCGGCTCGCCACGCCCACCAGCGGTAACCCGGAGGGCTCCGGAGGCGGAGGGAAGGGCTGGACAGCCGGCAAGGGCTCCGACCAGCCCCTTGTCTCGCCGTCGAGCGTCTCCTGGAGGTCCGGAGGTCCGAGCGGGAGCAAGGGCGGCTCCGTTACGGGGGACTTGAGCCCCGGTAACGGCCGGCCTGCGACGCCGGAAGCCACGCCGGGTGCTCCGGCCCACGGGACCAAGGACACCCCCGAGGCCGTGGCGCCTCCAGCGCCCGTAAAGGCAACGCCCTCCGCGGGGAACGGCTCGGGCAACGGAGGCTCGAGCAAGGCCCCGTTCAACCCGGGTGACGGGCCCGGTACTCCCGAGTCCTCCGTGCCCAAGGGGACCGGTACGCCTTCAGGCTCGGTGAAAACGCCGACGCCGACTTCATCGGACAGGCCGGAGTCGCCTCCGGTGTCTTCGGGGCCGGCGAAGCCGTCGGCGCCGGTGCCGGGTGGTGGTCCGGGGGAGCATGCGGCGCCAGTTGAGAAGGCTCCGGTGACGTCGGGGGCCGCAGGCGATGGCCCGACTAGTGCTCCGCCGGTGGCCAAGCGTCCGGAGGGTGCGGGGGAGGGCCCGTCTTCGGCCGGCCAGGTGAAGTCGCCGTCGAGCGGTCCCGCTCCGAAGCCGGACGGAGGCCGGGAGTTCGCCGGTCCGGGCGACGGTGGCACCCATAGTGGTGTCCCGGCGGCCGGTAGGCCGCAGGCCGTGCTGCCGTCCCATGGGGAGCACGCGCCTTCCGGTTCGGGGGGTGCTCATCCCGCCCCTGGGCAGCCCGACAGGTCACCTTCGCCGGCTAGGCCGGCGTCGCCCCAGGTGTCTCCGGGGTCGGCGAAGCCGTCGGCGCCGGTGCCGGGTGGTCCTGGGGAGCATGCCAGGCCGGTGGAGAAGGCTCCGGTGTCGTCGGGGGCCGCGGGTGATGGCGCCAGCAGTGCTCCGCCGGTGGCCGAGCGTCCGGCCGATGCGGGGCAGGGCACGTCTTCGGCGGGCTCGGCCAAGACGCCGTCGAGTCGTCCGGCTCCGCAGCCGGCGGGGGATCAGGGGCTCGCCCGCCCGGGCAATGGCGGTACCCACGGTGCGGGCCATGGTGCGACGCAGGATTCGGGTCATGGCCGTGGTGCGGGGACGGCCGAGACCGGGACGGGCGCCAAGGGCGCGGTGCCGGAGCCGGCTGAACCCAAGGCCGCTCCGTCTCGTGGGGATCATTCATCTTCGGCTTCGGGTTCTTCGGCTTCTTCCTCAAAGGGTTCGAGCGAGAGGCTGGGGCGTGGCCGGTCGGGTGAGGGTGGCGTTGCCGGGATTTCTCCGGAGGAGCGTGCGGCTCGGGTCTCCGGTCAGATGCGTCGGAATGGGGATTCTTCGGAGGGTTCTTCGTCTTCGGGTTCTTCGCCCGGTTCGTGGAAGGGTTCCAGCGAGAGGCTGGGGCGCGGCGGGGACGGTGAGGGCGGCGTTGCCGGGATTTCTGGCAAGGATCGTGCCGATCAGGTTTCCGGTCAGATGCGTCGGAATGGGGATTCTTCGGAGGGTTCTTCGTCTTCGGGTTCTTCGGCTTCTTCCTGGAAGGGTTCCAGCGAGAAGCTGGGGCGTGGCCGGCCGGGTGAGGGCGGCGTTGCCGGGATCTCGGCTGAGGACCGTGCCGCCCAGGTCTCCGACCAGATGCGTCGGAATGAGATCGGCGGTCCTGGGGACGGGACGCGTCCTGCCGTTCCTCCGTTGCGCAGGAAGGGGTCCGGCCAGGACCCTATGACTATCAAGGACCTCAACGGGTCCGACGGCTCGTCCGGCGGTGCGGGTGACCGGGGGGCAGGGTCCGGCAACTTCACCGAGACGCGGAACGGCAATGGCAGCGCGACCCTGCTGGAGCAGCCCAAGGCCGGGTCCGGCTCGCATGGTGGCGCGGGCGCGGAGCCCGGCACGACCGCCGGGCACTCGGAGGCCGGTCCTCCGGCCGGGCGCTCGGAGGAGGGTTCTCCCGAGAGCACGGGTGTGCCCGCGGACGGCGTGACGCCTCCGGTCGAGGTGCCGACGTCCAGCGGTCGTGCTCCGTCGCCGCAGAGTTCCTCTGCCACCTCATCGCCCAGTGAGACGTCCCCCCATCCGGGTCCGGGCGCGGATGCTGTCCGGGCAGCGCCGGTCTCCGATGCCCCGCCGATCGTTCCGGCCGCGAACGTGATGCCGGACGGGATCGTGCCGTCGTCGGCGGGTGCCGGCGATGGGTTGGTGGTGGGCGGGGAGGTCCTGCACGCCGACAATGTGATCGTCATCGCTGGTCGGCGGATGGATCCGGCCGAGTTCGTCTCGTGGGTTCGGAATCGGCCGGGGCATGTCCCGGACGCCCCGGTCGTCCTGCTGGCCAATGACGCGCGTTCGTTCGCGCCGGCTGTCGCGGATCTTCTCGGTGCGCCGGTGATCGCGCCGTGGGGCCAGTTGGTCGGGTTGCCGTCCGGTGATCTGGTCGCCGGGACGCTCACGCGTGGCGTGGACGGTCGCTTGCAGGTCGTTTCCGCCTCCTACGACGGCTGGCACGCCTATGCGCCCGGTGGCGGCGTCACGGCAGTGGGCCCGGTCCTCCCCGGTGCTCCGTCCGTCCCCGATACCGGAGCGGCGTCATCTGCGAGGACCTCGCACCCAGTGGTCATCTGGCAGTCGGGTGTTCCGTCGATGGACCGGCTCGTCCAGGACCTGCACGGCTTCGAGACTCGTGTGCTTCCCGTGAAGCCCTCTGCTCCGGTGGCCGAGGGGTCGTCCAGCCCGGCGGTGGGGGGTCGGGCGGCGTCGTCTTCGTCCGAGGTCGGCCCGGCCGCGGTCCCAGGCGTGTCCCGGGAGTCGGCGGTGCTGCCCGAATCTGCGGCGTCGGTGGGGGCGACGGCAGAGCCTGGGCCGAGGGCGGAGGCTGGATCGTCTGAGAGGCCTGGCGGCGTGTCGTCGGCTGCGCCGGCGGCAGATGGCCTGTCCACCTCCTCGGCTCCGTTGGTCGCTTCTCCCGCTCGGGGGGGTCCTGTGGCGCCGGCGCGCCCCGCCGCGCCGGTCGTTCCCGAAGCGTCGGCGAATCCCGCCGCGCCGGCAGGTGCGGTGGCGGACGCTCCGTCTGCTCCGACGGGGGCCAGTGCGGCGCAACCCGGATCGGGGACGCCGGCCGGGAGGACGGCGGAGCCTGGGCCGGGGACGGAGGCCGGATCGGCGGCGCGGCCTGGTGGGAGGACAGGGCCGCGGGCGGCGCAGGGGCCGTCGTTGCCGACGATCCCCGAGGAGGACGAACAGCCGATCGTGACCGGTGCCGGTGCCGGTGCCGGTGGTCCCGTACAGGAGTCCGCCGTCTACGTGCCCCCGGTGGAGGGAACACCCGTCGCACCGGCCCCACCGGTCCCGCCCAAGCGGCTCGACCTGAGGACCTTCCAGGCCGAGACGGCAGTGCCCGGCACGATCCGGTCCAGGTCAGGTATCCGGCATCTGGACGAGGCCATCACGCAGTACGCATCGGTTCCCGTGGACGCGTACGCGCAGCGGGCCGCCGCGCTGAGGGACATCATCACCCTGTCCGGCGACTACGCCACCTCCAAGCCCGAGGGCGCGCGTACGCCGGGGGTGAGGAGCCTTCACGATCTGGCCGTGGCCGAGCTCGGCACTGTCGAACAGGCCGTATCGGGCCCGTCGACGCAACAGCACCCCGCTCCGGGACACGGTTCTGTTGAGCCCATGCCGTTCACCGTGCAGCGGATGGTGCCGAGTGCCCGTGATCTGCGGGTGGCGCGGCTGCTGCTCTCCGGTGACGGTTCCGGCGCCGAAGAGGCGTTGCGGCTCGAGCAGGGCCGCCTGGTCGAGCGGCTGGGTGACCCCGAACTGGAGTCGGCTCACGTTCCGGCGCTCGGCGCTCAGCTCGAGCACTTGGGTGAGGACCTGGAGCTCTTCCTGGCCATGCGCGATCGCGGTGACTGGAGCCGCCTGCGGGAGCCGCAGGTCGCGGCTTTGGCCCTGGCGGAACGGCGGGGGGTGGAGGCCCAGCAGGAGGCGCGCGAAGCCGTCGCCGGCCGCCTGCGTGACGGCACGTGGGCGTGGGCCGCCGGATATCCGTCGGAGGATGCGCGGATCGGCGGGTTGCTCGACCAGGTGCACCGGCACTTGCGTGAGGGCATGGACGTGACCGTCAACATGCGTCTGGACAGTGAGGTCTCCCCGGGTACAACGCTGTTGGACGCGTTGATCCAAGACCCTGAGGGCCTGATCCGCAATGCCTGGGAGACCGCACCGGACAACCGTGGTTACAACGCCAGGCGTGGTGCGGTCGAGGAGCACATGGGTTATGCCGCCTCGGTGAGGCGGGAAAGCGGTCTGGGGGGTGTGTTCCAGAACCCCGATCCCAGGCCCGAGACGGACAGGTTCGCCCCTGCTCCGCAGGACCGCAGGGACCTGCCCAAATACGCGGCGCTGATCTCGCGCAACCGCCCCAGGGGACTGGCCACCTACGGGCCCGCGGTCCTGCGCATGAAGCCGGGGATCCGCAGCAGGGTCACGCACACCCCCCAGGACAGTTTCGCCCCGGGACCGGCGGGCGGTCCCGGTATCACGGGTCCGGAGGACCTCTTCCCGCTGCTGGCGTACGGGCAGGAGCGCGGCGTCCGGCTGGCCTTCGCGGAGGCGACGGACTTCCGGTACGACCCGGAGTTCCGGGCGCTGCGGGACAACGGCAAACTGCCGAACGCGGTGGGCGGCTACTTCGAGACGCAGATCCACGGGGACCTCTCGTGGGCCGATGTGGACACCGTCGTGCTCAACTACCACGACTTCGAATATGAGACGTTCGCCGAGCTCAAGGCCAAGCTCGAGGCATTCGCCTCGGAGGGGGGATACTCCTTCCAGGTCGTCATGTCCTCCAACTCCCCCAAGGCGACGCCCATTGAGCCGTTGCCGGGTGATGGGGGACTTCCGGAGCATCCGGTGCCTCAGGTGTCCGAGCCGGATGCGGCCACCGGCGAGGCGCCCGCGGCCGGGACATCATCTGTTCCGGCTCCCGGGGCGTCGGCTGAGCCCGCCGCGCCGGTGGTCCCTGAAGCGTCGGCGAATCCCGTCGTGGAGGCCGACGGGACGCTGTACGGGGCGGTCCGGCACCGGCTGCCGGAAGGGACTGTGGTTCCCGGTGCCGAAGGTGCCTCCTCGGTTGAGATTCCGGCTTCGGTGGTGCGGGAGCACGCACGGGCCTGGTGGTCGGCGATGGAGGGTGCGCCGGCAACGACGCCCGAGGCGCTTGAGCGGGTGGTGCGGCAGACCGTCGAGCGGGTGGCGCGGGGCGAGGCGCCGGTACCGTACCTGCTCGAGGACGCGACCGGGGGCCTGGCCGACCCGGCCCGGGGCGGTCTGGCGTTCGGCACCGAGACCGAGTTCGATCTCCCCGAGGGCCTCACGGACTCGGAGAAGAAAGCCGTGTACACGGCGATCATCGCCGAGCTGAGAGAGGCCGGGCTGACCCGCCAGACCGCGATCGGCGGGTACCACCAGGCGGTGGATCTGGGCTACACCGAGTCCCGGGACGGGTGGCGCCTGGAGACCGACCCCACGGTGGACGGCGAACTGATCTCTCCCATCCTGCGTGACACCCCGCAGACGTGGAGGGACCTGCGTACCGCTGTCGGCATCATCCGCCGGCACGGCGGTCGCATCACGCAGCGGACGAGCGCGCACGTCCATGTGAGCACCCGTCAGTTCGGCACCGACGTCCGGGCGTACGAGGCGTTGCGGGAGCTGTTCACCGGCTACCAGGACGAACTGTTCCGGCTGGCGATGAATCCGCGCGCCGATGCCCATCGCGGTCTCAAACAGTCCCGGCCGCTCGCCTCGCAGCACGCCGGGTACATCGCGGTGTGGGACACCCCCAGCGGGGTGCGCGAGGACGCGCTGAGCTTCGAGCGCATCCAAGGCAATGGCGCGGATCACGTGGAGTTCCGGCACCTGGACGGGAGCCTGGAGGAAGGGGAGATCCAGCAGAACGTCAAGGTGTCGCTGGGACTTGTGCATGCGGCACTGCGGCTGGCCGACGACCCGGACTGGCGGCCGCCCGCCCATGAGGAGGTCGGCGCACACGCGGGCGTGGTGCAGCGGGTGCGCCATGCCGCGAGCGAGGCGGGGGCGGTGACGGTCTTCGAGCCGGACGCGCCGGAGGTGACCGAACGCCCGCGCGGCATGCTGGACACGATCTTCTGGCGGCCGGCGGACCGCGAACAGGCCATGGCGCGGTCGGCGGTGACCTCGTGGTACGGCGGCCGCGGGGCCCGGCAGGCCGATGACGCCTCCACCGGTCTTTTGGACCCGGCCTCGATTCCCGGCCTGGACGGGCTGGCGTCCCTGGGCAGTGTCTTTGTGACACGGTTGCCGGGCGCCGCGTTGTTCCGCTCCACCGATGGCGCGGCCGACCGCGGGGAGGCCGCGCTGGCGGACCGGCTGCGCGCCATGGTCCCCGGCGGTGATGCCTTCGTCGGGATGATCGCTTTTAACCGCCGGCCCTATGTACCGAACGTTTTCGGTTTCGGGGGGAGCAGGCCGCTGGAGGTCGCGGAGTTCATCACGATGCTGCCCCATCTTGGCTGGTCGCCTGGGACGCCGCTGGTGATCGCCCATCCTTTCGAGGACACTCCCGCATCGCTGGTCGGGTGGGGTTCCAAGTTGGCCGCCGTGGTGGGGGAGCCCGTCTACATCCCGGCCAGCGCCAGCGAGTACGCCGAGGAGGTCGAGATTCCGTCCCAGCCTTTGACGGGTCTTTCCGGTGTTGAGATCTTCGGCCCGCCCGGAGGGGTCGTGGCCGACGACGGCGAGATGATCGTCCTGCCGGGGGCCGCGTGGTTCCGGTTGCTGCCGGGGGCGGCAGCGGACGGCGCGGGGCAGGACGTCGGCTGGCCGGCCGGGACCGGCTATGTGCGCTACGACGGTGTGTCGGCAGGGCAGGTCCTGTCCACTCCGGCCCCCGCCCCCGCCCCCGCGCCGCAGCCGGAGGGTGTCTCTACCCCGGTGACCGCAGAGGTACCGGGCGCGGGTTATGCGGCGCCGGCGTTGTGGGGCGGGGATCCGCTGGCGCCGGAGGCGGTGCAGGAGGTGTCGTCGGCGTCGGCGTCGGCGACGGGTGAGGTGGTGGTACCGGGTGGTGTCGCCGGTGCGGTCGTGGAGGGTGTACGGGGTCTGGGGGGGGAGGCTTGGTGGGCGGTGCGGAATGCGGTGGTGCCGGTGCGGCGGGAGCACCGGTGGATGAACCCGGTGTCGCAGAGTCTGGACGCGTCGGGCCGGCCGGCGCAGACGACGGTGAACGCGGCGTTCGACGTGCGGCGGTTCTCGTTCGGTGGGGAGGTGTTCACCGACCTGGAGGTGCGGGTGACCTTCCCGAACGCCGAGGCGTTCCCGGCCGGTGAGGTCGAGCGGTTGTGGAAGCGGATGGGTGAGGGGATCGAGGAGGTGTTCAACGCGCCGGGGCACCGGTTCGCGGGCGGTGACCGGTTGCATGTGACGCCGGTGCTGGTGCCGTACGCGGAGGGTGCGGACGCGCACTGGGTGGCGGAGTTGTTCGAGGGACCGGGGCGGTTGATGTCGCATCACCGGTTGCGGATCGATCTGCGGCCGCGGGATGCCGCGCACGAGTTCGGACACCAGGTCGGTTTGCCGGATGAGTCGCGTCGTGAGCGCGACCCGTCGTATCTGTTGCACGTGACCGGCAGCACGATGGGGGTGTATTCGGCTCCGGTGGAGGCGGAGGCGTTGGCCGAGGAGGCGTCGGGAGCCGGCCGGCGGCAGGAGCTGGTCGGGAGCGGTCTGGCCCAGGGCGGGTTGCGGGACCGGCACCTGTTCCGGTTGGAGCAGATCATCGGCGAACTCCCGCCGTCCACGGAAGCCGTCGTTCCCGCCGCACCGGCCGTCCAGCGGCCCACGGCCGGCGGCGAGCCGATGGCGCCTGACGACGCGCAGGTGTTCGGTCGGCCGACCTACCCCGGCCGCGCCTTCCGCAACGCACCCGCCGGGCCGTACAGGCGGACCGGCCCGGACACGGCAGAGTTCGAGGACGCCGCATTCAGCGTGCACGCCGGGCAAGGGCCCGGCGACAGCTTCGGCGAAGCGCTGGTGCACACGCTTCGCACCGGAATGCCCCACGTCAATCCGCCCGTGACGGTCGAGGCCCTCTACACGTGGGTATGGCATCAGGCGACCCGAGCGGACCTGCCGCCGAATGTCCCGGTCGAGAATTTCCGTGTGCAGCTGGCGAGCGGTGCCCGGGGCGGCTGGATCGACGAGGCCACGGCGGTGGTCACCGCGCGGTGGCTTGGCGTGCCGATCACGGTCGTGACCCCGAGTGGCGCGATGCGTCGGTACGGACCCGACACACGGCCGGGCCTCCTGCTGGTCCAGGAGCCTGACGGCCGTTTCCTGGGCTCGACCCGACTCGGGTACCTGGCGGGCCCGACGTATCCCGCAGGCGCGGTTTATCCTGCGAGGCAGGCTTATCCCGCAGGCCCGGCCTATCCCGTGGGGCCCGCGTATCAGGCTCCATCGGCGTACCCCCGGCAGTACGGGGCGGAGCCGGTCTACCCCACGCGGCCGGAGTACTCCGACGCCGAATACGCGGCCACCGACTCCGACTCCGACTACGAGAACTCCGACTCAGAGGACGAGACGCCGCTGGAGACACGCCGCACGGAATTGGAACAGTTGTACTTCGCCCATCCCCGGGAGACGACCGCTGATCCGCAGCCGACGGCCGGCTTCGGGAGCAGTGTTTACGGGCCTCGGCCCGAGAGAGTCGTCGTGGCGAGGTCCGGGCTCAGCGTGAACGGCCGGATTCGCTACAGGGAGGACGACGAGACCCTCTACCGCTGGGACACCCGCCCGCCCGAGGTGATTTTCTCCCAAGGGTTCCGGGCGCGGTCGGACACGCTGCCCAAGAGTCTTCGCCTGCATCAGAAATGGCGTATGAGGACCGGCTTGGTGAGCGCTACGCGAAGTCCTGACCCCGACGCGATAGACCCGATGACGAATACCGAAGGCTTCACCTATCGGTACACATTGTCGGCTCCCGGTGGGATCGATTTGGTCGCCACGCTCAACACCAACGCCTATGCGGGGATGCAGGAGGTGGCCTTCTGGAGGGGGATCCGGCCGCAGTACATCGACCAGGTCGCGGTGTTCAAGCGCGTCGAGGGTGAGTTGGTGCTGGTAGACAGCTACACCAAGGAGGAATTCTTCCAGCGCCGGCAGGCGTCCTCTGCTGCCTATGGCCTCACCCCGACCGGTCCGCAAATCCCGGCCAGGGCCGTCGGCAACGCGTCCGCCTGGTGGGGCGGGGATCCGATGGCGCCTGACGAGGCGCAGGAGCAGTCGGGGCCGGGTGCCGAGCCGGAAGGATCACTCGCCTACGAGGATGCGCTCGAACAACGGATCGCCCCCTCTGGCGACAGGGTCCGTCACTCCTCGGATGTGCCCGGAGTCGAACCGGTGGCGGTCAGCGCGGGTGCGGGGGCCTCTTCTGAGGCCGCCGGTCGCACGGATCCGGGAACCTCTCCGCTCGGCCCGGTTCGCCCGGAGCCGTTGAGGCGCCCGGAGCTCGGGTCCTTTGTTCGCCCGAAGCGGCTGCTCCGTCCGGAGTTCGGCCCCTTCAGGGTGGACCCGCCGCCGTTGTCGCGGTTTGTGCTCGGTGGTGGTGCGGGTGAGCCGGTGGAGGTGCCGCGGGAGCTGAACTTCGTGTGGCTGGGCGGGCGGTTGCAGGAACCCGCGCGGGCGAACCTGCTGGCCTGGGTGGAGCGGGCGGGCGTAGCGGGCTGGCGGGTACGGATCTGGGCCGATGAGGGTGCCGCCGCCGCGAACGCCGAGTTCTTCGGCGCCCACTTCTCCGGCGGGCGGGCTGAGACGCGTCTGATCACGCCCCGGGTGTTCGACGACCGGCCCGCGGCGTTGTTCGGCGCCGGTCCCCAAAAGCGTGTCTATGACTTCGCGATGTCCAGGCGGGCTTTTGCGATGGCATCGGATGTGGTGCGCTACGCCATCCTCCGCCGGCACGGCGGTGTCTATGCGGATGTCGATCTGGCTCCGGGCCGGGTCGAGCTTCCCCGTGAGCCGTTCCGGATGCCACGGGGTGAGGACGCCGTGCCGTTCCTGGGGCCGATGATCCGGGACGAGCGCGGCATCGACGTGGCAAGCGACTACTTCGAGTTGCGTGACGAGCACTTCACCGGCGACCAGCTGATCGAAAGAGCGGCCCGGCTGAACTACGCCTACGGCCAGTTCGGTAACCAGTTCATGGTCGCGCCGCCGGGATCGGCGTTCTTGGAGCGGCTCTACCGGCGGATCCCGGACGCGGAGTTGCGCACGGAGATGCAGGACCCGGACTTCAGCCCCCGGCGGGATGCGGCCTACTACACCGGGCCCATCTTGTGGGCGCGTGAACTAGCCCGGGTCGATCCGACGATGCGCGCACGGGTCGCCCGCCTCCTGGGTTCGGGCCGGAACGCCCGTCAACCCCTCGGCCGCCCGCGGGTGGATCCGGCGATGCTGGAGCAGTGGGCGCCTTTGGGCTGGGTGACCCCGGAAAGCTCGCACCAGGAGACGGCGCCACCACAGATCACCTGGCGGCCCGAAGGCGTCGGTGACTGGGCCGAGACCACCGCGCGGGCGCTGGGGGAGGCCTACTGGCGGGAGGCTTTGGCCCACGCGCCCGTCGAGCGGCGTGAGCACGTGTGGGCCGATCCCGCCTCCAGCCGTACGGACCGGTCGGCGTTCGACGTGCGCCGGGTCGAGCGCGACGGTAACCGGCTCACCGAGCTGACCGTGGCACTCGACCTGCGCCCCCGCCAGGGAGTCAGCCCCGAGCAGCTCGCGGGTGTCCGGCGGCGCCTGAACACCGGCGTGCGCGACCTGGTCAACGCGCCCGGACACCGGCTGCCCAATGGAGACCTGCTCCAGGTCAAGGTGATCCCCGCCGACCAGGACCACCCGGCGCACCTCACGGTCGACGTGCTGGCCGAGACCAATGTCATGACCCAGCACACCTGGATGATCGGACAGCCTCCCGAGCTCTACGTGCACGTGCTCGCCCACCAGCTCGGCCTGCTCGACCGTCACCTCACACTCCTCGCTGCCCTGATCGGCGACATCGAGCCCTCCACCGGCCCACCCGCCGTCCCTCCCGCTCCGGCGGGTCCTGCGGCGCCGACGGCTCCCGCCGCACCGGTCCTTCCCGAAGCACCGGTCCTTCCCGAAGCGTCGGTCGTTCCCGAAACGTGGGCGAATCCCGCTGCGCCGACGGCGCGACCTGGTTGGTGGCCGGACGGTGCGGCGCTGAGTGCGCGCGGACAGGAGCTTGGGGAGCTCGTGGGGGCCGATCGGCTGGAGGACTACTCCTCGGAGGTCTTCTCCTCCCAGGAGGTGAGGTCCGGTCTCGAGGCCGTCGAAGGACATCTCGGAAGGCTCGCGGAGCCAGAGCGCGCCGCTGGGGGCGGCGTGTCGTCGGTGGAGCCTGATGGGGCGTATGCGCTTCGGGTGGCGCAGGCGTACAGGTATCGGGGTACCGGCCCGGGGGCGTTGGCGGCGGTTGAGACGACGCTGGTAGGGGCGGGTCCGGGGTCGAGTTCGCTGGTGGTGTTCACGGGTCCGGATGGTGAGTCTGGTCGTGTGCATGCAGTTAATGTCGGCGGCCGGGTCGGTTGGGTTGATTTTGCTGGTGAGCCGGTGTCGTCGCCGGCGGATGTGTTTGATGTGGCCTCGATCGATCTGGATTCCGCCGGTGTGCTGGTCGATCCGCCGGAGCCATTGAGTGCCGGGCCGGTAGAGGAGCGTTCGTTCCCGGGCCTGCGTCCTGAGATGGTGGCGGACGCGGGAGGCGCCGGGCCGGAGGTGACCACCGGCGAGGTGACCGCGACCGGGGCATTGTCTGTTCCGGCTCCCGGCGCGCCGGCTGCGCCGGTGCCGGATGTCGTGTCCACCTCGTCGGCTCCGCCGGCCGAGGCACCGGCCGTTTCGCCGGCGGTCTCGGAGGTCCACGGGCCGTCTGCTGCGGATGGTGGTTTCGGACAGGTGGTGGCGCCGAAGCGGGCCAAGGATGAGGAGTTGGATGATCGTGGCGATGTTCGGCTGAATCCGCTGTGGGCTCCGCTGGGTGAGGTGGACCCGTCGTTGCTGACGGGTGACCGGGGCGGGGTGTGGCTGTATACGGTCACCGAGGATCTGCAGGTGATGGTGGGCAGTGAGCAGCCCAGCGCCATTGTGGGGGAGGGTCAGCTCACTGATCTGGTGGCGGGTCTGCGGGAAAAAGACCCGGTGCTGGCCGCGATGGATCCGGCTCAGGCTCGGCAGGTGGTCGTCGATCGGCTGGATGGGCTGGGTCATGTGGGGATCGCCGCGGTGTTCGCCGCGGATGGCCGCACCGAGCTGGGGCGGAGCCGGGTGTCGGGTGAGTTCCGGTGGAGTGAGGCTTCGCAGTCCTGGACGGTGAACGACAAATCCGGTCGTTATATGAGCAAGAAGGTCCGTGGGGAGGTCGCCCCGGAGGAGGCGGCTCGCTGGCTGGGCAATGTCGCCGAGCGGTTCAGTGAGCGGCTGGGTGTGGAGGTGCGCCCACAGCAGTTCAAGACCGCCGCCCCGGCAGATGCGGTGGCGGACGCTTCGTCCGCTCCGACGGGGACCGGTGCGGCGCCACCTCAACCGGCGACGTCGGCCGGGAGGACGGCGGAGCCTGGGCCGGGGACGGAGGCCGGCTCGACGGCGCGGCCCGGTGGGAGGACACGGCCGCGGGCGGCGCAGGCGCCGTCGTTGCCGACGATCCCCGAAGAGCCGGCGATCCTCGAGGTCGTGTCGGCGGAGGATCTGTCGCCAGGGGCGGTCGAGCGGCGGCTGCCCGGCACCAGCCGCGATGCCTACGTCGTGCGGGGGCGGACGCTCGCCGATGGCCGGGTGGTCGTCGACGGGCAGACCATGACGGCCGGGCAGTTGGCCGACTGGATCGGTGAGCAGAAGGCGTTCGGCAAGAGCGCTCAGGGCCGGCCTGTGGTGTTGTTGTTCGCTAATGCGGGGGACCTCGCCCCGGTGGTCGCGGCCCGGTTGGACCGGCCGGTGGTCGCGCCGTGGGGCGGGTTCGTGCAGCTGCCGTCCGGGCGTTTGATGACGGGTACGGCCGTTCGCACGCCGGACGGCGGGGTGTCCTTGGCGGGGACCCCGGCGGACACCTGGAACCTCTACGAGCCCAGCGGTGAGGTCATGCCGCTCACCCGGGAGCTGGGCGGTGCGCTCGATCCACTGGGTGTACGGCTGGCCGCACCCGCGGAGGCGCCGGCCCAGGTCACCATGTGGGGGGACGCTCAAGGCCTTCCGGTGTCCGAGCTGCGGGATCTCGCGGGAGACCCGGCCCTCGACTGGCTTCCCGTCTTCACGGGGGACACCACCGAAAGGCAGGCCGGGAGGGCCGAGGCGCCTGAAGCGCCGTTCGCGGCCCGGCCGGAACCGGCGCGGGCCGGCCCGGCCGTCGTACAGGACGGTGGCCCGGGTGAGAGCACCGGAGCCCCTGAAGGGCCGCCCGCCCCCGAGCCCGAGCCGGCACCGGTGGGTGGGGTCGACGCGGGGTCGCGGCGGCGGGTGTATCCGGTTCCGGAGATCGATGAGCATCGTCCGGTGAGCCTGGCGGAGTCCGCGCCCGAGGTCTCCGGTGTGCCGATCGTGTGGGAGGACGACGCGCGGCTGCCGGCCTATTTCTTCGACGAGACCAATTTCGGGCTGGGGCATGGTGACGTCGGTTTCCGGGGCCACACGGAGATCCTGGCCGGGCTGCGGTCTCTGAGGTTGCCGGAGGCCGTCCGGGATGAGATCAAGGTGGCGCTGGCCGAGGAGCCGGTGTCCTTCCTGGGTGACGGCCGCCCGTTCACGGTCGCCCCGCCCGAGCGGGAGCCGTACGAGATCGTCATCAGGGCCCGGCCGCACGGTGACTGGGACCGTTTCCAGGACGTGAACGGCGCCACCATCAGGGTGGACAAACAGAGCACGCAGACGGGCAACGTCACGACGGACAAGACGGTCGGAAGCTCCCGCCATGCGTCCTTCGCGGCTCCGCTGGGGCCGGGGGGCTCCCTGGGCACCGGGTTCGGTCAGGTGAACATCGACCTGGTCGGCAACGAGCGCGCCTACACCTACGGCTACGGAACGACGGGGACCGAGCACCAGGAGATGCGGGTCTCCGGCGGCTCGCACGTGCACGTCGACGACCTGGACTTCACGGTGCGCACCTACCGCACCGAGGCCGGCGTACGCCGTGAGGCCGGCGCGCCGGAACGGTTCGCGGTCCTGGGAGGTCTGCGGGTGCGGGTCCCCGACCGGTTGACCGCGCCGGCCGACACGGACCTGCCGCGCCATTTCGCCTTCAACGGCCTGACCCCGGACACCTATTACATCGAGCAGATCGGCTCGGTCACGCCGGTCTTCGACCGGGCGCTGGAGATGTTGCCGGGAACCGGTATCGGCTCGCCGGCCTACCGGACGCTGCGTCAGACGCTGTCGTCGCGCGGGCTCACCGGTGACATGGGCGAGATGATCGAGAGCTGGGGTGTTCTCCAGGAGCTGCCGGGAACCCATCCGGGACGGCCGGTGGGAGCGCTCCGACTGCGGGCGCGGTTGATCGACGCCGAGCTCCTGGTGGCCGCGGACGGGCATGATCTGCGAGTCGGCCGGGTCGGCGGGACACGCACGGAGGTCACCGCGACCACGACCAACGCCTTCCAGTTGTCGGGGGTGGCCGGCCCGATCGGCAGATTCCTCGGGGCCGTGGCGCGTGGGCGGATCCACGCGGGTCTGGCCGGGCAGGCCACGTGGAGCTGGCGGGAGTCGGCGATGTCGGGTGGGGCCGCCGGCCGTAAGCGGCTGGCGGCGGCTTCGGGGACCAGCGGCCTGTACAAGGTCGCGGTCGAGTACGCGATGCAGCGCACCGGCGGCGCGGAGGTGACGGCACGCGGGCAGGTCCTGCTGCGGTTGCCCGAATCGGAGGCCAGGCGGCTGGCCGCCGGCCACGGCACAGCGCCGGCCGCGGACCAGGCCGCGCAGCCGGCGGCGGGTCAGGCGGCGGCGGGTCAGGCGGCGCAGCCGGCCGTGCCGCCGTACCTGAGTGCGGACCGGCCGTCCACACTGGGTCTGCACGGTGTCCGATCCCTGACGGGGGTCCGGTCGCTGCAGGAGCGCGCCATGACCGCGCTGGCGCGACGGTATCCGAACCTCGTCGCTCCCTGGAACGAACTGGATCCCGCGCATCCGCGCTGGGCCGGCCACCCGGGCCGTTACCGCGTTGCACTGCGCAACACCATCCAGCTCAGCCGGTTCCTGTCCGCGACCTCGATCGCCCCCAGCATGGACACGCTGATGAGTACGGGTCTGCGGCTCCGGCTGCGCGCCTATGACCTGGTCCGTAAGGAGTACGTCACCGTCCGGCTGACGGCGGAGCTGCGCGATCGCAGGTTCGCCGGATCCGAGTCCGACATCGGCATGCGGGTCTACAGCACCCTCGCCGACCGCATCGACTCGACCCGGCGCGTTGGCTATTCCGGGAGCCTGGGGCCAGGAGCGAGCGCATGGGTGCAGGACGCGGCGTCGGTCTACACCGGCACGGTGGCTGGGTCGTGGCGTTACATCTGGCAGCGGAGCAGGACGAGCACCTTCGGCCAGGCCGTGATCGGAGACGATCAGGTGGTGGCCAAGGGCGCATCGGACTCGTTCGCCTATGACGTGGATTTCCGCCTCGAGGCGGCCGGCTTCAACCGTCCGCGCAACGCCGTCCGCGCCGGGACGCTGGATGTGCTCGCCCACGAGTACTTCGTCCGCAAGACACCATGGACACCCGTACTCGAGGACGGGCCGGCGACCGGGACGCTGACGGTCCGGGTTCCCCAAGCGCTGACCTCGGCCATGGCCGAGCCCGTTCCCGCGCCGGGGCGTCCGGAGGCGGGTGCCGGCCGGGGGGCCGACACCCGCGACTGGCGCGAACGTCCCCACACGGTGATCGGTGTGACCGGCACCAGGGAACTGGGCGAGGCGGCGCAGCGTGTGATCGCCGACTCCCAGCAGGATTCCTGGCTGTACACCCAGCCGGGCACGACGGCTCATGAGGTCGTGCAGGACGGGCTGACCGCCGACGCCCACAACGCCAACTTCCTGCGGATGGCCACCGGCGGCTGGCGGCTGGGGCCGTTGCTCGCCAAACGCCCGGCCCAGGACCGCATCGCCACCGTGGAGGTCACCGCGGAGGTCGGCCGCCTGCGGGTGGTCAGCGGCCTGATCAGCGGCGTGGAGCTTCAGCTCGACCGCCAAGGCGAGGCGCGGGCCGGTCATGGCACGGGCAGGGCGGAAGGCCATGGAGCCGGCCTGTCGGCGACCTTCCGCGCGCAGCCGACCATCAACGGCACACCGGTACGGGGTACCTATGGCCCGGTCTTGACGGTCTATGAGCGCATGCGGGGCCAGGAGTGGTCGTCATCGCTGACCGGAGTCCAGGACGTCAACCCCAACCCCAGCGGGCGTTTTGTCCTGGTGACCGGAGACGTCACCTACACGGTGGCGGCGCGGGGCCGGCGCACCGGCCAGCTGGCACCGCAGTTCGCGGTCACCACCCGGGAGCGGAACACCGAGGTGGCCGTGCCCGAGGGCGTCTACATGCTCGTGCCCGAGGACGACGCCAGGGACATGGGGCTGATCTCCGAGGCGCCGGGGCCCGAGCCGGACTACGGCAGCGTGACCGTGCCGCGGGAGTTTCTGGCGGCGCCGTTGGGCTGGGCGCCGGAGAACGCCCCGGACGCCGGCGAGGCCGTGGCCCTGTTGCGCGACTGGTTCGCCCAGCAGGCCTCCGGCCGGCTGCCGAGCAGATACGCCGGACTGCTCCCGGCCGAGGAACTGGAAGACCTCGCCAACAACCTCCGGCACCTGCAGTCGGCGACCTCGACGCTGGGCATGGCCGCACTGGTCAGCCAGATGATCGCCGGCGGCGTGCCGATCCGCCTCCTGCAGGGATACAGCTACCTCCCGTGGACCAACTCGGCCCGGGTATGGATCCGCGTGGAGCTCGGCGAGCCGACGTTCCTGAGGGCCCACCACAACGTCGAGGTCGACGAATACCCCAACAGCACGGAGACCGAGCAGACCTCCGAGTCGGTCAGCCGCACCCGTGGCGGCGGGATCATCGTCGCCGAGCGCCCGTACCTCACCGGTTCCGAGCTGTACTACCTGGAGACCGTGTTCACGGACGCCGGCACGCTCACGCAGACCGACACTCGCACCCAGGCGAAGCGGTCCATGGCTTACCGGGCCACGGTCGCGGCCACGCGGCCGACCGCCAAGCTGGCCTTCCCCACGACCGTCATCCTCTCGGTCGAGGAGAAGGGCAAGATCGTCCATTCGGTGTCGGCCCCCGGCGGCCCCCTGGTCGCCCAGGTCCCGTGGACGCTGACCGTGCCCACCGCACATGCCGGCGCCGAGATGGGAGCGTCCCTGCGCTCCCTGCGGCCGGGCGAGGCGGAACCGGACAGACCCCTGGACCTTCCCGACAGCGCCGCCATCGTCAACGTCGGCGGCGTCGACGCCATCCGCCATGTCGGGACCGCCGCGGTCGCGGCCCTACACGGAGCACCGGACCACCGGGCCGGGCGTACGCCGCTGACCCAGGGTGGAAACGTCCCAAGTGAGGTGCTGGCCAACGCCCTCAGCCAGCCGGTGCTGCGCACCTTCTTCCCCCGGCTGACCGGGCCCGGCGGGCTGGAGCTGCCGGAGCTGTCGGAGAACTTCATCACCGGCGGCGCCACGGCCCGGCCCACCGTGCACGCCCGGGTGGATCTGGGAGGCGGGGTCCTGACCTCGGTCAGCGACGATCACCGCTGGGACGTCGCCGCTCGCCAGGCCCGCAGTGTCACCACAGGGGGCAGACGCAGCGACGTCCGGTCCGCCGCGATGGCCACCGGGCAGGGCCTTGCCACGACCGGGCCTCTCCTCACGGCGGGGCCGACCTATCGGTCAGGTCTGGGCACTGCCGGCCACGCGTGGGGGGAGGGGGATGCCGCCGGGCAGAGCACCCAGGTCGACCAGGCTCAGCGACTGCTGGTCAAGAACGAGTTCGAGCGGACCTTCGTCTTCCGCTTCCCCGTCGACTGGCGGATCACTACGACCGGCACTCGTGCGACCTGGAGCGGTGTGGGCGCCGCCGTCTCCAGGAAGGGACCGCTGCGGCCCCAGAGCAAGGAACTGCGCGTCGACAAGGGCGTGTGGATCCGGCTGGCCGAGAGCGACGCCCGCGAACTCGGACTGATCACCGACGAGAACTTCCCTCGTTCCGTGTCCGCCGAGTGGGACGCGGTCGCCGCCGCCAGCACCGCCTGGAGGACCGCGGACAAGACCTTCCGCGACACACGTGACGACGTAACGGCTGCCCACGACGCCGTCGAAGCGGCCCGGCGGAACGCCGCCGAGGCCGAGGCCACGCTGGCCCAGAACCTCGATGACGCCGCGGCACTCGCCGCGGCCACGGACGCGCAGGACGTCCTGGCCGCCGCCGAACAGGGGACGGCCACCGCCGAGGAGGCCATGATCGCCGCGAGGACCGCGGCGGAGGAGGCCGGGGCGCGTTTCCGTGACCTGCGCGCGTCCGCGGTCGCGATGACCACCTGGCACCGGACCCCCACCGCCGAACGCGTGGGCGAGGAGCCGCGTCCCCTCGCCCCTCAGGAACAGGCGGCGCGGCCCGAGCAGGAGGCACAGGACCAGGCGGCGCAGGAACGGACCGTGGAGGCGGAGCCGTCGCCGAGCACTGCCGAGGAGGATGGGCCGGTCACTTTCGGGATCGTGTCGGCCCGGCGGTCGCCGCGGATCGAGCACGCTCCGGACGGCCTGCCGGAACCTCAGTCCGCGGTCGTGGAGGCGGAGCCGTCGGCCGCACCGGCCGGGCAAAGGCCCGGTCTTGCTCCTTTGGACGACATCCGTCCGTACGAGCGGGCCGGTGGGCTGCAGCGTCCCGCGGCCGAGGATCAGAGGGCATTGGAGCGGGTTTTCCCGCGGGATGCCGATGGTGGTTTCCAGCGGTTCCCCGACCCGCGAAGCAGTGCTTACCGGTTCGCCGGGCCGGTGCGTGCTTACAACCGTTTCGAGGTAAAGAACACGTTCGCCACCGATATGGGTGCCGCGGACTGGCTGCAGCGGATCAATCCCGGGTGGAGAGAGAATGTCTGGCGCCAGGTCAACTGCATAGACGCGGCGCGTAGTGTGCTGGCCTCCTGGAGCGGTCGTCCCACTGTCGCCGTGCCCCCGTATCTGGGAGCCGGCGCCGGGGAGGCTCGGCCTTCTGATGGGCCGGGGAACCCGGCCGACTACATCGAGGAGAACGGGCCGGCGCGGACGTCGGAGTGGCTGAACGCCGGTTGGCGGGTTCATCACGACACCGGTGATGGGCGTCCACTGTCGGATCAGGCGTGGGAGTCGGTGGCGGAGCGGGTGCGCCGCGGTGGGCATGGTTCGTCGGCGATCGTGGTGTTCCGGCGTCCGACCGGCACTGTGCATGCGGTCAATGCCGTGAATCACCACGGCACGGTGTCGTGGATCGACGGTTCACGGGGCCGGATCAGCGGGCGTCCCCTCTATCAGGGGCGGCAGTTCATGTCGATCGAGCTGGACCCGGAGTTCAGGCCCATCGATCGGGTTCCGACGTTGCGGGAGCTGGGGGCGTCCTGGAGGTCGTCGGGTGTCAGGGGCGCAAGTTCTGTGGTCGGTTCGCGTGATGATGTGCCGTCGCACCGCCCATCCGCCGCGCCGGTAGCGGACGCCGACCTGGTGTCCCGTCCGATCCGGACGGCCCGCGGCGTGGTCCTGGGGCGTAGTTACCACAATGATCTTGATTGGATGAGATACCGGCCGACCTGGATTTTCTACGACGCGGACCGGACCAGTCAGTACGGGCAGTTGGAGCCGCCGGACGCGAATAAATTCAGGCTCCAGGAGGCCCCGTGGTATGGACGCCGGCATTACTTCGTGGACGCCCATGGCAATTCACAGAGCTTCCAGGTGGAGAGCGCCTCCGGGACGAGGCTACTCACCGGGGCCCAGGTGGGCGAGGTGCTGCGTAGCAGGCCCAGTTTCCAGGCATTGCGGGCCGCGAACCCGGACGCCGGTGTGGTGCTCATCTCGTGCGAGACCGGTGCGGCCGACGATGGCGTGGCCCAGCGGCTGTCGGATGAGTTGGGTGTGACGGTGTATGCGCCGACAGGCGATGTCGCGATGCAGCGTCCCGGGGGGAGAGGGGGTTCCTTGCCCCTCGTTGCCCCCCATGACGGTCAGCTCGGTGTGTTCCGTACCTTCCGCCCTGCGGGAGCTCGCTCTCTCACCCGCGATGACGGCCAGGCTGTCGTCGAGTCGCATGGTTTCGCTTCTTCGCATGCGCCGCGTGGTGTTCGGTCTGGTGGGCCGGTGGGGGTGCCGGCGGCCAGGGTGGCTGTTCCGGCGGTTGTGGGGGAGTGGGTTCATCGGCGGGTTGGTGCGCCGGTGGCGGTGTTGTCGACTGAGCGTTTTGATCCGTCGTTTGCGGGTCGTGTGGCGGATGGGCCGTTGTTGGATGGCGCGGGGACGCAGGTCCGGGCGCGGGTTCAGCGGATTGAGGCTGAGGGCGGTCAGTGGGTTCGGGCTTTCACTGTGCCTTTGCCGGTGCGGTTGGAGGGCGGGTTGACTCCCTTGGATCTGGCCGGGTTGGAAACCAGGTTGCAGGGTGGGCTGGATGAGCATGTCAATCGTGGTTATGCGCTTCCGCGGTCGGGTGATCAGCTTCATGTGGGGGTGGAGCTGGCCCATGACGATGCTCATGCCGAGGCCGTGAGGCTGGGTCCTGGTCGGACCGCGGGTGGTCCGGATGCTCGTACGTGGGGTCTGGGTGATCCGGTGGATGTGTTGTTGCATGAGGTGCTGCATTATCTGGGTCTGCCGGATGAGTATGTGGATCCGGAGTTCATCTTCCGGGCCAAGCCGGGTTCTTCGGCGGTCAAGGCCGATGGGGTCATGGCCTGGCGTGGGTTGGATCTGTCTCAGGAGATGCCGGCGCGTTATCTGCGGGTCATCGAGGATGTCGTCGATTCCGGCCCGGTGATCTATGACCACCCACTGCAGGCCTCTCCGACCGCAGGTGCGGGTGCGCAGAACTTCGGGGGGTTGTGGGATTCCGGCAGGGGGTCTCCGCATTCGCCGGAACCGGTGAATGACTTCTCCCCGGGACCGGACGCCGGCCTGGTGTCCCGTCCGATCCGGACGGTGGAGGGCTTCGCCGTCGGGCGCAGCTTCCACAGTGAGACCGATTGGGAGGAGCGCCGGCCGAACTGGGAGTCCTTCGATGCGTTCTCGGACCGTGAGTACGGGCAGTTGAAGGTCCAGGGCACCGAAGACGGCAGGCTCGCGGTCCAGGAGCCTCCGTGGTACGGAGGCGGCCATTACTTCCTGACCTCCCATGGCAATTCACAGAGCTTCCAGGTGGAGAGCGCCTCCGGGACGAGGCTACTCACCGGGGCCCAGGTGGGCGAGGTGCTGCGTAGCAGGCCCAGTTTCCAGGCATTGCGGGCCGCGTATCCGGACGCCGGTGTGGTGCTCATCTCGTGCGAGACCGGTGCGGCCGACGATGGCGTGGCCCAGCGGCTGTCGGATGCGTTGGGTGTGATGGTGTATGCGCCGACAGGCGATGTCATGATGGCTCGTGACAGGACGGTGGTGGGGGCTGCCATGCCGATCATCGCCCCCCACAATGGGCGGCGCGGCGAGTTCCGCACCTTCCGCCCTCGTGGATCCCGCTCGGCATCGGACGCGCAGAACCCCCTTTCGTCGCACGTCTCTGGTACGGAGTCCGGGCCCGGACCGCAACCGGCGAATCGCATCGCGCAGCAGGTCCAGATAGCAGGGGTTGAATGGGTCGGCGCCTATCAGTGGCGGGGGCCCTCGCAGCCTGATCCGCAGGCGGGCTGGCAGATCGGCGAAGCGACCGTGTTGGGCTGGACGAACCACTTCGCTCAGTGGATCCGTGACACCGGACCCGAGCCGGGCCCGAGGAGCACGATGGGCTCCTCGGAGGTGATTCTGTTCACCGCCTACCGGGCGGGCGTCGTCGGCAAGGCGTGGTTGGACGACATCCACGCGGCGGCGTCTCGGGCCGCGGTCGCCGCCGCTCCCCGCGGGGAGAATGACGCAACGAACGCCTTCTACGCCACGCTCGGACACCGAATCGCCCCTGGCCACAGGATCCGTCACTCCATCGACCGATATACCGGCTTGGCGGAACCGGGCTTTGAGCACGGACATCTGGTCCTGCTCGACGGGTTCGCCCATGTCATGCTCGCATTTGGCTCACGTGACGCCCAGGGCCGCCATGAAGTTCTGAGTCACTGGGCGTATCCCCACAGGATGTCGTTCAGCCAACCCGCCGTCGATTCATACGGGTTCTGGCAGATAACGACATTGGAAGAGGTGATGACGGCGAGCGGGATGACCGGCGCGGTCATCGAATCCGCGATGCCGGCATGGCTGGAACATACCCCGGGGCGGGGGGCCGCTGGTCTCGCCTCACACCAGGCGTGGCGTTTCGATCCGTCCGAGGAGATGCCGGCGCATCACCTGGCGATCACCGAGGACGTCTTCGACTCCGGCCCGGTGATCTATGACCACCCGCTGAACGCCTCTCCGGCGGCAGGCGCGGGTGAGCCCATGCAGCCGACGCCCGCCGATCCACCGACCCATCCGGCTCCCTCTGCGCCTCCTTCAACCTTGAGTCACGCCGAGTGGAGCGCGGCACAGGCGGACCGGATGGTGCGAACAGGGTTCGAATCGATCGCCTTCTACAGGTGGCGGGGAGGCACGAAGCTCGATCCGCACGACGGCTGGCAGGTCAGCGAGACGACGAGTTGGGGCAAGACCAACGGCTTCACCCGATGGCTCCGTGGTAACGGAGACCAGCCGGGGCTGTGGAGCACGATGAACTGCTACGAGGTCTTCATGTTCATCGCCTATCGCCTCGGCCTCGTCGACAAGGCGTGGCTGGTCGGGATCCACGCGGAAGGGAGCGAAGCCGCGATCGCCGCTGCTCCCGGCGGTGCCAGGGCCGCGTCAAAGGCCTTTTTCGAGAAGATGGCATCCCGGGTCCTCCCCGACATGCTCACCCGTCACGAGATCTCAGGGACCACCGGACTCACCTGGCCCGACGTCCCCCGCGGACATCTGATACTCATCGATGGGTTCCACCATGTGATGCTCAGCCTTGGCACGCGTGACGCCCAGGGCCGCCAGGAAGTCCTGAGCCACTGGGCGCTTCCGGACCAGACGCCGTCCGGTCGGATCAGCACAGAAGAGTCATACGGCTTCATGCAGAGGACAACACTCGAACAGGTGCTGGCCGTGGCCGGCTACATCGCCGACCCCGTGATCGAATCCGGAATGCCCGTATGGCTGATGTGAGGAGCAGGACGACGTGAACCATGACATGGACGCCGGCTTCCGCGTCGGCGGAATCGACGTGCAGGCTGCGCGGGTGGTGCTCTCCGCCCGCTGGGGCGACGGGCCGGAGGATGCGCCCCCGGGAGAAGTCCGTGCCCTTCTGCCGGCCAGTCCGATGGACCCGCCGCCGCGTCCGTTGCGGCCGATCTTCCGCCCGCGGGCCGGCGCGGGCGGTGAACTCGCGGTGCTGGCCGATGTGGACGATGATCTGGAGGACCGCCGGTTCCTCCACCGGCCCGCGGGGCGGCGGGCTCGTGCGCTCATGGTGACAGCGGACACCACCGTGCGGCTGGCGGGCTGGCGCGTCGTCGATTTCCACCCGGACGGTGAGGGCGGTCTTCACCTGCTGGAATTCCTGGACGACGCTGACGGCGGATGGCTGAACCGGCTTCGGCACGTGGACGCCGCGGGGGCCACCACCTGGTCCCGGCAGGGGAAAGTGGACTTCCACCACACCGAGCCCGACGGTCTCGTCGGTGTCTACACCGGCCTGCATCGGACAGGTGATGGCCGGCTGTGGCTGGTTCCGCGGGCCACGACGGCGGGCCTGCTCGCCATCGACCCGGCCACCGGGCGTACGCTCTCGGCCGCGCGCCTGGACGCCGACATCGCCAACCTGGTGATCTCCGCCTCTGATGAGGCGATCTATGCCCGCATGGTCGAACGGCACGGGCGGCGCGTCCAGGTCCTCGCGAGGACCGACCTGAAGACCGGCCGGACCACCCTCGGCGAACCCGCCACCGTCCCGATCCTCGATCTCGCCGGCGTGGATCACCGGGGCCACGTCTACAGCCGAACCGGCGACGGCATCGCCGCACTCGACCCGGTCGGGAACCCACTGTGGTTGCTGCGCCCGCGCGGTGCCGTGGTCGTCCCGGACACCGGGCACGTGGTCATCGCGTACGGCGGTGAGGCACCGGACGAACTGCTCCTCGTCGGCCATGACCGTGACGGAATCCCCGGCCCGACCTGGTCCCTGCCCCTCGAGGCGGTCCTGGAGGGGCGGACGACGAAGGCCGTGAGCCTCGTCGGCGTCCAGGACGGCCCGCGTTTCGTCCTCCACGTCGGGGGCTCGGCCGCCATCCCGGGGCGGCTCGTCGTCGTGGACGCCGAGGGACGAACGCTCGCCCACGAGGACGACCCGGAGAGCGTCTCGCGCGAGCTGGAACGCCGGGAGAGCCGCATCGACGTCACGCAGTCGGTCGTGACCTCGGACGGCGCCATCCTCATCCCGCTGAGCGACCCCGAGGGTTACCGGATCCTGTGCTTCGAACGCGTGGACATCGCCTCGCGGCCCGGTGCCGAGGCGCCATCCGTCCCGGTGGCCGACGCCCCTGCGGCGGAGGCCGACGCGTTCTCCGCATCACCGCGGCCGGCATCCGGGGCCGACGGGGGAGGGACGGCTCTCAGCGTCCCCCAAGCGCTGACGCTCACCCGGAAGGCCCTGCGCTTGGTGTACGTGCCCGCGACCGGCGATGAACTGGCCCATGCCCTGGGGGCGGTGGCGCCCGTCGAGACGGCCGCGATCGGCGGCGGAAGGCCTGCGACGCCCGAGGAGTTGCGGTCGCACCTGGCGAACACGCTCCTCGCCGATCTCGCCCATGATCCACGGGACCGGCGGCTCTGGCCCGTCCTGGAGGCCCAGGGCATCGGGTCGTACGAACGGGGATCCGCGGGCACGATCGGCGCTCCCACCGGGACGGGACAGGCGCTCACCGATGAGCGCCGCCGCGAGATCGCCGGCGCCCTCACGGAGCCGGGCGATGACGCCGGACGGACTGAGGTCACGCTTGCCGTGGCGGGCGCCGTCCTGGGGTTGCGGATCACCGTGGTCTCGCCCGACGGCACGCTTCGTGAGTTCGGCCCGTCGGCCGGACGGCCGGTCGTGCTGGTACGCCTGTCGGCGCCGGGCCCCTACAACGGCTCGTGGGCGGCTACCGAGCCGGTTGACGACGCTCCTCCGTCGTCGGCGCCGGCTGTCGTGGAGAGTGTGAAACCGGGGGCGACGGGCGATCTGGAACCGATGGCGCATCTGGACTGACCCTTTCGCGGGGCGTGGACCATGCCCGCCATGCCGGTAGAGATTTCCAGCTGCTAGAAAATCGGACCATAGGGGATCGCGTCGCAGACGCCGGGTGCCCCCAGGTGTCGCCCGCTGATTTCGACACATCCGTCCACCCGTTGAGGAAGAGAAGTTGAGCGACCTTAAGCAGGAAGAGCGGCAGCGGCAGGAGCGCGCGAATTTCACCAGTGCCTTCAGCCGGCGTGCATGGCAGCCGAGTGAGCAGCCGCGGACGGCCTCCCGGATCGTCGCGGTTTCTGTGGCGGTGACCCTGACCGCTGGAGTGGCCCTCGGCATCGGGGTGATGCGTTCGTACGACGGCAAGCTGACGGCGGAGGAAAAGGCGAAGGCCGCAGCGCTGACGAGGTCCCATACGCCCGTTCCGACCACGCCCGCCTCGCCGAGCGGTCGCAGTGGCGCCGTCCCGAAGCACTCCGGCCGTCCCGGGTCGCCGAACGGGAGCAACGTGCCCGGGCCGGCACCGAACTCGGGCGTCATGATAAACAAACGATCTGTCTCCGGGACGTCCCTGCCGTTCGGGCCGCGGACCAAGGCCAACCTGTTCGTGCAGTTCGCGCAGGTACGTCTCAGTAAGCAGGGTGACGCCCAGTGCAGGCTCACAGCCCGTCACAGGGCCGGTGTGCTCGACAGGGCGACCGTCGCCGCGCTCGCGTGCTTTCAGAAGGCCAACGACGGACGATTCCACAGCGCCACCGCCAGAACCGACGGGCCCGGCCGCCTCGGGCGCTCCACCATGACCGCTCTGCTCATGGCCCATTTCGGAACCTCGACCTCGGTCCAGGGGCTGGCGCCGGGCGACAGGTCCAACGAGGTGAGCTGGCTCAAGAACGCGCTCCTCTGGGCCGGCAACACACAGTTGGACGATGGTGACATCGCCGCGAGCGCCGCCCTGACGAAAGTGAACATCGACTACATAGCGGGCGGCCCGCGGCCCGCCTACGCGATGGACGAGAGCGTCCAGACCGCGCTGAGGATCTACCAGCGGGACGTGGGCATCCCCGTCACGGGCCGGGCCGACTCCAGGACGCTCGCCGCTCTGCACGGCGTCCGGGTGAAGTCCCAGAGAATCGCCGGCGCGGTGACCGGGCACACCCTGCCGTCTCCGGCCGGCAGGAGATGACCGGCGTCCTCTGAAGCACCAGGGCCGCGCCGGAGCCGGAGTGTCAGCGGGTGAACCAGGGGTTGCCGCCACCGAGGGTCCAGACGGACACCTTGGTGACGCCGAGAGACGTGAGCAGCGCCAGTTTGCGGTCCATGGCGGTCTTGTCCACGTAGTCATAGAGCTTGCCGCCAGAGGTCCAGCGGATCTCGCCGGAGGACGGGTCGCGGCGGTTTTCCACCGTGGCCGGGGCGGTGGCGAAACGGGGGCTCTTCTTCATGTCGCTGAAATGGATGTTGCCTTTGATGGCGCTCGTGTCACACGGGTCGGGGGCGATGTAGCCGTAGGAGGGCAGGGCGATGATGAGGCGGGACGGGTCCGGAACCTTGCTCTGCGCGTACGTCGTCACCTTCGTGAGCCAGTCGTACGGCGCGATGGGCAGGCATGCCTTTCCCGATTCGGTGTCGTATTCCTTGTCATAGGCCATGATCACCAGATCGTCGACGCCGGCGGCGCTGACGGCCGCGTAGTCATAGAAGGAGGCGTCTTCGGTCATCGCCGGAGCGTCCACCTGTAGACGCTTGCGGTGGGAATGCAGGGAGACGGCGAGCCGGCTGAGGAAGGTCTTGTAGCCGGTGAAGTCGGCCGCGCTCCAGGACCAGTAGTCCTCCAGGTCGACGTCGACGCCGCTCAGCCCGGCGCCGACGACGAGCGAGGTGATCTTCCTGATGGCCGCGGTCCGCCTCGTCTCGCTGCTGACCAGGGCGTGGATGTCGGCGGCCGTCATACCCGAGAGTGTCGGATACTGATAGGCGGAGTGCGCCTTCAGATCGGCGACGTTGTGTGGGCTGTAGGCGTTGCACGTGCCGTCGTCGGTGGTCTCCAGCGTGACGGAGCCGTTGGACTGAACGGACCAATACTCCGGATTGAGCGAACCTGTCTTCACCCGGTCGTCGGCGTATTCGGCCGCGGCGGTGCACGCCGGCTCGCCCGGGCCGCCGGGGTAGAGCCAGGTCTGGAACCGCAGGCCGGACGGTGCCGCGGCCCTGGGCGACGTCGAATGGACACTGCAGGCGCCGGCCATGGCCGTTACCGCGGCCAGTGCGGTGACCGCGGACGCGAGCGCGACGGCGGTGGACAATTTACGGCGCAGCACGATATTCCTCCGATGGTCAAGTTCGGGATTCTTTCAGGTACCGCCGAAGATCATTACAATCGGCATGGCCGCGTCGGACGCTCCCGCGGCCCGGCCTGTCCGGGGCCGCAGGCGTCGCCCGCTATTCGACACATCCGTCCACCCATTGGGGAGGAGAAGTTGAGCGACCTTAGGCAGGAAGAGCGGGAGCGGCAGGAGCGCGCGAATTTCACGAGCGCTTTCAGTCGGCGTGTGTGGCAGCCGAGTGAGCAGCCGCGGGGGGCCTCCCGGATCGTCGCGGTTTCTGTGGCGGTGACCCTGACCGCCGGAGTGGCCCTCGGCATCGGGGTGATGCGTTCGTACGACGGCAAGCT
>JAOPYH010000421.1 GCA_025964715.1 Streptosporangiaceae bacterium | reverse complement strand
CCTTGACGGTGAACACGTAGAACGCGCCACGCTTGTGCAGGTAGTGGGCGTGGGCTCGGACGGTGTGGAGGGCGTCGGCGGTGGCACCGGCGATGTCGAGGGTGTCCAGCAGCGGGGCGAACGCCTTGGTCTCCCCGGTCTTGTCTCCGATCGCCCTTTGTCCGGTGACGACGGCCTCGCTGTGCAGGATCGCGGCGAACAGGTGAACCGTGCCGCCGGCGTCCCGGGAACCGCGCAGGACCTTGGTCGCCCCGGAGCAGGGACCCAGCAACGACGAAGACCCCTCCGAGGAGGGGTCTTAGCTGGGGAAACGAGGGTGGGCGATACTGGGTTCGAACCAGTGACCTCTTCGGTGTGAACGAAGCGCTCTCCCACTGAGCTAATCGCCCCCGGACGGTCCGCCGTACGGCGTTTCGTCGCTCGCATAGATTAGCGCATTCTGAGCGGGTCCTCGTACGTCCGTGGCGACCGCCGGCCCGAGGGGCCCCGCCGCAACGCCTCGCATGCCCTGGCCGGTCAGCCCGGATGCCCGCCAGCGGCGCCGTACTGGCCGGCTCAGCTCCACGGCGTGAGGTCGGTGTTCCACGGCAGGTTGAACCCGTACACGACCAGGTAGGCCGTCAGGGCCGCGCCGCCGATGAGGCCGGCGCCGACCGCGATGATCTGGTTGCGGCGCCGAACCTTGGGATCGAGGGCCTTGTCCTTGGCCTTCTCCGCGGCCTGCTTCGCCTGGTTCAGGGCTCGCTGGGCCCACGCGAACTCGGTGGCGAGGATGGCCAGTCCGACAAAGATCGCCAGCCACCCGGGCCCCGGCGTCACCATCATGGCCACACCCGCGCCCAGCACCGTGGCGCCGACGGTGAAGACCCCGATCTGCCAGGTCGTGTTCAGGACGGGGTACCGGCGCAGAAACTCCCGAAAGCCCTTGAACCGCCCGAGGCCACGATGCTCCGGCGGCTCAGATGCAACATCAACGTCCTGGCCATGTTTTATCGCCACGATTTTTACCCTACGTCGACGAAGTGGGCGGTTCAGCCCTTCAATGGGGCATTCCGCAACCAACTGATCAGCTTCGCATGCTTGATGCATCAACCGCTACAGATTCGAACTGAAGGTTCACCGCCACAGTTGCGCCTCCCTGAGATTGTCCGTCTTTGCCCAGGTCAGGTCGCACATCGTCTTACGTGATATACATCACATCCAGTGGGGGACACGGAATGTTCCCGCAACTGTTCTCAGTTACGCCTCATAGATCGGAGGGGAGACCGGTGAAGGGAGCGAGTACTCACTGGAGCGCCCCGCTTCGGGGGACCGACGTCTGAAGGAATGGCCATGAACAGCAGCACCACCGTCTCAGCCGAGCTTGGCCTTCGGCTCGTCGTCCCTGACAGTCCAACCGTCCCCCTGCTCGCGTGTCTGGAGTACGCGGCCGACGACCCCTACGCGATCCGGATGGCCTTTTACGTCGGCAACGACGAGCCGGTGGAATGGATCTTCGCTCGCGAGCTGCTCACGATCGGCATCGTCCGGCGGGTCGGGGACGGCGACGTCCAGGTCTGGCCGGTCAGTCCCGACAGCGATCACGCCCTGAACATCGCCCTCTCGTCCCCGTTCGGCAACGCGCTCTTCGAGGCCCCGCTCATGCCCTTAGCCGACTTCCTGCACCGGACGTACGAGATCGTCGCCGCGGGGCGCGAGTCGGAGTTCATCGATATGGAGGCCGAGCTGGACAACCTGCTGTGGCCTTCTTGATCCACCCGTCCCGGGGCTCACTCGCTGAGCCGGGCGATCTGGCGCATCTTGTTCATGGCGTCGAGAGCGGCGACCTTGTACGACTCCGCCAGCGTCGGGTAGTTGAACACGGCATCGACGAGATAGTCCACGGTCCCGCCGCAACCCATCACGGCCTGCCCGATATGGACGAGCTCGGTGGCGCCAGTGCCGAATACGTGCACGCCCAGCAGGGTGTGGTCCTCGGGTGAGACGAGCAACTTCAGCATCCCGTATGAGTCACCGATGATCTGGCCGCGCGCGAGCTCCCGGTAGCGCGACACGCCCACCTCGAACGGCACCCGTGTCTTCGTGAGGTCGTCCTCGGTCCGCCCGACGAAGCTGATCTCCGGGATCGTGTAGATCCCGATCGGCTGCAGCCCGTGCATGGCGACGGTGGCCTCGCCGAACGCGTGCTGCGCGGCGAGCCGGCCCTGCTCCATGGAGGTGGCGGCCAGCGACGGGAAGCCGATGACGTCCCCGACCGCGTAGATGTGCGGCACCTCCGTACGGAAGTGCTCGTCGACGGTGATCCGGCCGCGGCCGTCCGCACTCAGCCCGGCGGCCTCCAGGCCCAGATCGGCGGTCATCCCCTGCCGGCCCGCGGAGTACATGACCGTGTCGGCGGGGATCTTCTTGCCGCTCTCCAGGATCGTGATGGTCCCGCGTGGTCGACGCTCTACGGCCTCGACCGTCTCACCGAACCTGAACGTGACAGCGAGATCACGCAGGTGGTACTTCAGTGCCTCGACGACCTCGAGATCACAGAACTCCAGCATGCGCTCCCGGCGCTCGACCACGGTGACCTTGGTGCCCAGCGCTGCGAACATCGAGGCGTACTCGATGCCGATGACCCCTGCGCCGACGACGACCATGGACTCCGGCACCCGTTCCATCCGGATGATGCCGTCCGAGTCGATGATCGTACGTTCGTCGAACTCCACGCTCGACGGGCGAGCCGGGCTGGTGCCGGTCGCGATAACGATGTTGGCCGCGGTGATCTTCTGTTCCCGGTCGGCACCGTTCAGGACACCGATGGTGTGGGGGTCCAGAAACCGGCCCGTACCCGGCAACATCGTCACGTGGTTGCGGGCCAGCTGGCTGCGGATGACGTCGACCTCGCGGCTGATGACGTGCTGCGTGCGCATGCCGAGATCGGCGACCGTGATGTCGTCTTTGACCCGGTAGCTCTGCCCGTACAGGTCTCGCTGGTTCAGGCCGGTGAGGTAGAGAACCGCTTCCCGCAGCGTCTTGGACGGGATCGTGCCGGTGTTGATGCACACTCCGCCGATCATGTTCCGCCGGTCGACGACGGCGACATGCTTCCCGAGCTTGGCCGCCGCTATCGCGGCCTTCTGGCCGCCGGGCCCGGATCCGAGCACGATGAGATCAAAGTCGTTCACGACCTAAGTGTGGACTCCCCCACCGGGCTCACGAAGGCCGATCGGACAACAAAGCGCCCCCTGCACCGCGCGAACCGTGATCTTGCAGTTCTTCGGGCGCGAACCACTGCAAGACCACGGCCGGGAATGGGATGCGTGCGGGTCAGGGGTCGATGTGCTCGGCGGCGCGGGCGGCGAAGGTCTCCATGGCCTTGCGCGTGACCGGCCCGGGCGCCGTCGGGAGGACGACGCCGTCGACGGCCCTGATCGGTTGTACGTCCCGGGTGGTCGAGGTCAGGAACGCCTCCTCCACGCCGTAGAAGTCGTCGAGGGGCAGGTCCTCCTCCTCGCCGCCGCACCACTCCAGCGTGAGGGCCCGGGTCACCCCGGCCAGGCACCCGGCCGACAGCGGCGGCGTGGTGAGCCGGCCGTCCCGCACGACGAAGACGTTGCTGCCGGTGCCCTCGCACAGGTTGCCGGCCAGGTTGCCGAAGATGGCCTCTCCCCCGCTGCGCTTCTTGGCGTACGCCAGGGCGAGGGCGTTGTCGGCGTACGACGTGGTCTTCAGCCCGGTGAGCGGCCCTCGCTCGTTGCGGGGCCACGGCACGACCGTGACGTCCGCGGTGGCGGGAAACGGCTTCTGCTCGGCCGCGATGATGGTCGCGGTCGGGCCCTCCGACCCGCGGTCGGAGCCGAGCGGACCGGTGCCGCTGGTGTAGGTGATGCGGATGCGGCCCAGTGGCCACTCCGGTGCCTGCGCGACCACGTCGAGCGTGCCCTGCCGGAGCGCGTCCTCATCGGGGGCGGCGAGCCCGAGACCGGTCGCCGAGCGGGACAGCCGCTCGAGGTGCCGGGTCAGCGCGAAGGGCTCGCCCCCGACCACCTTGATCGTCTCAAAGACACCGTCGCCCACGAGGATCCCGTGGTCAAAGACCGATATGCGTGCCTCTTCCGGGGCGAACAACTCCCCGTTGAGCCAGATCTTCACTAGAAGCAACCTCCAAAAGCCGAGCCGCCTTCAGCTCGGTCTCGCGCCATTCGCGGTGCGGATCGGACCCCCACGTGATGCCGGCCCCGGTGCCGAACTTGAGCAGGCCGTCCTCCGCCCAGAACGTCCGGATGCCGACCGCGAGAGCACCGCGCCGGGAGTCCGCGTCCACCCAGCCGATGGCCCCACAGTACGGCCCGCGGGGAGTGCGTTCGAGTTCATTGAGCAGGGTCAGAGCGCTGGACTTCGGTGCTCCCGTGACCGAGCCGGGGGGAAAGGTCGCGTCGATCAGCTCAGGCCATCCCTTCCCCCCCGCCAGCCTCGCCCGTACGGTCGAGACCAGGTGCACCAGGCCCGGGTGCTCCTCCAGCACGCACAGCTCTGGCACGCTCACGGAGCCGATTTCGGCGACCCGGCCCAGATCGTTGCGGACGAGGTCCACGATCATGATGTTCTCCGCGTGGTCCTTGGGGAGCAGATCCTCCTGCGTCCTGCCGGTGCCCTTGATCGGCCGCGATTCGACCACGTCCCCATCCCGGGACAGATAGAGCTCCGGCGACGCACAGGCGATCTCTGCTCCGGGCACGCGGATCACGGCCGCATACGGAGCGGGGTTGCCCACGGCGAGCCGTGCACCGAGCCCGGCGATGTCCGCGCCGGCGGGCAGCGGCGCGCTGAGGATCCGGCACAGGTTGGCCTGGTACACGATCCCGTCGGCGATGGCTTCCCGGATGGCGGCGACTCCCTGGACGTAGGCCTTCTCGTCCATCGAGCTGGACCAGTCCGTCGGCCCGGTCCAGGCCGCGGGCGGCAGCGGTCCCGGCCGTACAGTGTCGAAGCGGGCACAGGTCACCTTGCCCTCGTAGGTGATCACCAGTGCCCACCAGCCGCCCGACTCCAGCGCGGCGAGGTCGCTGGTGACGTCGACCAGCCCCGTGGCGAGCATCCCTCCCGCATGGGCGAACGGCTGTTCCATGCCAACCAGTGTGGCGCGCGGTCAGGGCGCCCGCATGACCGGCTCCACCAGGACGCAGCCGTAGGTTCCACACCGGCTCTCCGCCGTCACGGTCGGCACCCTTCCGCGATCAGTTTGGGGTACGGCCGAAGATTGGCTATGGTTTTCCCCGTCGCCCCCGGGACTTTCCCCGCGGGACGCACGCGGACGTAGCTCAGCTGGTAGAGCATCACCTTGCCAAGGTGAGGGTCGCGGGTTCGAATCCCGTCGTCCGCTCTGATTCCTCATCGAGGGCGATTAGCTCAGTGGGAGAGCGCTACCTTGACACGGTAGAGGCCAC
>JAOPYH010000416.1 GCA_025964715.1 Streptosporangiaceae bacterium | reverse complement strand
TTTTGGATCGAGCAGGATCCGAGTGAAGCGCTGGATCGGCGAGCTGCTCCTGCAACTCGTCATGCTCGATCAGCAGGGTTTCCACTGATTCGAACATGACTGCCTACTCTGAGTGTGAGCCGTTGTGGTTGCTGTGACCGTTGCTCGTGTGGCCGTTGCTGTGATTGGTCGTCGCCGAGGTGGCGGGCATCGACTTCTGCACCTGCATCAAGAACTCGACGTTCGACGTCGTGTCTTTCAGCCGACCGAGAACGATCTCGAGAGCCTGCTGCTGGTCGAGGCCCGCGAGGGCACGACGAAGCTTCCAGGTGATCTTCGTCTCGTCGACGCCCATCAGCAGCTCTTCGCGACGGGTTCCGGATGCGTTCACATCGACCGCGGGGAAGATGCGCTTGTCAGCCAGCTGGCGCGACAGGCGGAGCTCCATGTTGCCGGTGCCCTTGAACTCCTCGAAGATCTCTTCGTCCATCTTCGAGCCGGTCTCGAAGAGAGCAGAAGCGAGAATGGTCAGCGATCCACCGTTCTCAATGTTGCGGGCCGCACCGAAGAAACGTTTCGGCGGGTACAGGGCCACGGCATCCACTCCACCGGAGAGGATGCGACCACTCGGCGGCGCGGCGAGGTTGTATGCACGGCCGAGGCGGGTGATCGAGTCGAGCAGCACGACGACGTCGTGGCCCAGTTCGACCAGGCGCTTGGCGCGCTCGATGGCGAGCTCGGCGACCGTGGTGTGGTCCTCGGCGGGACGGTCGAAGGTCGAGTGGATGACCTCGCCCTTCACCGTCCGCTGCATGTCGGTGACCTCTTCGGGACGCTCGTCGACCAGGACGACCATCAGGTGGCACTCGGGGTTGTTCTTGGTGATCGCGTTGGCGATCGACTGGAGCACCATCGTCTTGCCGGCCTTGGGCGGCGAGACGATCAGCCCGCGCTGGCCCTTGCCGATCGGCGAGACCAGGTCGATGATCCGCGTGGTCAGGATGCCGGGGTCGGACTCCAGGCGCAGGCGGTCCTGCGGGTAGAGCGGGGTCAGCTTGCTGAAGTCCAGCCGGTCCTTGGCCTGGTCGGGCTCCATGCCGTTGACCGTGTCGAGACGGACGAGCGCGTTGAACTTCTCGCGCCGCTCACCGTCGTGCGGCTGCCGCACGGCTCCGGTGATGACGTCGCCCTTGCGCAGGCCGTTCTTGCGGACCTGGGCCAGCGAGACGTAGACGTCGTTGGGGCCCGGGAGGTAGCCCGTGGTCCGGACGAACGCATAGTTGTCCAGGATGTCCAGGATGCCCGCGACGGGGATCAGGACGTCGTCCTCACTGATCACCGGCTCTTCATAGCGCTCGCGCCCGCCGCGTCCACCGCGGTTGCGCTCGCGGAACCTGCGGCCCCGGCGGTTACGGCCGCTGCCGTCGTCGTCGGAGTCGGGACCGCCACCGCCCTGGTTCTGCTGGCCTCGACGCTGGCCCTGGTCACCACGGTCGCCGCGGCTGTCGCCACGGCTGTCGCCGCGGTCGCCACGGCTGTCGCCACGGTCGCCACGGTTGCTGTCGCGGTCACCACGGTTGCTGTCGCGGTCCCCGCGCTCGCCGCGGTTGTCGCCGCGCTCGCCGCGGTCACCACGGTTGTCGCCGCGGTCTCCGCGGTTGTCACGGTCTCCGCCGCGCTCGCCGCGGTTGTCACGGTCACGGCCGCCACGGCCGCGCTGCCGGCCGCCCTCGCGGGTGCCCGTGGCGTCGCCGTCGTCGGACTTGGTGCCCTGAGCGGCCTGGTCACGGCCGCCGGACTTCTCCTCGCCGGCGGACTGCTGGTCGTCAGTGGCCTCGGCGCGCCGGGCGGCGGACGTACGGGTGCGCCGTTGGCGCTCCTTTGTGGCGGGCCTGTCCTTGGCCGTCTCCTCGGTGGTCCCGGAGACCGGCTCGGCCGGCCCACTGGGCGCCTCGGTGGCCACGTCGCCGCCGGCACCGGCCTGGGCGGCCGACGCCGTCGTGTCCGTGCCGCTGGGGGCCGTGGCGACGGCTGCCTGCTCGCCACCAGCCGGGCTCTGACCCTGCCTGTCCTGAATTGCCGCGATGAGCTGACTCTTACGCATCCCGGCGGTTCCACTGATGCCGAGGTTGGACGCGAGCGCCTTTAGCTCGGGGAGCACCATCGCCGAAAGGCCGGTGCCGGTCCGGCGGCGCCGCGGGGCGCGCTCGGTGTCGGCCTTGACCGGCTCGGTATCACCTACTGCGCTCAATGCGTCCGTAAGAAGTTCGCTGGATTCGCTCACTAAGGGTCCTTCCCAGGGAGCGGGTGTTGGCCTCCGTCGGCCAGGTAACCCGGTGGTGCGACACGGCGGGGGCGCCGAGTCGGGCTCCGCCGATGACGATGGGGTCGTCATCGGGGATGTCTGGGCACAGCCAGATTGTCGGGACGGTTCGCTCGTGCGGACCCCCGACTCCGTTAAGTCCGAAACTCTGCCGGGATACCGGGCAACAGGAAATTTCGGTGTCGGGGAACCACGTGCGCGGGGCGGACGCGACCGAGAGGCCGGCCGGGCGATGCGTGGCTGACGAGCACACAGCCCCGAGCGGGGCATCTGGTGCTGCATCTAGCCTAACATCACCAGGGCGCACTGCTATTCCTCAGAGGTCAATCTCGCGTGTCACGAACCGTCGAGCTGAACGTATGCGCCGTGGGGGTCGACGTTCAGCCGGTGTTTGTGCCACCCCGTACCCACTGCAGGACCGATCAAATCAATCTGTGACCCAGATGTGAAGGCCAGGACAGTTGGTCCTGCTCCGGAAATGACCGCGGGCACACCTGCCGCGCGCAATTTCTCGACGAGTGCGGCGGATTCCGGCATTGCGGGCGCACGGTATGGCTGATGCAACCGGTCGGCGGTCGCGTCGAGCAGTACTTCCGGTCCGAGTCGGCCCATCAGCCCGGCGATGAGCAGCGCCGTCCGCGCCGCGTTCGCCACGGCGTCCTCGTGCGGCACCATCTCGGGGAGCAGTCCCCGTGCCCGCTCGGTCGCGAGCCGATGGTCGGGGACGAAGACGACGACCTCGGCGTCCAGCTCAAGCCGTACGAGCCGGGGCCCACGCGCCGCGGCCGGGCCGTCGGGCGTCCAGGCGATCGTCAACCCACCCGCCAGGCACGGCGCGACATTGTCGGGGTGTCCCTCGATCTCGGTCGCGAGCGCCAGAGCGGCGTCGTCGTCGAGCAGCCGCCCGTACGGGTGGAGCGCACGGGCCGCGGTCAGCCCGGCGACGATCGCCGCCGACGACGAGCCGAGACCTCGGCTGTGCGGGATCCGGTTGACGCAGCTCAGCGCCAGGCCGCCTGGCTGTCCCAACCGCACGGGAGCGAGCCCGTCGATCACCTCGAACGCACGGCGCAGCACCTTGACGATGAGGTGGTCCTCACCGCGGCCGGCCACCTCACGCCCCTCGCCGGAGACCTCGAGCACCAGCCCACCGCCATCGCGGACCTCGACCGAGACGTCGTCGTACAGCGTCAGCGCCAGCCCGAGCGAATCATAGCCCGGACCGAGATTGGCGCTGGTGGCGGGCACGCGCACCCGGACCGGACCGTCGGCCCACGTGGCGCCGGCCCCTGTCACATCGGCACCGCACGCGGGATCGGCCGAGGAGGCAGCGGTCACGCCAGTCCCAGGGAGGCCGCGGCGGCGTGCGCGTCGACCTGCACGGTGGTCGGCGCGGGGGCGCCGGAGATGGCCCAGTCGGGGTCCTTGAGGCCGTTACCGGTCACCGTGCACACGACCCGCGAGCCGGCAGCCACATAGCCGGCCTCACCCGGGTCCAGCGCCACGGCCTGCAGCAGACCGGCCACGGCCGCCGCCGACGCGGGCTCCACGAAGACGCCCTCCTCGCGGGCGAGTAGCCGGTAGGCGGCGAGGATCTGCCGGTCGGTGACCGACGTGATGGCACCGCCGGACTCGTCCCTGGCGGCCACGGCCTGGCTCCACGAGGCCGGATTGCCGATCCGGATCGCGGTGGCGATCGTCTGCGGCTGCGTGACCGGCTCACCTCGTACGATCGGCGCGGCACCGCTGGCCTGGAACCCGAGCATGCGTGGCGTACGGGAGGTGCGGCCGTCCGCGGCGTACTCCTTGTAGCCCATCCAGTACGCCGTGATGTTGCCCGCGTTACCGACGGGCAGGCAGTGCACGTCCGGGGCGCCCGCCAGCGCGTCGACGATCTCGAAGGCGGCGGTCTTCTGCCCCTGAAGGCGGTAGGGGTTCACGGAGTTGACCAGCGCCACCGGATAGTCGGCTGCGAGCTTGCGGGCCAGCTCGAGGCAGTCGTCGAAGTTCCCGTCGACCTGCAGCAGCTTGGCACCGTGCACGAGCGCCTGGGCCAGCTTGCCCATGGCGATCTTGCCCTGCGGCACGAGGACGGCACAGGTCATGCCGGCCCGTACGGCATAGGCGGCGGCCGACGCGGACGTATTGCCGGTTGAGGCACAGATGACCGCCTTGGCGCCCTGCTCGGCGGCCTTGCTGATGGCCATGGTCATGCCGCGGTCCTTGAAGGACCCGGTCGGGTTGGCGCCCTCGACCTTCAGATGGACGTCACAGCCGGTGAGCTGCGAGATCCGGTTGGCGGGCACCAGTGGCGTGCCGCCCTCGAGCAGCGTCACGACGGGCGTGGCGGCGGTGACCGGCAGTCGTTCCCGATATTCCTCGATGAGCCCGCGCCACGCTCGGACAGCGGTCCCGTTCACGGCGATCCCCCTTGCATGACCTGCGGTTTTGTTGACCTGGCGGTGTGGCCCGAGTCTATGACCCAGTGCGGGCGCGATGCCGGCCCATCCCAGATCCCGGACACCCGTCCGCCCCGGCTATTCGTCACCCTCGACCCGCATGACGCTGGCCACGTTGCGTACGATGTCGAGCCCGCTGAGCCCGGCCACCGTGGCGGCGAGGGCGGCGTCCTCGGCCCGGTGCGTCACGATGACCAGCTGCGCGTCCTCGCCCAGGCCGTCCTGCCGTACGGCCTGGATCGACACGTCGTGCCGGGCGAACTCCTCGGCGACCTGGGCGAGCACGCCCGACCGGTCGGCCACGTCCAGCTGCACGTGATAACGCGTGATCGTCTCCCCCATCGGGAGTACGGGAAGCGCCGCGTAGGTCGTCTCGGCCGGCCCCCGGACGCCCTGGATCTTGTTTCTGGCCACCGCCACGAGGTCGCCCAGGACCGCGGAGGCGGTCGGCGCCCCCCCGGCGCCCGCGCCATAGAACATCAGCCGCCCGGCGGACTCGGCCTCGACGAAGACGGCGTTGTAGGCCTCACGCACGTTGGCCAGCGGATGCGAGAGCGGGATCATCGCCGGGTGGACCCGCACGGAGACGCCGCGTCCGTTCCGCCCGTTGCCCGGCCCCTCGGCGGTCGGCACCCGCTCGCAGATCGCCAGCAGCTTGACCACACAGCCCATGGCCTTGGCGCTGGCGACGTCGGCCGCCGTGACCTCGGTGATGCCCTCTCGGTGCACGTCGGCGGCGGTCACGGGCGTGTGGAAGGCCAGCTGGGCCAGGATCGCGGCCTTGGCGGCGGCGTCGAAGCCCTCCACGTCGGCGGTCGGGTCGGCTTCGGCATAGCCCAGCGACTGGGCCTCCTCGAGCGCGTCGCTGAACCCGGCGCCATAGGTGTCCATCTGGTCGAGGATTTAGTTCGTGGTGCCGTTGACGATGCCGAGCACCCGGAGCACGTGATCGCCGACGAGGGACTCGCGCAGCGGCCGCAGCAGCGGGATGGCCCCGGCCACCGACGCCTCGTAATAAAGGTCGGCGCCATATTCGCGGGCGGCTCCGAACAGCGTCTCGCCGTCCTCTGCAAGCAGGGCCTTGTTGGCGGAGACCACCGCCTTGCCCGCCTTCATCGCGGCCAGCATCAGGGTCCGGGCGGGCTCGATTCCGCCGATCACCTCGACCACGATGTCGATGTCGTCGCGCGTGACCAGGCTCTGGGCGTCGGTGGTGAGCAGCTCCGGGGCAACGCCCGCGCGCGGCCGGTCGAGTCGCCGTACGGCCACCCCGCCCAGGTGCAGCGGGGATCCGATCCGCGCGGTGAGGTCGTGGGCCTGCTCGTCCAGCAGCCGTACGACCTCGGTGCCGACGACACCGCAGCCGAGGAGCGCCACACCCAGCGACCCCGGCGGTTTCACGCCTCCACCCCCGCGTCCAATCGCAACAGGTCCTCCTCGGTCTCGCGGCGCACGATCACCCGCGCGGCGCCGTCGCGGACCGCGACGACGGCCGGGCGCGGGACGAAGTTGTAGTTGCTCGCCATCGACCGGCAGTAGGCCCCGGTCGCGGCGACCGCGACGAGGTCACCGACCGCCAGGTCCTCCGGCAGCCAGAGATCTCGGACGACGATGTCGCCGCTCTCGCAGTGCTTGCCGACCATCCTGCTGAGCATGGGGCCGGCCTCCGAGCTTCGGCTGGCCAGCACGGAGGTGTACTCCGCGCCGTACAGGGCGGTACGGAGGTTGTCGCTCATCCCGCCGTCGACCGAGACATAGGTCCGCAGGCCCTCGACGTCCTTGATCGTGCCGACCTCGTACAGCGTGATGCCGCCCGGGCCGACGATGCCACGGCCCGGCTCGACGGTCAGGCGCGGGACCGGCAGTCCGTAGGACTCGCACTCCTTGGCCACGATGCGGCGGATGTTGTCGGCGAGATGCTTGGGGTCCGGCGCGTCGTCGTCGGGCAGATAGGCGATGCCGAACCCGCCGCCCAGGTCCAGCTCGGGGAGCTCCAGGCCGTGCTCGTCCCGGATGGCCACCAGGAGCTCGGCGACGCGGTGCGCGGCGACCTCGAAGCCGTCGGTTTCGAAGATCTGCGATCCGATGTGGGAGTGCAGGCCGACCAGCTCGAGCTGCTTGAGCTCCAGGATCCGGCGTACGGCCTCCAGCGCCGCGCCGGAGCTGCGGGCGAAGCCGAACTTCTGGTCGTCATGGGCGGTGGCGATGAACTCGTGCGTGTGCGCCTCGACGCCGGTGGTGACCCGGACCATGACCTTGGGACGCTTGCCCAGCTTGCCGGCGAGGAAGCCGAGCCGGGCGATCTCCTCATAGGAGTCGACCACGATGTGCCCGACCCCGGCCTCGAGTGCCCTGGTCAGCTCGGCGATCGACTTGTTGCTGCCGTGCAGCGTGATCTTCTCCGGGGGGAAGTGGGCGGCCAGTGCCACGGCCAGCTCGCCTCCCGAGCACACGTCGAGGCCGAGGCCCTCCTCGTCGATCCACTTCGCGACGGCCCGGCACAGGAAGGCCTTGCCCGCGTAGTGGACCTGGCCGTCGTGGAAGGCGGCTTTGTACTCCCGGCAGCGGGCCCGGAAGTCCTCCTCGTCCTGGACGTACAGCGGCGTGCCGTACTGCATCGCGAGGTCACGGACGTCGACGCCGCCGATGGTCACCACGCCCTGCTCGCGCGTGGCACCGCGCGGCCAGACGGCCGGGGACAGCGCGTTGAGGTCCTCGGCCGGGGGCAACGGATGGTCTTCGGGCAGGACGTCCGCGTGCCGCGATCCCGCCGGGTGGGCAACCCTACTCAAAGTCTCTCTCTCGGGGTCTCGCCGAGCATGTACAGCCCGTTTCCAATGGTTGTGCGCACCGCCTCGGCCAGCGTGCGGCGGGCGCCGTGCCGGGGGGCCGGCTCCTCATCGCCGCACGGCAGTGCCGGGCACCGTTCGTACACGTCGTGATAGGCCTCGGCGACCCGCTCCAGGTGCCGTTTCAGCACCCCGGCGTCGCCTTCGCGTGCGGCCTGCGCGGTCCGGCCCGGGAAGTCCCCGAGCAGATCCAGCAGCCTGACCTCCAGCGGACCGCCGGCCTCGTGCGGGCCCGCCGCGATGCCGAGGTCGGTCCCCTGCCGCCGGACCGACGCAGCTCGTACATAGGCATAGCGTACGGAGAAACCCGGATTGCCGAAGGTCCGCGGCCGGTCCGGCCACGTGCTGTCCGGACGCGGGACCGCCGCGCGGCCGTAGCCGGAGTCCGCCGCGATGCCCTCCGCGAGGCCCGGGGCCGTGATCGTGAGGAAGCCGCCCCTGGTCTCCGACCTCAGCGGCAGCCGCTCGGCGATCAGCCGCGCGACCTCTTCGGCCGGCCGGCCCTCCGCCGCCGCGAGCCGTAGTGCCAGCGGCGTGCCGTAGGACCCGTTGGCACACGTCAGGAGCGCGTCGCCGGGGACGCGGGACAGCTCGCCGGCGTCGCGCGCGGCGGCCACCGCGGCGAGCACGGCACCGCCCACATCGGCTGGGGTCACCTAGGCGAGACTATCCGACCAGCATGTGGGACCACGCCGCGGCGACCTCGTGTTCGATCACTCGCCGGGACCGGCACCGGCCAGCTGCCGGACGGTACGGATCAGCTCGGCCGGATCGAAGGGCTTGGTGACGTAGGCGTCGACGCCGATCTCGTGTCCGCGCCGGATGTCGTGGTCCTGGGCCCGGGCGGTGATCATCACGACCTTCATGTGCCGGGTCGAGGGATCCTCACGGAGCTTGACCGCCGTCACCCAGCCGTCCAGCCGGGGCATCATGATGTCAAGTGTGATCACGAGGGGGTCGACCGCGACCACCTTGTCCAGGCAGTCCTGCCCGTCGACCGCTGTCTCCACGTCAAAGCCTTCAAGCTGCAGGTTCACGGCGATGAGCTGCCGGATCACCTCGTCGTCGTCCACGACCAGCACGCGTCCCAGGGCATCGGTCACGGCCACGAAGCTAGCCGGTCGGCCGCCGGAACGCACGGCGAATAACCAGGTGCGCGTCAGCGTTTCATAGCTGGTAGCCTTCTTTTCGCGCCAAGCCCCCTTAGCTCAGGGGATAGAGCATCGGCCTCCGGAGCCGAGTGCGCAGGTTCGAATCCTGCAGGGGGCGCACACACCTTGGGACGGAAGAGGGATCACCCCTCGTCCGTCCCTTCGGTTTTCCACCATCCGCACGGCCTTCGCACCACGATCATGCGCGGCAGGTGACGTGGACGCGTGACCACGAGTTGTTGGCGTAGCCCTTGGGATTCCACAGGTGCCGGGCGGATTCGGGCTGGGTGGCCGCCGTGGTGTCCCAGGCGCGAGCGGTGATCACGGTTTCGCCTTCCCCGAGGTGAACCGTCGTGCGCCAGTGCCGCCACGTCCAGGGGCCGGCCTGCTCGTCAAGGTCCACCTGGATCCAGCTACGGCCCTCGTCGAGGGACACGTCGACCCGGACGACCCGCCGGTCTTCGCCGGCGTAGGCGTAACCGGTGATCTCTGTACGGCCGGGCAGCAACCGGGAGCCGTCGCCGGGCCGCAGGATGGCGGTGTTGAGCGCGACGGGCCCCAGGGAGATACCGTCGCCGGGACCGGCCCGGGCGGGGTCGGCTTCCGCCGGCAGGAGGCGGTAGGCGGTGGCCTGGAAGTAGTTGCCGGAGGGTTGTCCCTGGGCGGTGACCCGCTGGAGCCATTTGACGCTGCGGGCGCCGATCCAGCCGGGGACCACGACCCGGACCGGTGCGCCGTGGACCCGGGGCAGCGGCCGGTCGTTCATGGCCCAGGCGAGCAGTACCCCATCGGTGGTGGCCTTGGCGACGGGGATCGAGCCGCCATAGGCCTGCGGCGGATCCGCGAGATCAGAGACGTCGGGGGCGGCGAAGGCGATGTGCGCGGCCTCGGGACGCAGCCCCGCGCCGGCGAGGACGTCAGCCAGGCCGGCCCCGCTCCAGCGCGCGGTGGAAGTGGCGCCGGGCCCCCAGGGATCCTCGCCCGGGATGTCGCGGAACTCCATGAAGTCCGCGCGGCGATTACCGGCGCACTGCAGGGTCGCCGTCATGGTGCGCTCGGGGAAGCGGGAACGCAGATCCTCCAGCGACAAGGTCAGCGGGCTGTCCACCAGCCCGTCCACCGTCAGGCGCCAGGACGCCGGATCCAGATCCGGGACAGGTCCGTGGTTGCGGCTGTAGAAGGTGTCCAGCGGAGTGAGCACCTGGTCGGCCAGAGCGCATGGTGGCGGCTCGGCGTTGTACGGCTCGATCTGGTGGACGACCATGTCCTCTCTTTTGCCCCACGTACCCATGCCGTCCGGATACCCTCGGCCGCCGGAGTGACACGAACCGGACGCTGCTGCACCCCGCGCAGGCATGGACAAGCGCCAGAGCGCGGATCGACTCGAACGAGTAAGGTGAGCATCACCGCGGACTTTCTGTACGTTGGCACTCGAGTCGACGTCGCCCCCGGAGTTCCACCACTGCGGCCCTGTTCTCCGGAGCCGAGATGGGTCCGGCGACGATGACGCGGAACCAGACCATCACCTGGCGGCCGTCGCGACGTCTCGCGCAACACACTCCCCGCCAGTGCGCTCCCCGCGGTCACTCCCCCGACGCGGCGGCATTCACCGCCGGCCGCGCACTGGACATCGGAGATTCACCATGAACCTAGGCCAAACCGTCGATACGCGCACGGGCCCGAAGTCCTCCCGGCGTCCCGACCATAAGATCGTCGCTCTCCACGGAGAGCTCGACATCGCCACCACACCTGCCCTGCGGGAACGGCTCAACGGCGCGCTGACCACAGCCGCCGGACTCGGCAGGCGGCTGGTCATCGACCTCTCCGGCGTGTCCTTCTGCGACGCGTCCGGACTGGCCGTGCTGATCGGCACACAGCGACGTGCCCGGATCCTCGGCACCCCCATGTCCCTGGCCGCACCGCAACCGCAGGTGCTGAAGCTCCTGCACATCACCGGCCTGGACCGCGGCCTGACCATCCATGCCTCACTGGTCGCGGCCCTCCACGCCGAACCGTCCGCAGTCGCGACGAGGTCGCGGGGCGCACACCGCGTCGTCAGGGCGCGCGCACGGGTCTGACCCGGACCCGAAGATCGCGGTAACAAGATCCATGGAAACGGCGTTCCGGCCTCAGACCACGGCCCGGAGCCTGCCGGGCGACGGCGGGGCTTCCGCTGGTCCGCGTCGGCCCGGCCCCGGCAGTGCCAGCCGCAGGATGCGTTTCCAGACCGAGCCCGTCTGCCGGGCCAGCGAACCCGAGGTGTAAGGGAGCCCGAATCGCTCGCACAGGGCGCGGACCCGCGGGGCGATATCGGCGTAGCGGTTACTCGGCAGGTCCGGGAACAGGTGATGCTCGATCTGGTGGCTCAGGTTGCCGCTCATGAGGTGGAGCAGACGTCCCCCGTCGATGTTGCACGAGCCGAGCAACTGGCGGACGTACCACTCGCCTCTGGTCTCGCCTTCTAGCTGGTCCTCGGTGAAGAACTCGGCGCCCTCCGCGAAGTGCCCGCAGAAGATGATGGTGTGCGCCCACACGTTGCGGGCCAGGTTCGCGGTCAGATTGCCCAGCAGGACGGGCAGGAAGCCAGGGCCCGCCAACAGCGGATACGCCAGATAGTCCTTGGTGATCTGACGCCGCATCTTGCCTGCGATGGCGCCTAGCTGGGTCAAGGCCTCCTTCGGGTCCTTCCCGCCGGTCGGTATGCGCTCGAGCTCCACGTCGTAGATCGCGATGCCGTACTCGAAGAAGAGCGCGAGGAGCACGTTGTAGAACGGCTGGAGGAGATAGACCGGATACCAGCGTTGCTCCGGGCTGACGCGCATTGCCGAGTAGCCGATGTCGCGGTCCTTGCCCAGCACGTTCGTCCAGGTGTGGTGGACGAAATTGTGCGAGTGCTTCCACTGGCGGGCAGGTGAGACGAGGTCCCACTCCCACGTGGTCGAATGGATCTTGGGGTCGCGCATCCAGTCCCACTGTCCATGCAGGACGTTGTGGCCGATCTCCATGTTCTCCAAGATCTTCGCGGCGGCCAGGGCCGTGGTCCCGGTCGCCCACGCGGGCGGCAGCCAGGAGGCGAAGAGCAGTGCCCGCCCTGCGAGCTCCAGCCCGCGCTGCGTCGCGATGACGCCGCGGATGTAGTCCGCGTCCTTCGCACCGAGGCTTCCGATCACCTCATCGCGGATCTTGTCCAGTTCGCGGCCGAACTCCTCGACGTGAGCAGGCTTGCGAAGTGCTGTTGCCGACATGGTCGTACTCCCCCTCAAAGCTCGATCTCGACAGGACCGGCCGCGGCCGACACGCAGGTCTGGACGAGGTCGCCCGCTTCGCCGTGGACCCGGCCGGTGCGCAGGTCCCGTACCTGCCCGGACCACAGCCGCGCCACGCAGCTGAAGCAGATCCCCATGCGGCAGCCGCTGGGCATGAGCACGCCCGCGTCCTCTCCCACGGCCAGCAGCGGCGTGGCGCCGTCGGCCTCCGCCTCCCGGCCGCTCCGGCCGAAGCGGACGCGTCCGCCGGCGCCACCCGCCCACGGCACCGCCGGGCGAAAGTGCTCCACGTGCAGCCGATCAGCGAGCCCGGCCCAGTGGGCCGTGACCTCGTCCAGCATGCCTGCCGGTCCGCAGGCCCAGACTTCACGATCCGCCCAGTCAGGGCACAGGGCCGGCAGCCGCGCCGGCTCGAGGCGCCCCTCCGTCCGCGTGTGCCGTTCGTACAGTCGCAGGCTCGGGCACCTGGCCGCCATGACCCTGAGCTCATGACCGAAAATGACGTCGCCTGGTGTGGGCGCCGAGTGCACGAGTGTCACGTCCGGCATGGCCGGGCACGTGCCGAGTGACCCGGCCGTGCCGGGAGTAAGCCTGTCGGCGCGGGGTTCTCGCGCGCCTGCGTCCGCTCGGGTGAGGCTGCGGAGCATCGCCATCACGGGTGTGATGCCGCTTCCCGCCGTCAGGAACAGCAGCCGCGATGGCGGCGGGACCGGCAGTACGAACTCACCCTGCGGCCGGCTCAGGCCCACGATCGTCCCGGGCGCCACCCGCCGTACGAGGTAGCGAGAGACGAGGCCGTCCGGAACGGCTTTGACGGTGATGGTGATACGGCCGTCAGGGCGCTCCGGAGCCGAGGACAGCGAGTACGTGCGCCAGTGACGTCTCCCTTCGATGTCGAGGGCGATCCGGACCCATTGCCCGGGTTTATGCCGGACCCACCTACGGCCCGGACGGATCACGATGGTGGCCGAATCCGCGGTCTCCGCGCGTACGGCCTCGATCCGGCCGCGGGGCTCCCCGGCGGACCAGAGCGGGTTGATCAGCCCCAGGTAGTCATCGGGCAGCAACGGTGTGGTGAGGCACTCGACCGTGTTCGCGAGCCGCCGCAGGACGCGCGTCCGGCGTTCGCTGCCGGGTGCTGTCGCGTGCGGCACGTGACCTCCCTCCCCGAAGCCTCGACATGCGATCACTCACCGTAATCGTATGGACGGCAAGGAAGGTCATCGGCCCAGCACGGCCCAAGTCGACGTTCGCCTTCGCCAGGCGGCCGAACCCCGCCCGCAGCCGGTCTCCCGCTGAATCCGTACGAACGCCGTAGTCTTGTAGCCGGCGGGTGATCCCGCCCATCGCCACGGCAGGACAGTGATGACCGATTCGAAGCCTACGGGCGAGCTCCACCTCCGTGTCGTCGGACAGACGACCGATTGGAGGCTCCTCCTGCACGGCGAGCCGCCGACCGAAGACGATCTCGCCTCCTGGATGCAGGAGGGGATGGTGTCCCGGATCCTGGTCGCCGAGCAGGGAAGCAACCAGCCGTACACCTTGGTCGTGAACTTCGCCCTCGTCGTGTCCGCCCGGGTGCTCTCCGTGACAGGCGGCCGGGGCGTCAGTTTCTGACTGACCACGGTCACCATTCTGCCGGCTCCGTCGGCTAGGTAAGCGCGGACCTGCTCCGACGTTAGCCTGGCGTTGAGGTTCCCCCTGGAACACTCGCGCCACATGACCATGAACGCGCAGCGGGAGACGACCGCCGCACCAGGCCGCCGCCGTCAGATGTTGAACAAGGTCCCTGACGTCACCATCTTCTTCTGGGTCATCAAGATCTTGGCGACCACGGTGGGCGAGACCGCGGCGGACTTCCTCAACACGAACCTGCACCTAGGCCTGACCGGCACGACCGGCATCATGGGCGTCCTGCTGATCATTTCGCTGATCTTCCAGTTCAGGGCGAAGCGCTACGTCCCGGGGATCTACTGGCTCTCGGTGGTCCTGATCAGTGTCGTGGGCACGTTGATCACCGACAACCTGACGGACAACTTCGGCATCGCTCTGGAGTTGACCACCGTGATCTTCGCCATCGCGCTCGCGGTGACCTTCGCGGCGTGGTTCGCGAGTGAGAAGACCCTGTCCATCCACACCATCTACACGACCCGGCGTGAAGGCTTCTACTGGCTGACCATTCTGTTCACCTTCGCCCTGGGTACCGCGGCCGGTGACCTGACGGCGGAGAAGCTGAACGTGGGCTACTGGCTGTCGGCCGTCATATTCGCGGCACTCATCGGGTTCGTCGCCCTGGCCCACTTCACCCTCAAGCTCAACGCCGTCCTGGCCTTCTGGATCGCCTACATCCTGACCCGTCCGCTCGGCGCCTCGCTGGGCGACTACCTCTCGCAGGCTCGCGGTGACGGTGGCCTGGGCCTCGGGACGGTCGTGACGAGCGCGCTCTTCCTCATCACGATCATGGTCGTCGTGATCTACCTCTCCGTCACGAAGAAGGACGCGACCGCTCCCGAAGCCGAAGCCGTGCGCTGAGCGCTGAGCGCTGAGCGCTGAGCGCTGAGCGCGGGGTCGCGGGGCGGTCATCTCGCGACCTCGGCCCTCCTGTGCGCCGGACTTTGCTCCATAGCCCCGGATGAGCGGCGGACACGCCCGCTCATCCGGGGTTTCGCCTGTGCAGGACCGGATCCCCTGTGCGGGGTCACCGGCCGGCCCGGTCCCGCGTCGCCGCGTCGCTGAGGCGTCGACGGTGGCGAGCGCCGTAGGCCGCGTGCCGTACGGCCACGTCGGCTTCGAGGCCGGTCGCGATGGCGCCGCCGACCATGGCCAGCGAGGTCGCGAACCACACCAGGGCCAGGTACGTGCCCGGCCCGGCGTGGCCGATCGTGGTCCGGAGCGCCTCTCCGGTGATCACAGCCGGCGTGATGACGGCCAGCATGAGCAACACCCCGGCATAGAGGCAGAGGACCCCGAGAGTCAGGGTGGCCAGTGTCACGCGGTTGTAGAGCACGGCCCGGTCCCGCTCGATCTGCGACGACGGGCGCTCCCACAGTTCGTGGTCGATGACGAGCCATGCCACCAGGGCGGCGATCGACAGCGCCATGATGCCTGCCTGTCTCAATGGGCTGAGCGTGTCCGCCATCCGCCAGACACTGCTGTTGGCCAGCCCCAAGGCCGCGGTGGCGGCGACCACCGCCAGCATCTTCGAAAGGCCCAGCGCCAGTTTCCACGGCCGGTTGGCCCGGACCATGCCCGCGAACAGCCGTAGACGCCCTCGCAGACCTGGCGTCACCAAGCGCGCACAGCAACCGTCGGTTTCCTCGAACCGGCCTACCCGGCGACCGGGCCATCGGCCACCCTGTGCCGTCTCACCCGACAGCATGCCGGTCAGCCTGATCAGCATCTCGCGGGCGCGACGCCGCTGGCCGATCGATCCGAGCGCCGGCAGCGAGACCAGCCCTACCCGATTTCGGACGCTCACCTCGGCGACGATGGGCCGGGCACCCGAGCGCCTGGGCAGATCGGTCAAGATCATGCCGACGTCCCATCCCTCGTCCGGCAGGTGCGCGCCGATGGCCTGCGTGAGATGACCGCCCTTCGTCTGTTCGCCGCCCACGAGAACCTTGCACACCACATTCACGTCCCAGACGGCCTCGGAGGACAGCCGCTCGGACAGGAGGCCGGGGAGATCGGCGCGAATACCGTCGGCGATCTCGAACGGCAGCCCCGGATCGGCCAGAAGTGCCACCCGGACCCTTCTTAATTCCTCATTGCCGTTTTGACCCTCCATAGAGACTCCCCGTCGCGCCGGCGCTGCTGGCCGCGTACCCGACGGGGACCGCGTCACACGCGCATCCCGGCGGCCCACGCCGGTGCGGCGGGCCTCCGCACGAGCCCGTCCTTTCAGATCACTCCCGCATCCGAGAGCACAGGGGTCGGGGCACCGCGACGGACGATGCTGGTCCGGTGCTCGCAGGGGCCCAGCGCCTGCAGCAGCGTGTCCAGGATGCGCTGAGGCTCACACCGTGTGCCGCAGGTGAACGCATCGACGAACAGCGCCCGCTGCTCGGGATAGGTGTGGACGGACACGTGCGACTCGGACAGCACGAAAACCGCGGTGACCCCGGAGGGCTCGAACTCCTTGCTCTGGACTCCGCACAGGGTCGCGCCGGATACCACGATCCCGCGGTGCACGGCGTCCAGGATCAGGTCGTTATCCGCGATCCGCACGGGGTCCACCCCGGTGATGTCACTGATGATGTGCATGCCGATGAAGTCGAACTCGGTCATGACCTCAGCCATGTGCGGACAACTCCTCGGATGCTTTCGATGCGTCCTCCGCCGGCGCGGCGGATCTGCGCATGAGTAGTGGGAGGCACAGGAAGATGAACAGGCCCATCACCAGGAAGTAGATCCGCACGTCACCGGCCAGCAGGAACCCGCCGACGACCGGTCCGCCGAAGAAGCCGAGGTGGCGTACCTCGGAGAGGCCGAAATAGGCACCCCTGTGCTCATCGGCGGCGATCTCGTGCACGGCCATGTCCGGCATGGGAAGCAGGATGCCCTCACCGATCGTCCAGAACACGATCCCGACATAGAGCAGCAGCAGGCCGGCGGAACCCGCCCAGAAGCACACGAAGGAAAGGGCGAACATCACGCAGCCCAAGGCGATGAGGCTGTTGCGTGTCAGCTTCGTCGACACTCGGTCGATCGGCACCTGCAACGCCAGGGCCAGCACGGCGTTGGCGATGAAAAGTACGGCGAAGTAGGACTCGGTCCGGTCCCCGTACTGGCCCTTCATGTACAGCGGGATCATCGACTCCAGCTGCGAGAAGACAAAAAAGATCACGATGCCCGCGCCGACCACCGCCAGTAGCCGCCGGTCTCGCACGGTCTTGCGGAGTGAATCGAGCGACGACCCGGTGGAGGCCCCGGATGGGGACTCCAGCGCGGTGAGCGTCTGACTGCGCGCGGAGATCAGGACCATGTACGCGCCGTAGAACACGGCCGGGACCGCGAAGAAGGCCACCGGACTGAGGTGGTACAGCACACCACCGAGGGCGGGCCCGGCGATCGCTCCCGTGCACAGGGTCATGTAGCGGAGCCGGAATACCCGCGCGTCGCCGTGGGCCGCCAGCGACAGCAGTTTCTTGGACCCCGGCTCCACCATCAGCCGGGCGACCCCGAGCATCAGGATGAGCGTGACGATGGCCACGGGGCTGCGGAGCGTGGCGAGCAGCCCGTAGACGATCACGTCCAGCGCGAGGCCGACCCGCATGAGGCGGGTCGCACCGAAGCGGTCCACCAGCATGCCGCCTGCCACCCCGCCGAGCGCGGCGGTGAGGGCGATCCCGCCCACGACGGCCCCGATCGCCGGCTTGCTGAGGGAGGTGTGGTCGGCCAGGTACAGCGCGGCGAACGGCATCGCGGCGAAGAAGGCGATCGAGTTCAGCAGGGCGCCGGCTTCGAGCAGGCGCTGAGGCCCGCTGAGTTTCCACAGCGGCAGGCGCTCATCGAGCGGTGTGCTCATGCGCCGTCACCGCCGGAGGCCGGACGGACATCGATGCGCAGCTCGCCGCGTACCGTCTCGAGCAGGGAGCCGAGCCGGCCACGGTCCGCCGCCCGCGTGATCACCATGCCGACGCGGTCCATCGAGGACCGCAGTGGCTTGACGGTGGCACCGGCCTCGACGTCGATCTCGACGTTGACGACGCCGTCGAGTTTGGCCACCCTGTCGGCTCCTTCCACCGCGGTGACCACCCCCGGCGCAGGGGTCGGGAACCACACCGCGGCCACATCGCCGGCCAAGGACTTGATCACGGGCCGCTGTCCGCAGGCGAGTGCGATGACGGAGTCGTACATGTCGACACCCGTGGCCGCCTCGACGACGTCCATGATGTAGTCGCCGGGAGTGCGGACCGCGACCTCCATGATCCGCGGGCCATCACGCCCGAGGCGCAGTTCCAGGTGAATGATGCCGCTGCCCATGCCCAGTGCGCGGGCTACGCCGGCGAGTACGCCTTCGGCGCTCGCACGCTCGCCGGCGTCGCATTCGGCCGGGAACTGGTGTGCGAGCTCCACGCAGTAAGGGGGCGGCGTCGTGGTCTTCTGCGTGATGCCCCAGAACACCACGTCCCCGCGATGGATGAGCGCTTCGACGCTGTACTCGGGGCCTGAAACGTACTCCTCGACCAGAAACGGCACGCCGGCCTCGCGTTCCTCACACCAGGACCGCAACTCCGGCTCGTGGGTCACGATCTGGACATCGTGACTTCCCATGCCGGACAGGGGCTTGGCGACGAGGGGATATCCGCCCGAGGCCCAGGTGAGCGCATCCCCGACGTCCCGCGCCAGGTGGAAAGCCGGCTGGGGCAGTCCATGCCGGGCGAAGAGCTCGCGCTGCATGAGCTTGTTCCGTGAGGTGAGGGCCGCCCGCAACCCAGGGCCGGGCAACCGAAGCTCATCGGCGAGCATCGCCGCGGTGACGACATGGGCTTCGGAGAATGCCACGATCGCGTCGACCGGCCCGTCGCGCAGCGCCCGCGATGCGGAGTCCTGCCAGGCCTCGTCACCTCCTCCGACAGTGGTGTATCCCTTGGCGCGCGGCCCCAGCGCGTCGCGGGCCCAGGCCAGGCCTTCCGCCGAATCGAGTACAGCCACCTCCATCCCGCGCTCATGGGCCCGCCGGAGATAGGGCCTCCCCATCCACCCACAGCCGACCATCAACAACCGAGACACGAGAACCTCCAGGTCATAAGTCGAATGCTCAAGAACCCTTGCGGGGGATGTGGCCTCATGCCCATTTCATGATGTCGTCGGCGAGCACCACGCACTCCGCGATCCGCAGCTCCACCTGATCCGTTGTCGCCCCTTCGACCACGAATCCAAGGACCGAGTCGACGCTCGTCGACGCACCGGTGAAGTCACGCGGCACCGGAGTCTTGACGTAGAAATGGCGCACGTACGGCGGCAGCTCAGGCTCCGCGACCTGGAGCAGGGTGCCCGGCCTGGGTGGCATCAGCACCCAGCCGTAGAACGTGGACCGCAAGGTGATCGGACCGTCGCCCGGGTCGGGCAGCCCGGCCTGACGGCGGACCCAGGCCCGTGCGGGATTGACACCGGTGCGCAGCGTCAGCGTCTCCATCATGTGGCCGCCGCCGAGCCGGCAGGCGACCTCGCAGAAGAACAGCTCACCCGTGCTCTCGTGCACGATGACTTCGAGGTGGAAGGGGGTGCGGTCCAGGTGCGGCAACGCCTGCGCCACGGATGCGGCGAAGGCCCTGAGCTCCGCCTCGACCCGATCCGCCCCGTCCATCTGCGCGCTCCCGAGCGGGAGACTTGCGTGAAAGGCGAGGCAGTCGTTGACGTACCGGGAAGGACAGGCGAAGACGACTTCGCCTTCGGCGGACACCCCGTCCACGTGGTAGACCGGCCCCGGTACGAAGGACTCGAGAAGCAAATCGCCCGGGTCACGGCGCGCGTATTCGTTCCGCAGCTCATCCTCCGAACGAATGACACGGACTCCCGTGGAGGCGTAGCCCAGACGCGGTTTCACCACTATCGGCCAGCCGTACCTGCTTGCGAACCGGACCGCCTCCTCCGCAGAGGCGGGCGCGCAGAATGCGGGTACGCGTAGGCCGGCGCGCGCGACATGCTGCTTCATGGCCAGCTTGTCGCGGTAGGGAAGGGCATCGGCGCACGACTGGCCGGCCACACCATGGGTGTCGCGCGCAGTGGCCGCGCGAAGCACGTCCTCTTCGGTGATGTGCACGATGCGGTCGACGTCACCGCCCTCGCACAACTGGTCCAGGACCCGTGCCACGCCAGGTCCGTGCGAATAGTCGTCCACGCCCACCACCGTGGAAAAGGTGCCTTCGTATCCATCGGCGGCCTCCACGCTCGTGACCAGCGCGACCCTGTCGGCCGCTTCCGCCAGCCACTCACCCAGTGGGGTCACGCCCGCGGGCAACCTGTTCAAAACGATGATCTGCCCCATACCGAGCCTCCCGATGCCGACGGCTGTCGCTAGGCCACGGAAAGGGGCAGCGTCATCCTGCGGTCACCATCGGTTATTCCGGAGAGGCGACCCTTCAGCGCGACGAAATCATCGAGGATTCGCTGATCGGTCTCAGGAGAGAGGTAGTACATCATGTTGACGTACCAGTACCAGCCGAGCTCGGTGATCCTGTACTCCTCGCTGTCCTCGACGACGAGGCCCTCGGCGATGAGACGGCCCAGCTTGTGGATGATCTCTGCAGGCACCTTGTCCCATTCCACACTGTCCTTGGCCAGCCAGCCGAAATAGGGCAGATGGAGAACAACGCCTCTCTCGTACGGGATGCCGTCGGCCACGGTGACATTGATCTTGAAGTCGTCGTTCTCGAGCAGGTTCTTGGTGTACGTCGCGCGGTTCTCGTCGTTCATAATGGTGTATTCACCGGTCTGGGATACCGCGGAGTTGCCGAATCCCATGAGGTCGACGTCGTGGTGCGCCCAGAAGAACTTGTTGTAGACGTTGGTGTAACGGCGCGAGATGAAGTGCTTCGGATCCGGGGTCTCCCCCTCGGGCAGTCTCAGGTATCCGTGGCCATTGTGCTGCTGGAACCCGGAGCTCCGGATGTACTGATTGAGGAACATCGTCATCGACATCTTCTGCATGAAGCTCAGCGGGCTCAAGCCCGCCTTGACGTAGCCGTGATGCAGCGAGGCCTGGGTGACGAGGTTGGTGATCGGATAGAACTCGATCGTCTCAGTGCCCAGATCGACGGCCTGCTGGATGTCCCGTGCGAAGCGCTCGATCGTCTGGCCGTGCATCCCATAGATGATGTCGAAGCTCGTGTAGTCGAAGTACCGGCGCAGCAGCTCGGCGGCGGCGTGGGTCTGGTCCAGCGTCGCTGTGATGTTGAACAGCTCCCGGTAGGCCGGGTCGAACGTCTGGAGGCCGAAGCGCGCCTTGTTGACGCCGATCTCACGCATGGCCACGCATTTCTCTTCTGTGATGCTCTTCACCTCCATCTCGAAGGTGAACTCCTCGAGCGCCGAGAGGTCGAAATGGTCATGGATGGCCTGCCCGATCCTGCGGATCTGGTCTGCGGACAGCGTCGTCGGGGTCCCGCCGCCGAAGAAGACGGCGGTGATCGGGAGCGAGGCCACCGACGCGTAGCGGCTCTTGATCTGAATCTCTTTGATCAGAGCTCGGACATAGAGCTCGATCGCCTCGTCGCCCTCGGCGCCGATCCCTCGGTTCAGAGTGCAGAAGGTGCAGATGGTCTCGCAGAACGGAATGTGGAAGTACAACGCCCGGCCTCGGACACCGGAGACGTCGAGCCCGCTGTAGAGCTTCTCGTGCGAGGTGACGTCGAGGTCCTGCCCCTTCATGGGATAGAGCCAGTTGTACACCGGGAACTGCTCGTCGAACTTGAGCAAAGTCTTGCCAGGGATGAGATTCACCATCTAGACGACCTCCAGTTTCACACTGTGCCGAACGGTCTCGAGTGTGTTCAGGACGGAATCGCGATCGGCTCCGGACACGAGGACCTTCGCCACTACGGTGTCGAGGTCTCGCGTCAGAGGCACGTGCTCGCCGGGTGTGTAAGTGAGGTGGATGTCGTCGACTCCGGGCATGCTCCGAAGCTCTTCCAGGCCATGGATCGCGCGCAGTGTTCCGGCCGCTCCGTCGTTACGCAGGCAGCAGATGCCCAGTGCGGCGTCGAACTCCGGCTCCGGCAGCTCCGGCAGTTCCCCGAGCAGCGCACTGAGGGTTTCGTCGTACGGCCGGAACGAGCAGTGGCCGACCCAGTGGTCGGTGATGCGGGCACCGGGCAGGCGGCCACCGATCTCGATGAGGTGGACGCCGTCGCCGTCACATTTCACCTCGGTGTGACTGGGGCCCACCCCCACGCCGAAGACCTCCAGGACCTGCTGGGTGAACGCCGTCACCGGCCCCCAGAACGGATCGTCGTGGGGCACCTGCACCAGATCCCAGTAGGGCTGGTCATAGTCGGCGTCGTCGGGCTGGCGGTACTCCCAGACGTCGAGGATCCGGTGCCGGCCGTTCAGCGAGAACGCGTTCACCGCGAACTCTCTGCCACGTATGTAGCGCTCGACCAGCCAATCGCGCACAGGGGCGCCGAACAGGTCGACCGTTCCGGACGCGGTGATAGCGGCCTCGAGCTCCCCCGGCCGCGGAACGAGCCGTACGTCTCGTGAGGACGCACCGGTGGTGGGCTTCAGGATCAAGGGGTAGCCGATCCGTTCAGCCGCCGCGCGGACGTGCGGGAGCTCGTCCACCACCTCGAAGGCCGGGACTCGAATCCCCGCGGAAACAGCGAGGCGGCGCATCACCGCCTTGTCCCTGCGCGCGAGGGCCGTACCCGGATCGTTGCCCGGGAGGCCGAGCTTGGCGGCGAGCAGGTCCGCGACATAGACGGCCGGCTCGGTCGCCGGCACCACCGTACGGATGGGCCAGGACAGAGACTCGATGAGGGCATGGGCCTCGTCAGGATCCGCTGCATAAAGCGTGACGTCATCGTCAATGGCGTGATCGGCCGCGAGTTCGCTGAGCACGTCTTCGGTGATCGTGTAGAGCGATATCACGGCCAGCCCTCTCGCCCGGCAGGCGGCCTTGAATGGGTGCCCGGTAATCACCGGATCGACCAGTAGTACAGCCCCCTGCGCGGCCCCCGACTGGCCAAAGCCAGTGCTTCTGGAATCCACGAGGGCCGACGATAGCGGCCCAGGATCCGTCCAGTAAAGGATGATTTTTCGCCAAAGTCGTATTAAAAGCCCCTGCCATGAATCAGTGGGAACTTATTGAGGACCGTCGCTTGCTCCGGATGGGACGCGGGGAGCAGGCGACCCCGGCTGCCCGCCGGGCTCCCGATCCTGATCACCCGGACTCGCAGGTCAGCGTGCGGACGGCGGTTTCAATGACCCCCTCTCAGTCCTCCCCAGTGAGCGAGATTCGGGCGCGCATTCGGGAGAGTTCCGGCGCCAGGCCCATCGGTCCCCGAAGACCGGATGGCAAAGGAGTCGTCGCCCGCACGGGGCCTTCCGGCTGGCCGGGTGTGGCCAGACGCGATCGAGGGTGATTGACGGTGCGTGGTCTTCCGCTATCGATAAGTGATTACGACAAGGCGATTGAGGGCGCCGTTATCTCAAGGCCTTGACGGAAATAACGACTCGACGCCAGGGTGGCCAATTATCGACGGGGATTCTTAGAAAGGATGTACTGGCACGCATGGAAAAAGACCTGATGGACAATGATGCCGCGGATGCGGCCTCGTACGAGGCGGTTCGCCGGGCACTGGCCTCCTCTACCCCGGCCGGCGTCCACGCCGCCAACGTTTTCCTCGAGCGGCGGAGCATGGTGACGGCCCGCTACGCCGACAGCCGGGTCGTGGACATGGCGGTCGGTCGCCGTTCCGGGAGCTGCGCACGGTGGGTCGCGGCGGACCGGTCCTGGTACCGCGCGCTGGACGGCGCGGACCCGGATGTGGTGGCCGCGCATGTCCGTGGTGACGAGACCGTGCTCCGACGTGGCGGTACGGAGAGCACGACCGACAGTCTCGTCGAGGCGGTCGAAGGCCTGGACACGTTGCTCGCCGGGATCGACCACGCGGCACGGGACCACGATCCTCGGGTCCAGCAGGTACTGGTCGATGCCGAGTGGCAGGAGCAGTACGTCGTGTCGGTCCGGCTCGAGGGCACCGGGGTGGAACGACGGCATCTGCGCTATCTCACCATCCGGGTGGTCGCCCGTGAGGGGGACCGGATCGTCACCGGCTTCTACACTCCCGCGAGCTCCGACCCGGCCGGCCTGCTGGACCCCATCGAGATCGGCGAGGAGGCCGCGCGAAGGGCTGTGACCTCGCTCGCCGGCCGGCCGGTACCCATGCGGCACATGCCCGTGGTCGTCGGTCCCGGCCGGGGCATGGTGCTGGTCCACGAAGCCTGCTGTCACCCCTTGGAGGGAGACGAGATCTCGCGGGGTTCGGTGTACGCGGGGCGGCTGGGCGACCGGATCGCGGCTCCCGGAGTGTCGATTGTGGACGATCCCCTGGTCCTGGGCGGTGCCGGGTCCTACCAGTGGGACGACGAGGGAACGACGGCCTCGCCGACGGCCATGGTCCAGGACGGGGTGCTGACGTCCTATCTGACCGACTGTGCCACGGCCGCTCAGCTGGGCGTGCGCAGCTCGGGCAACGGCAGGCGCGAGAGCTTCAGGGACGTGCCCATCCCCCGGATGAGCAACACCTGTGTGCGCCCGGGCGCCCAGGATCCGAAGGACATCATCGCGAGCACCAAGTTCGGGTTGTACGCCCAGCACGTCGGCGGTGGCGAGGTGGTCGAGTCGACCGGCGACTTCGTGTTCAGGGTCCACAGCGGCTTCCTGATCGAGGACGGCAAGCTCACGGATCCGATTCAGGAGACCACCGTTCAGGGCAACGGCGTGGACGTGCTGCTCGGCATCGACGCCGTGGGCAATGACGTGCGCCTCGGCGCCGCGAAGTGCGGAAAGTTCAACCAGCTCGTTCCGGTCGGAGTTCAGGGCCCAACGCTCCGCATCGGATCTTTGCTCGTAGGGGGGACGGGAGCGTGACGATGGACGAACTGCTGGTCGACTACCTGGACGAGTGCGGGCGGCGCGGGATCCATGGTGAGGTACGAGCCATCGATGAGCGGCGCGAAGAGTTCGTGGCCCGCAACGGATCGGTCGAATCCGAGGGGGTCACCAACGACGCGGTCGTGAGCCTTGCCGTCAGTGACGGCGCACAGTGGGCCGTGCTTGCCGGAGGTGTGGACGTCGACGTGCGTACGGTCGTCGCGGAGGGGCTGGCCCTCCTGCGCAGCACATCCGGGAGGGACGCTCCCAAGGAGAGCCCTGTCACGGCACGGCCCGGCCGCGGAGACGCGCCGGACCGCCGGGAATGGCCCGGCCGCACGGTGGCCGGTCTGGACAGCCTGCACGACAAGCTTGTGGCCGCCTCCGTCTTTCCCGGCTCCCGTGAGTGCGAGGTGCGCGCCCTCCAGCTCTGCCGGACGGTTCAACACGCGACGCCGCAGAGGTCGCAGACCTTCCCCACCACGCACGGATCCCTCGTGCTGCGCGCCACGAGGACCGGCGCGGACGGCGAGACCGCGCACGTGGACCGGGCCGAGTCGGGCCCGGACCTGGGCTGGCTGCTCGAACGCTTCGACGATCTGATGCTGACGAGCGCCCGGCAGCAGCTACTCGCACCCGCACTGGCTCCGGCGGCCGCTCTCCCCGGCCAGGTGGTCCTCGCGGGCAGCGTCGCCGCGCAGCTGGTCTGTCTACTCGGCGAAGCGCTCTCCGCGGAGGCGGTCGAGCGAGGGAGTAGCCGGCTCGCCGGCCGGCTCGGTCTGCAGGTCGGTGCGCGGTCGGTCACGGTGATCGATGATCCGTTGTACGGGACGGGCCCGCGCCACCTGCCGTTCGATGACGAGGGAACGGCGGCAGCGGCGCGTGCGCTGATCGAGAGGGGACGGCTTCGGGGGTTCCTCGGGTCCCGGATCCAGGCGGCCGAGGTCGAAGGCAGCGTGCCGGGTAACGCACGTCAGCCCGATGTGACCTCGGCGCCGCGTCCGGGGGCCAGCAACCTGTTCATCGTGCCCGCGTCGAGTCCGCTTCGGCTCGACGGTCCCACTCTTCGGATCACACAGACCCACGGGATGCACCTGGCGAATGGGATCACCGGCGAGTTCGCGACCGGCGCGACCGGCCTCGTGGAGGACGGCGGCGGCAACGTGTGGCACGTGACGGGTCTCAGCGTGGCCGGAAACGTGCTCGATCTGCTCCAGAACATCGCTGGTATGGGATCCACGTTGTCCTGGGCGGACGACGCCGAGTCGTCGTTCGGGTCGCCGGATCTGCACGTCACGGGCCTGACGATCGGGAGATAGCCGGTTCGGGCGCCGGGCCGCCGGGTCAGCAGGGGCGGTAGGCGCCGTCCGCCCCGGGGCGGGCCCGGCCCTCATCGGCCAGGCCCGCCAGGACCGCGGCGGCCTCCTTGCGTGGCCAGCGGAACGCGCGGGCGAGCTGCCGCGCATCAGCCGTGACCATGGTGTCCAGCAAGAGCAGTGCTGCGTCCCGTCGCCGCTCGCCGGCGGGCCGCGGGTCCTGGGCGGGGAAGGCACGGCCGGTCGACTCGATGACGCAGCTCGGCCACCCCGGACCGTCCTGGGCGGTGCCGTAGTTGGTCAACAGCAGTGCCTGGCCGAGCTCGGCCAGCACCCGCTGGCTCGCCCGTGAGTCCAAGCCGAAGTCCTGACGGATCATCCGCATCGAGGTCGGCCCCTCCGCCTCGACCCGCTCGAAGACCTTCCGGCAGGTCGGGGACAGCGCACCGAGGATCAGCGCCTGCTCGCTCTCACCAGGGCGCAGCAACGCCAGCAGGCCGGGTGAGACCAGGGACTGCCGGGCCGCCACGAACCGTCCCACCCAGGCGCGGCCCATCAGTGGCAGCTCGTCCTTCCACGTCCAGATGCGCTCGATGTCCTCGGTCCAGCCCGTGGGGAGCAGCGGGCTGTCATCGTCGCGCGCGGCCTCCCGCAGAGCGGGGAGCGACGCCCCGCGATCACCGAAGAGCAGAGCGAACCCGACGTCATAGATGTAGGAGGCCGCCTCGTCCGCCGTGCGTAGCGGAGGCCGGTCCATGCGCCAACGCTTTATCCGCAGACCGTGGATTCCGCTCATGGGCTCAGTTCCCTCCGCGCCGGATGGTCGGCCATCGTAATCCTCACGGAGTCCCTGCGCCGGTGACCACTCACGGCCATGGCCGGGCCCCACGGGGCGACGCGGCCCCGACAGTGGATCAGTCAAGCTCACCAGGCCTTTCCGCTGGTCGTCCGCCCGGGCACGCACGTGCCTGGCAAGGAGAACCTGTCCTTCTCGGATAGTACACAAGCCGGAACATTTCCTTAAAGTCCCAAAATGTCTGCACGTCTTATTTTGGCTCTTATGAATTTCGGCCGGATTTGGATAAGGGACGAAGGGGCCGAGTTTTTGGGGCACCGCAGACGGGACAGGGGGCTATCTGCGCCGTTCAGCGTTGAACAACCGCAGCGTTGTTGTGACTTCATGGGCGGATTCCCGCCATGGCAGAAAGAAAGAGCTGCAGATGCGGATAGCCATTCACTCGGGCGCTGTGCGGACGTTGTCATTAACGACCGCCGGCCTGCTCCTCGCCGGAGCGATGATCGGGGTGTCCAGCACGGCCGCGCCCGCGGCCGAGGCCTCGGTCCTGAAGAAGAGCGCGCAGAACGTGACCCATCCGGGCGCCGGCCCGGCCGGCCACGGTGATGTGATCAACTGGGTCGTCGACTACACCGGCAACGGCTCCGCCGGCCCGGCGCCGGCGACCATCACCGATCCGATCTACGGGGCGTCGAGCGCACAGACCTACGAGCCCGGCTCCCTCAAGGTCCCGCCGGGATGGACGCCGTCATGGTCCACGGACGGAACCACCTTCCAGAACACCGATAGCGGCAGCGCCACGACGGCGGTGCGGGCGGGCAACCCCTCCGCACGCCAGAAAGGCACGAACCTTGGAGCGGCGCTGCTGCCCCCGTTGCGGCCGGTCAACACCGCGACCGGCGGGGACGGCTTCAGCCCGATCCTGTATCGCGCCGCGGGCAAGGTGGAGGCCTGGAACACCTACCACCACTCCAGGGTCCCCGGCCCGGTGCTCGTATGCACCGACCTCACCACTGGGCAGTTGTGCTCCGGCGCGCCATGGCCCAAGCCGTTGAACAGCGCCCCGGGCCCGCTCGGATCGGGGTCCACGGCCGACATCGCCACCACGCTCACCCCGCAGTACGTCTTCGATCCGGCCCGGCCCGGCGTGGTCTACTACGCGGCGGTCACGAACCAGGCGGTCGGGGTCGGCTGCCTCGACCTGGGAGCCCGCGCCGACTGCGGGTTCTTCCCGCTCGTGGACAGGGGCGGTTCACCGTCGAGCGTCAACGGCCTGGCCGGGCTGGTGGCGACCGGCGGCGACCTGTACGGCGTCGCCACCACGGGTCAGGTGCTGTGCCTGTCCATGGCCTCCCGCACCCCGTGCGCCGGACAGCCCTACGCCCCCATCGTCCCGCCCAACAACGATCAGCCCGGCGCCGGCCAGAATGACTTCCTGGGGGCGATGGCCGTCGCCGACGGCAAGGTCTTCGCCTCGTCCTCACCGCTGGGCTCCTCCAGCGGGTCCCACCCGCCGGCGCTCGGCTGCTTCGACCCCGGCACCCACGGGGCATGTGGCGGCTGGAGCACGCCACTCGCCATCGCGGCCAACGGCTACTACACCTACAACGCCTACCCGGCGTACAACACCGCGGGCGACGCGCGAGGCGTGTGCGCCACCACTACCGGTGGGAGCGCGCCGCAGACCAAGTGCTATGCGATCGATGGCTCACCGCTCGCGGCGCCGTCGGGCTTCGGCTCGCTGGGCGGGGCTCTACTGACGTTCAACCCCGAGACCTTCCGCGGGGCAGACGGACACACGCACAGCTATTTCCCGATCTGGGGAGGCAACATCGCGGGGGCGACGGTCTGCTACGACTGGACCGCCGCCACTCCATGCACGGGGTTCCCGGCTGCGGCCACGCATCCTGGCGTGAACGGCGGCGCCACGCGCGACTACGGCTACGCCCATGACGCGACGACCGGATGCATGCTCGGACTCGGTGACGCCGGGGTGCTCTTCGCCTTCGATCCCGCCAATGGCCGGTCTCCCTGCGTACGCAGCGGGGCGGCTGTGACGCTGAGGCCATCGTCGTTCTACTGCGACGGCGGCACCGGGCACGTGCAGGGTTACCAAAACGCGCGTCTGGAGAACATCGACGTGGGCAACGTCGATCTGGACGCCTCCACGGTGTCGGTCACCGACCCGGACGGGGCCACGATCGCGACCCCGGGCTTCGCCCCGGACGGGACAGCCGACCTATCCGGGATCTCGGCGAGCGCTCATCCGGCCATCAAGGTGCAGACGAACCTGGTGCTGAAGAACGGCAGCGACTTCTCCGGCGGAAACCAACCGGCCCTGGTCGTCGGCTACGTCGGCGACGCCCCGCAGGTCTGCTTCCAAACGAAGATCAGTAACACCTGCACGGTCACCGGAGTGTCCAACACCGCCACGGGGTCGGACGTCACCGGCGACCTCACCTCCAACACGGTCGGCCTGCCGGTCGCTCCTGGCGCCGGCTGCACTCCCAAGGTCACTGTGAACAAAGAGATCTGCGGGTCGGCGCACGCCGTCGACTGCGGCCCCGGAGGTAAGGGGCCGTGGGCGAAGAACAGTCCCACGGGGCTGCTCGGCCTGCTCGGCACCGCCTACTGGCGGATAACCGTGACCAATGCCGGGCCTGTCGACGCCGCGAACGTGACGCTGGACGACCACGTCGCCCCGTCCTGCGAGAGCGTCGCGGGCACCTTCGCACTGCGGGCCAACGAGAGCAAGCAGCTCTACTGCTCCACGTACCTGCTGGTCCTGCCACTGAAGAACACCGCGACCGCGTCCTTCACACCCGTGAACTCACCCCCAGGCACTCCACGGACGGTCACCAAACCCTCGTCCGCAACCGCCTGCTCTCTGCTCTGCATCCTCACCCATTAGGGAGTACGCCTCCAAGACGGTGCCCGTGACCTCCGCGGGCACCGTCTTCACTCTCGGGCGAGGTCTACCACCGGCGGCTCGCCGAGGTCGCGGCGGGGCTGGCTGGCGCAGGGCCCGTTGTCGTACATCGTGCTGGACCGGGAAGCGCTACTGCGTGGAATCACTCCCGCTGACGTGGTCGGCTCGAGCCGAGTCCAGCCGACTGTGATGATCAAGCGTTGTGGTCGTTCAGCCGACCCTATTCCTTGATCCTTCGCTGGCGCTCCCTGGAATTCCTTTACGTCCCGCACCGAATGACGTGGGTTTATCCGGGCAGGGCGCCCCTCTGAGAGGGGAGAACACCATGGCCGACGTCATCAGCATGATCACCCAGGATCATCGAGAGATGGACCAGATGTTCAGCCGGTTGAAGGAGAACAGCAGGGCCCGGAAACTGCTCCTCAGGGAGACCGAAGCGATGTACATCGCGCACTCCCGCGCCGAGCAGGAGAAGGTCTACCCCGTCTTGGCCGACGAACTCGGCGACAAGGAGCGGGCGTACCAGTCGATCGAGCAACACCATGAGGCGGAGCAGCTACTGGAACGGGTCAAGCAGACCGATCCCGAGAGCGGGGACTTCGAGCGGCAACTGCGCCCCTTCGTCGACGCGGTCACGACGCATAACCGCGAAGAGGAGAACGAGGTTCTGCCCAAGCTGCGGGAGTCCCTCAGCAAGAGCAAGCTCAGCGAACTGGCCGAGGCCTTCACGGAGCGGCGCCAGACCGTGCTCGGCCGGATGAGCCCGTCGCGGGAGGAGCTTTACGAGCTGGCCAGGGAGCTCGGCGTCGAGGGGCGGTCGGAGATGTCCAAGGAGGAGCTGATGGAGGCGGTTCGCAAGGCCACCGAGGGCAAATAGCCAGGCTCTGACCCGTTTCCCGATACATATGGGGCATGACCGCCGTCGCGACCCTGCCCGATGGGTTCCGAGCCGACGTGGAGATCCTCTGGGACTACCACGATCTGGGCCATGAACTACGTCCCACCGATGTCGGTATCGGGCTGGGCAGCCATGACCTGGGCGTCGCCCCGTTCACCGCTGAGCTGTTCCACGCGGGCCTGTTCCGGCGCATCGTCTTCACCGGCGCCAATGCGCCCACGACGGCCGACGCCTTCCCGGGCGGTGAGGCCGTCCACTATCGCCGCCACGCCATCGAACTCGGCGTCCCGGCCGAGGCGATCCTGGTGGAGCCGAAGGCCACCAACACCGGCGAGAACCTGCGGTTCACCCGCGAGCTGCTCGCCGACGAGGGCATCGCCGTCTCCTCGGCCATCCTGGTCTCGCGTCCGTACCAGCAGCGGCGCGCCTACGCGACCGCCAGGAAGCTCTGGCCAGAGCTCGACGTCCTCTGTGCGTCCCGGCCGCTGCCGCTCGATGACTACATCACCGGCATCGGAGACGCGAACCGCGTGATCAACATGCTGGTCGGCGACACACAGCGCATCGCCCTGTACGCCGAGCGGGGGTTCGCGATCCCCCAGCACGTCCCCGGTGAAGTGCGGGACGCCTGCGACCGCCTGGTACAGGCCGGATTCACCAGCCGGCTGGTCTAGGTGCGGCTCCGGCCGCGCGCCCGGCGGCGGCGGCCTACGATGGCGGCCAAGGTCACGATGGGGGGACTCATGGACGCGGACGCCTGGGATCGCCGATACGCCGATCAGGACCTGCTGTGGTCGGCGGAGCCGAACCGGTTCGTCGCCGAGGAGCTCTGCGGGCTCGCGCCCGGTCGCGCTCTCGACCTGGCCTCCGGTGAGGGCCGGAACGCGCTCTGGCTGGCCGAGCGCGGCTGGGACGTCACCGCGGTGGACTTCTCCCCCATCGCCGTCGAGCGCGCTCGCCGGCTGGCCGAGGCCAGGTCGCTGAACATGGATCACCTCGTCGTGGACGTGGTGTCATGGGTTCCGCCGGAGCAGGCCTTCGATGCCGTGGTGATCGCCTACCTGCATCTGCCGGCCACCGAGATGTCGGCTGTGCTCGAGCGTGCCGCGGCCGCGCTGCGGCCGAGCGGGGTCCTCCTGGTCGTCGGGCATGACCGGACCAACGTCACCGAAGGTGTGGGCGGGCCGCAGGACCCCCTGATCCTCCACACCCCGGACACCATCACGAGCGCCCTGCCAGGCATGGTGGTGGAGCGTGCCGAGCGCGTTCTGCGACCGGTGACCGTAGACGGCGAGACCCGCAGTGCCGTGGACACGCTGGTCCGCGCCGTGCGCCCCTGACCGGCAGAACCGAAGCCGGGGGGCTACGACTGCCTTCGGATGACGTCGCCGTTGTGACATGCCCAACATCTTGTGTTCCCACGCACTGAGCACCCCCACATGTATGGTCCTCGGTGGTGCTGGTTCGCCGGGCCGCCGTGAGCGGCCGGGCGTCGTAAGAGGGAACCCGGCGTGCATCCGGGACTGCCCCGCAGCGGTGAGTGGGAACGACCGCCGTCATCACGCACTGGGTCCGATGACCTGGGAAGCGACGGCCAGTAGGACGTGCCGGTCCTGGACCGGCGCGGCGCCCACGAGTCCGAAGACCTGCCCGCACCGGCATTGGTCCATGGCCTCGTGGGAAGGCCGCCGGGCGGGTCGCGGCCGAGCCGCGCCCACCTTCGTGCGCCCTTTCCCGGCTGAGCTCGCGAGGGAAGAGAGCACATGAGATCCGAGTTGATGGCGCCGTCGCCGGCGCCCGACCACACCCGCCGCGTCGAACCGGGACCCGCCCCACGGCGGGAAGACCGGGAGCAGGCGATCCGGGACGCCGCCGCGCAGGTGGCCGCGGACCCCGGGTACTCACGGGTCGCCGCGGGGCTGCTCGCGGAGCTCATCGCCGACGAGGCGGCCGCCGAGGGCGTACGGAGCTTTGCCGATTCGGTGGCCGCGGGGCAGGCGCACGGACTGCTGAACGACCGTACGGCCGGCTTCGTGGCGCGGCACGCGGCCGAGCTCGAGGCCCTGATCGAGACCGCGCCAACGGGTCCGGCGGCGCATCTGGCCGACGGCCGGTTCGAGTACTTCGGCCTGCGGACTGTCTATGACCGTTACCTGCTGCGTCACCCGCGCAGCCGCCGGGTGCTGGAGCGGCCCCAGTACTTCCTGCTCCGGGTCGCCTGCGGGCTGGCCGACACGGTGGCCGAGGCGGCGCAGCTGTACGGGCTGATGTCCCGGCTGGAGTATCTGCCGAGCTCACCGACCCTGTTCAACTCTGGAGCGCGGCGGCCACAGCTGTCGTCCTGCTTCCTGCTCGACTCCCCGCGCGATGAGCTCGAGTCGATCTACGAGCGGTACGGGCAGGTGGCACGGCTCAGCAAATACGCCGGCGGCATCGGCATCTCGTGGAGCCGGGTGCGTTCGCGCGGGTCGCTGATCCGAGGCACCAACGGGCACTCCAACGGCATCGTCCCGTGGCTGCGCACCCTGGACGCCAGCGTGGCGGCGGTCAACCAGGGCGGCCGGCGCAAGGGCGCGGCCTGCGTCTATCTCGAGCCATGGCACGCCGACGTCGAAGAGTTCCTGGAGCTGCGCGACAACACCGGCGAGGAGGCGCGGCGCACCCACAACCTGAACCTGGCGAACTGGATTCCCGACGAGTTCATGCGGCGGGTCGCGGCCGACGAGGTCTGGTCCCTGTTCAGCCCGGACGAGGTGCCCGAGTTCACCGACCTGTGGGGCGAGGAGTTCGAGGCCGCCTACCGGGCCGCCGAGCGCGACGGCCGCTACACGCGCCAGGTCCCGGCCCGGCAGCTGTACGGGCGGATGATGCGCACGCTCGCGCAGACCGGCAACGGCTGGATGACCTTCAAGGACGCGGCCAACCGGGCCTGCAACCAGACGGCGCGGCCGGGAAACGTCGTGCACCTGTCCAACCTGTGCACCGAGATCCTCGAGATCACGAGCGACTCCGAAACGGCTGTGTGCAACCTGGGTTCCATCAACCTCGCCGCGCACGTCGACGCGGACGGCGTGCAGTTCGCGCGACTGCGGGAAACCGTCCGTACGGCCGTGCGGTTCCTGGACCGGACCATCGACCGGGGCTTCTATCCGACCCCGGAGGCGCGCGGCGCGAATCTCAGGTGGCGGCCGATCGGGCTCGGGGTGATGGGACTGGCCGACGTCTTCTTCCGGCTCCGGCTGGCCTTCGACTCGCCCGAGGCCCTGGCACTCTCGACCGAGATCTCCGAGGAGATCGCGCTGGCCGCCTACGACGCCTCGGCCGAGCTGGCCGAGGCGTTCGGCGCACACCCCGCGTACGACCAGACCCGCGTGGCGGGCGGCGTCCTGCATCCCGACCACTTCCCCGCGGCGCGGCCGAAGAAGACCGCCGGATGGGCGGCGCTGCGCGAGCGCGTGGGCCGAGGTGGGCTGCGCAACTCCTTGCTGATCGCCATCGCGCCGACGGCGACCATCGCCTCCATCGCGGGCTGCTACGAGTGCGTGGAGCCGCAGGTGTCAAACCTGTTCAAGCGCGAGACGCTGTCCGGTGAGTTCCTGCAGATCAACCGGTACCTCGTCGACGAGCTCAGGGCGCTCGGACTGTGGAACCAGGCCGTACGCGACGAGCTCAAACGCGCTGACGGGTCCGTACAGGACCTCGAAGGGCTGCCACCCGACCTGCGCCGGCGCTACCGCACGGCCTGGGAGCTCCCACAGAAGGCACTGATCGACCTGGCCGCCGCGCGCACGCCCTACGTGGACCAGAGCCAGTCGCTCAACCTCTTCATGGCCACTCCGACCATCGGGAAGCTGTCCTCGATGTACGCCTACGCCTGGCGGAGCGGGCTGAAGACGACCTACTACCTGCGCTCGCGCCCGGCCACCCGGATCACGCAGACGACCGTCCCGGGATCCACGGCGCGCGAGGAAGAGGCAGTCGTGACCTGTTCCCTGGAGAACCCCGAGGTCTGCGAGGCATGCCAATGATCCTGGACCCGGGCATGAGCCTGACCCTGCGCCCGATGCGCTACCCCGCCTTCTACGAGCGCTACCGGGCCGCGATCCGCAACACCTGGACGGTGGAAGAGGTCGATCTGGCCTCCGACCTGGCCGACCTGGCCCGGCTCACCCCCGCCGAGTCGCATCTCGTCAATCGGCTGGTGGCCTTCTTCGCCACCGGGGACTCCATCGTCGCCAACAACCTGGTGCTCAACCTCTACAAGCACCTCAACGCCCCTGAGGCCCGCCTCTACCTGTCGCGGCAGCTGTACGAGGAGGCCGTCCACGTTCAGTTCTATCTGACCCTGCTCGACACCTACCTGCCCGATCACGAAGAGCGGGCCAGGGCCTTCGCCGCGGTGGAGCACATTCCCTCGATCCGGGCCAAGGCGGAGTTCTGCTTCCGCTGGATCGAGACCATCGGGTCACTCGGCTCACTTCAGACCCGCGAGGACCGGCGGGCGTTCCTCCTGAACCTGATCTGCTTCGCGGCCTGCATCGAGGGGCTGTTCTTCTACGGGGCCTTCGCCTACGTCTACTGGCTGCGTTCCCGCGGGCTCCTCAACGGGCTGGCCTCCGGGACGAACTGGGTGTTCCGCGACGAGTCGATGCACATGGAGTTCGCCTTCTCGGTCGTCGAGACCGTACGGGCGGAGGAGCCGGACCTGTTCGACGACGACCTCGCCGACCAGGTCACCCGGATGATGGACGAGGCAGTGGAGGCCGAGCTGGCGTTCGCCCATGACCTGTGCGGCGACGGCCTCCCGGGCATGTCGGCCACCGACATGCGCGCCTACCTGGAATACGTCGCGGACCGGCGGCTGGCCCGGCTCGGAGTCCCGGCCCGCTACGGCACGAGCAACCCCTTCGCCTTCATGGAGCTCCAGGATGTCCAGGAGTTGTCGAACTTCTTCGAACGCCGGGTCTCCGCCTACCAGGTGGCCGTAGAGGGTGACGTCGCCTTCGACGAAGCCTTCTGATCCCACCGCCCCGGCTACAGCGCCGGGCTGGACTCGCCCACCGTGGCGGTGAAGAAGGAGATCTTTCCGTCGACCTCGGCGACGGCCAGCTCGACGTCGCCGAGGTCGCGGATGCCCGCCTCCCGGGCCGCCTGCAGGAGTTCGGTCCTGGACAGCCGCTCCAGCTTCATCGCCCCCCGCTGCATCTCGCCGTTGCGCACGACGACGACCGGCTGCCCTTGGATCAGCTTGCGCGCGTGGGGGAAGCGGTCCGGCAGCCACGCGAACAACACGGTGAGCACCGCGAACGTCGACACGGCGAGCATCGCGCCGACCAGGGACTCGTCGTCCTGGAGAACGGCCGGCTGGATCAGGTCGCCGATGACGACCAGCGTGACCAGCTCGAAGGCGCTGAGCTGCCCGAGAGCCGCCTTGCCGAGCGCTCGCGTCATCCCGAACAGGAACAGGTAGATGACGGCCGCGCGGATCACGATCTCCACTACGGCACCAGCCAGGTGGCGTAGGACGTGTGGATCACCTGTTTACCGTCCGCGAGCACGGACACTTCGGTGACGTGGCGGCCGCTACTTCTGACGCTGGGGACGGCGTGGGCCGGGAACGCCACGTCCAGGATGTCGGAGGGTGGCGTGGCGAAAACGAGGTAGAGGTAGGGCGGCGAGCTGATCTGCGCGATCGGTTGCGGGAAGACATCGTCGACCTGGAACAGGTCGAGGTAGTCGCGCGTGTAGGCGATCGTGATCGGCCGGCTGAAGCCTCCCCGCCGCCGGACCTGAAGGCTCCAGTCCGCGTCCATCCCGCCGCGGGTTATCCACGGGTGTTCGATCGAGAGCTCATAGCCGTTGGCCGCCACGGACACAGTGTCGCCGCGCACCCCCAGCAACCCTGTCGCACCCGCCGCCACCAGCGTGAGCAGCAGGACCAGCGCGCCTATGCGCACGTGCCGGATCCGCCGGTAGTCGACGGTGGACAGCTCCCGGGGGAACGTGGGGATGTCCAGGTCGTCGGGTCCGGCGTTGTCGCCCACGTACGCCTCCACCTGCGTCCAGGACACGGGCCCGGGCCCTATGGATGCCCGGACCCGCGCCACCGGATTGCCGGGGGCCGGCCATGGTCACGTAAACCAGCGGCGGTCCAGCAGGTCGAGGGCGACCCCCTCGGAGGTGGTCGGGACGCCGAAGCACAAGGGGGAGGGGGCGAAGTTCTTCACGGGCTACCCTTCTGCCATGCCGTCACCGGGGGGACAATCCAGCGCAGCCGCGGGGAGATCGGCGGTCCGGGCGGGGAAGCGCCTCGCACCCGTCGTCTACGACCTCATCAAGGAGCGCCTGCTCGACGGGAGCTACCAGGCGGGTGAGCGGCTGCCGGTGGAGCCGCTCAAGGCGGAGTTCCAGGTCAGCAAGCAGCCGATCATGGACGCGCTGCGGCGGCTGGCGACCGACGGGCTCGTAGAGATCATCCCGCAGGTCGGGTGCCGGATCCCCGTCTACGAGGCCTCCGAGGTAGAGGACTTCTTCGCGGTCTTCGCCGCCCTCGAAGGCGCGGTCGCCGGTGTCGCGGCCCAGCGGTGCACGGCCGCCCAGCTCGACGAGCTGGAGCAGGCCAACCGCAGGATCGCGGACCTGGCGGCCGAGGAGGACGCGAGCGCCCGTTCACGCGGTTACCGGGTGGTCAACCGCGAGTTCCACGCGGTCGTGCACGCGATGGCGCACTCCCGGGTCATGGCACGGATCAGCCGGCGGATGTGGGACATGTCAGACCTGCTCATCAACATCTCCGGCGAACCGCATCCGCTCGCCAACGCGGTCAACGAGCGTCATCACGACCACGAACGCATCATCACGGCGCTCCGCGAGCAGGACCGGGCCACGGCACGCGCCGAGATGGAGTCGCACATTCTGGGCACGGTGGCCCTCATCCACACCCATGATCGGCCGAGTCCGGCCCCTTGACCCTTTTCGCCCTCGCTTGACGAGGAAAGCAGCGTCACTCTGCCTTCACCCGCATTGCGGCCGGTCGGCCACGGGGTATGCGTTCGGATAGCGGCCCGGACGGGAGGCCGCGAACAGGCGCACGAGATTCGGGGGACAGCGTGGTCGAACCGAACAGACGGCAGGCGCTCATGACCTTGACCGCGTTGAGCGTCGGAGCGTTGGGCGCCGTAGCGCCCGAGCCGGCCAGGGGACTACGGCCGGACGGAGATCAGAAGAGGATTCCGCCCCCGGCGTCGCACCGGCCGCCGCCTGACCCCGGCTATGCGGGGGGCCGCCCGATGCAGGCCTTACGCCGACCGGTCCACAACCTGCGCGACCTCAGGCCCGACGCTCCAGCCAACGCCGTCGCGCTGACCATCGACGACGGCCCGGATCCGAAATGGACTCCGATGGTGCTGGACCTGCTCGCCCGGTTCCAGGTGCCCGCGACGTTCTGCCTGATCGGGCTCCAGGTCAAGGAGTTCCCCAAGCTGATCCAGCGGATGGTCGCGGCGGGACACCAGGTCGCGGATCACACTGTCACCCACCCGATGGACCTGCCGGCCCTTTCGGCCGGCCGGATCCAGGAGGAGATCGGCGAGGCGCACGACCGCATCGCCCAGACGGCCGGCATCGCCCCGAGGTTCTTCCGCGCCCCGGGTGGGGCCTGGTCACCCCAGATCATGGACACGGCCGCAAAGCACGGCATGATCTGCATCGACTGGGAGGTGGACACGCGCGACTGGGCCCGTCCCGGCACGCAGTCGATCACGAACGCCCTCCTGGGTGCCAAAGCCGGAGACATCCTCCTGTGCCACGACGGCGGCGGGGACCGCTCCGAGACCGTCCAGGCACTGCTTACCGTGATCCCCGCCCTCAAGGCGCGGGGTCTCACCTTCGTCGCCCTCTGACCCCATCAGGTCCAGCGAACCCCACCCAGCCGGTCGGCGTCATAGGGGGCTGGATACATTGGAACCTAGATCAACTTCAGAGAGCGGCGTGGGACAGTGGACAGACGGCAGGCTCTGATGACCTTCGCCGCGGTCGGCGCCGGCGTGCTCGCCGGCGGGGTCCCGGAGGTGGCGCGGGCCATGCGGCCGGGCGAGGCTCCGAGGAAGCACACCGTCCCGCCGAAAGGGCCACCCGACCCGAGCTACGCCCAGGGCAAGCCGGTGCAGGCCGTACGCCGGCCGGTGCACACCCTGCACGACCTCACGCCGGCCGCGCCCGCCAACGCGGTGGCGCTGACCATCGACGACGGACCCCATCCCACGTACACCCCGATGCTGCTCGACCTGCTCGCGGAGCACAAAGTGCCCGCGACGTTCTCGGTCATCGGGCTGCAGGTAAGGCAGTGGCCCAAGCTGGTGCAGCGCATCGTGGCCGAGGGGCACCAGCTCTCAGATCACACGGTGACCCATCCGCTCAACCTGCCGCGCCTCCCACCGGCCCGGATCGAGCAGGAGATCGTCGGCGGGCACGACCGCATCGCTCAGGCCACGGGCGTCGCGCCGAAGTTCTTCCGCTCCCCCGGCGGTGCCTGGTCTCCGCAGGTTCTGGACACCGCGGCGGCGCACGGGATGACCTGCATCGACTGGGAGGTCGATACGCGGGACTGGACGCGTCCCGGCGCTCTGACGATCGCCCGCAGGCTGCTGCGGGGGAAGGCCGGGGACATCTTGCTGTGTCACGACGGCGGCGGCAACCGCACGCAGACCATCGGAGCACTCCGCACAGTGCTCCCGGCCCTCCAGCAACGCGGGCTCATGTTCGTCGCGCTGTGACCGGGCCCCCTCGGGATACGCAGCCGTAAGGCTTTTGAGGGCTGGTGGCGTGTCATCGGCCCGGTTAGCCTTCGGAGGTGACGGTCATCTTCGTGCCATATCACCTTGATGAACACCTCCCCGACCTCAACGTGCCTCTCCCCCGCGTCAGCCACCTGAGTACGGTCACCGTGACGATGCTCGGGGGGGAGAACACCTGGGTCCGCCTCGGGCGGCTGCACGAGGCGGTGGCCCAGACGGTGGAGCGCGCGGTGCGGAGGGGAGAGGTGCCCACGGTCGTATCGGGCGACTGCATGGTGCCCCTCGGCACCACGGCAGGTCTGCAGCGGGCCGGCGTGGAGCCCTCGATCGTCTGGTTCGACGCGCACGGCGATGTGCAGACCCTGGAGACCACGACCTCGGGTTATCTGGGTGGCATGCCGCTTCGCCTTCTCGTCGGCTACCGTCCGGAGCTGATCTGCGCGCGTCTGGGCATGCGTGCCCTGCCGGAGAACCGCGTGCTCCTGGTCGATGCCCGGGACCTCGATCCGGCGGAGGCCGGCTACCTGGCCTCCGCGGACATCCGCCGGGCCGGTGTCCACGACCTGTCCGCGGACGTGCTGCCGGACGGGCCTCTCCTGCTCCACCTGGATCTGGACGTGATCCGCCATGCGGAACTGCCGGGGCTCCGGTATCCGGCTCCGGGCGGCCCCACGGCCTCATCCGTCGTCGACGCGGTCCGCCGGGTCCTCGCCACCGGCCGGGTCGCCGCCCTGACCCTCGGCTGCACCTGGCAGCCCGGCCATCACGACACGTCCGGCTTCCGCTCTGATCTGCTGTCGACCCTCATCCCAGCCGGGTGACACCGCGCTGGCCCGGGCCCTGCCGCAGCCGGCGTCTCAGGGGCCGGGTCCCACGAGGTGCCAGTGGCCGGTGGGTGTGATCCACAGCGCCACTCCGGGCCATGGCTGGATCAGTGTCCAGTCCGGGGCTTGTTTGAGGCGGTGGTGCCGTCGGCACAGCGGCGCGAGGTTACACGGGCACGTCGGCCCGCCCCGGTGATAGGGGATCGTATGGTCGAGGTCGCATGCGGCGGCGGGCCGGCGGCAGGTCGGGAAGACACACATCCGATTCCTGGCCTGGACCAACCGGCGCATCCCGGCCGAGGGCCGATAGCCGTCACGACCGTGGACCGGATCACCGTCCTGATCCACCCCCACCTCACACCAGCGGATCTTCAGCTCCGCGAACGCCTCCCGCATCCGCCGGGCCGCCTCGGCGACCAGCAACCGCCGCTCCGCCGGACCACCCGAGACGCTGCTGTGGGCGAGCAACTCATCAAGCTCGTCCCAGACAGCCTCGGCGACAGCTGCGGCCTCGCTCGCACCGGTGTCGCCGACCTCACGAGCGCCATCTCCGCACAACCCCGCACCCGCACCCGCGGGCCGCTCAATCCCCGCGGACCCGCCGGCCGAACCCACCTCAGCCGGGCCGCGGCCGCGCAGCAACCGCAACAGCACATCCGCACGGATCGCCGCCAACGGCCGCTCATCCCCATCGGCCTTGATCGCCGCCGCGAGCGCCGAAACGTAGTTGAACGCCGCCTCGGCCTCATCAGCCGGCAGATCCCGCCCGGACAGATCCGCGGTCCCATCAGGGTTGTCGTACAACTCCACCCGCCGGCCACAGTCTGCCTGCGACGGTCCTCGAACCCCTCCGGATCCGCCTCCACAATGGCCCGGCGGACCCGCGCGGCCAGCTGTCGAGCAGTAAGGCCCGGCGCCTCCGGCAACACCAACCCCTCCACCCGCCGCGCCGCCGCATCGCTGACGCCGATCACACCGTCACAGACA
>JAOPYH010000401.1 GCA_025964715.1 Streptosporangiaceae bacterium | reverse complement strand
AGTTCTGGTTCCAGCCGGCCGGCGGGGTGGCGCCGTACCTGCCGGAGCGGCACCCGATCTACATCCACGAGGCTCCCGACGGCATGCAGGTGTACGGGTTCCCGGCGATCGACGGCCCGGCCGGGGGGGCGAAGGTGGCGTTCTTCCGGCGCGGCTCGACGGTGTCCGATCCGGAGGGCCTCGACCGCGTCGTCCGCCCGGAGGAGGTGGATCAGATGGCGGCATACCTGGCCGGGGTGCTGCCCACCCTTCCCGGCCGGTTCCTGCGCGGAGTCCCGTGCATGTACACGACCACTCCCGACGAGGACTTCGTCATCGGGCGTCACCCGGAGCACGCCCAGGTGACCGTGGCCTGCGGGTTCTCGGGGCACGGGTTCAAGTTCGTGCCGGTGGTGGGGGAGATCCTGGCCGACCTCGCCGTCGACGGGGCGACGAAGCATTCGATCGCGCTGTTCGACCCGCTGCGGTTTCGCCGTCCACCAGCCGCTTACGGTCGGCGAGCAGGCTCTCCGGTCCGGTCGTAGCGGGTCCGGGCCTGCTGGATGTCCGTGGTGTGGTCCTCGCTCCACTGCACCAGGCCGAGGACGGCCTCGTGCAGGGAGGTGCCCAGGTCGGTGAGCGTGTACTCCACGCGAGGGGGGACCTCCGGGTAGACGTGCCGGCTGACCAGGCCGTCCCGTTCCAGGTTGCGCAGGGTCACGGTGAGCATGCGCTGACTGATCCCGTCGATGTCCCGGCGCAGTCGGCTGAAGCGCTGCGTTCCGCTGCCGAGCCGGGCGATCGTGAGGGCCGACCACTTGTCCCCGACCCGGCCCAGGACCTCGTGCACCGTGCAGCAGACGACGTCCGGGTCCGTGACGCTCATGGGCACCTCCACGTGACCAGGGCACCTCAAAGTGCCGTCTTGTCGTCGGACACCAGCCTTCCGAGACTAGAGCCGGTTCCGATCAGTGCGCCAGTACTGATCAATAACTGCAACGTGAGGAGCCCGACGTGTCCGACATCCAGACCCCGGTAGCCGACCTCCCGGACGGCGTCCTCGCCCCTGACCCGGGCTTCGCCCGCCCCGCGGACCCGGCGACCCTGCACCGGGTCGCGGCGGCGCTCAGGGCGCGCGGGATCGAGGCGGAGGTCCTACCGGACGGCGCGGCGGCCCGCGCCCGCGTGCACGAACTCATCCCGGACGGGGCGCACGTCTACAACGCGACCTCGCGGACGCTGGAGACGATCGGGCTCGCGCAGGACATCCTCGAGCAGGAGCGCTACGACGCCGCCCGGGCGGTGTTGGACACCCTCGACCCGGCCACCCAGTTCGCCGAATTCCGGCGCGGCGTCGCCAGTCCCCAGGTGGTGGTGGGCAGTGTGCACGCCGTCACCGAGGACGGTCAGCTGGTCATCGCCTCCGCCTCCGGCAGCCAGCTGCCTGCCTACGCCTTCGGTGCCAGTCAGGTGATCTGGGTCGTCGGAGCGCAGAAGGTCGTGCCCGACCTGGCCACGGCCTTCGCGCGGATCCAGCGGTACAGCTATCCGCTCGAGGACGCCCGCGCCCGCGCCGCCTACGGCATGCCCAGCGCCATCAACAAGCAGCTCGTCATCAGCGGGGAGATGCCGGGCCGCGCCCACGTCGTCCTGGTCGAGGAAGCCCTCGGTTTCTGAGCCCGCGCGCACCCACCATGACCTCCTCGGCTGCCCTCACTGCCCCGATCGGCGTCGGGATCATCGGTCTGTCCGCCTCCGGGGGCTGGGCGGCCCAGGCTCACCTGCCCGCCCTGCGAGCCGTGCCGGGCTTCGAGGTCCGCGCGCTGTCCGCGAGCAGTTCGGCATCCGCCAAGGCCGCGGGGGAGACGTACGGCATCCCTCTCAGCTTCGGCAGCGCCGAGGAACTCGCCCGGCGCGACGAGGTCGACCTCGTGGTCGTCGCCGTCAAGGTCCCGTACCACCGGGAACTGACCCTGGCCGCGCTCGAAGCCGGGAAGATGGTGTTCTGCGAGTGGCCGTTGGGCAACGGCCTCGCCGAGGCCGAGGAGTTGGCCGCCGTCGCGCAGGCACAGGGGATCCGCACCTTCGTCGGGCTGCAGGCCCGCTCGGCGCCCCCGGTCCGCTACCTGCGGGACCTGATCGCCGAGGGCTACGTCGGCGAGGTGCTGTCCACCAGCGTGATCGCCTCGGGCCTCGGCTGGGGAGCGGAGTTCCCGCCGGGCGGTGAATACCTGCTCGACCGCGGCAACGGCGCCACCCTGCTGACCATCCCGTTCGGCCACACCATCGACGCCCTCACCATGGCGTTGGGGGAGTTCACCGGTCTCACGGCCGTCCTGGCGACCCGCCGCCGGCAAGTCCGCAACGGCGCGACGGGAGCGTTCGCGCCGATGACCGCGGCGGACCAGATCGCCGTCGGCGGTGTGCTCGAAGGCGGCGCGGTGGCCTCCGTCCACTTCCGCGGCGGGAGATCGCGCGCCACCAACTTCCACTGGGAGATCAACGGAACCGACGGCGACCTGCTGATCACCGGCGGCTCGGGTCATCTGCAGTTCGGCCAGGCGTTCGTCCACGGCGCACACGGTGACGACACCGCGCCCACGGAGCTCCCGGTACCCGCCTCCTACTCGGCCCTTCCGCGACTCGACAGGGCGGGAACGGAGATCTGGCACCCCGTGGCGCACGCCTACGGGCAGATCCGGGCCGATCTCACCGTCGGCACCCACGTCGTGCCCGACTTCGTCCACGCCGCACGACGCCACCGCTTCCTGGACCGCATCCAGCGGGCCGCCGCCGCACCCTGAGTACGCGGCGTCCACGCTGGTCCCCTCCTAGTTGGTCACCTCGGCGAGGGCCGGCGGCAGCGGCAGGCCGAGCAGTCCGATGAGCCGCGCGGCGGCGTCCTCGACGAAGTCGTCGGCCGGGACGGCGGCCTCCTCGACGAGGAGCGTGCGGACGTCGTCCGGGTCGGGCGCGGAGCCCAGCGTCTGGGCAGCCCAGCCGACGAAGCCGTCGACCTCTGCCGGGACGTCGACCGGCCAGCTGGCGTCGGGGTCCTCGAAGTAGTCGCGCGGCTGGTAGCCGAGGTAGAAGCGGCCGAGCCCGGGCGGCGCGGGGCGGTAGTCGACGGTGGCGATGTCGCTGTCGTGGATGTCGACCACCAGCTCGCGCTCGCCGCCGCCGTGGTCCTGCCACTGGCCGTCGCGGTAGATGAAGGTGCCGAAGTAGCCCACGGGGGAATGGTCCCGGACCTTCAGGTTGTGCGCCGCACGTTCCCCGGCGTGTCGCGACTGGCGCGTCGTCCGTGGGGTATCCGGGGGGCCGGAGGAGCGGGCGGTGAGGGGGCTCATGCGGGACGGCGGGCCGGTCGGAGCGGCCATCGAGGGTGCGCGTGCGGACCGGGCGGTGTCGGCCGACGCGATGCGGTGGTCGCCCCGGCAGCCGCCTTCCCGTGGCTTCCCGGGCGTCGACTGCTCGACCGGTCTCGGCGACGTGCTGCGACCGCGGGTGCGCCGGCTGGTGCGGCCGGTGGCGCAGGTCGCCGCCGGGATGCTGGGCGGGCTCCGCCGTTC
>JAOPYH010000336.1 GCA_025964715.1 Streptosporangiaceae bacterium | reverse complement strand
CCCAGTGGCTGCGGCAAGAGCACGTTGCTGCGCATACTCGCCGGGCTGGACAAGGACTACCAGGGCACGATCGGCTGGCAGAAGGGCGCCACGGGCCGCCCGGTCAGCGCCACGGTGTTCCAGCAGGATTCGCTGTTCCCGTGGCTGACCGTCGGGCGCAACGTGGATGCGGCGCTGCAGGCTCTCGGTCTGCCGCGGTCGGTGCGCGCGGAACGAACGCAGCACTATCTCGAACTGACCGGCCTGGGCGACTTCAGAGGGTCCTACCCTCACGAGCTCTCGGGAGGAATGCGCCAGCGCGCGTGCTTCGCCCGAGCGCTCGCGACCGAACCGCTGGTCCTTCTGTTGGACGAGCCGTTCGCCGCGCTGGATGCGCAGACCCGGATCATCATGCAGCAGGAACTCGGGGCCATCCTGGAGCGAGTCTCTCCCACGGTGCTGTACGTGACTCATGACTTGGAAGAGGCGCTGACGGTGGGGGACCGGGTGGCGCTCATGAGCGCACGGCCCGGGCGCATCAGCTATGTCCTCGACATCGACCACGGTGCAACACCACGCGGCGACGTCATGGCGATCCGGGCGCGCAGCGATTTCCGTCAACAGGTCGGCGACTTGTGGCAGCGACTCGCATCGGAGGTCGGCCAGACCCTCCGGTCCCGTCCTGACGACACTAGCGCCCAAAGCCGAAGGTGACGTCATGACCCTCCTGGAGGACACAGCCCAGACCAGCAAGGCTCCCGAGGTTCCGGGCCTGCAGCAGGCCCACGCCGCGTGGCTGCGACAGCGGCGGAACGAGAAGGTCCTGCGGATAGCTCTCGGTTTCGGGCTTCCGATCGTTCTGATCGCCCTGTGGGAACTGGGCTCTCGGGTGGGGGTCATCGACCCGCAATTCTTCCCGTCACCGAGTACCGTGGCGGAACAGGCGTGGTCTGACGCCTTTAGTCACCACCTGCTCCAGGACGTCGGCTCGGCGCTGGCTGCCACTCTGGTCCGTCTGGCGTGGGGCTTCCTGATCGGCGCGGTGGCCGGCCTCGTCCTAGGCCTGCTCATGGGTACCAGCCGGTTCGCCCGATTCAGCCTCGCCCCCTTGATCAGCGCGACCTACCCCATGCCGAAGCTCGCCCTGCTCCCGTTGCTCCTGGTTCTGCTGGGTATCGGTGAGGCCAGCAAGATCGCCCTGGTCGCACTGGGCGTGTTCTTCATGGTGGCCCTCAACACCCTGAGCGGCGTCTCCTTCAGCAGCCCGCTCTACCGCGACGTCGCGCATGCCTTCGCGTTCCCCCGGAGGTTGTACCTCCGCTACGTGGTGATCCCCGGTGCCATGCCGTCGATCATTAACGGGATCAAGCTGGCCATCGGCCAGGGCTTGATCCTCATCGTCTCCGTGGAGTTCGTCAGCTCGAACGACGGCCTGGGGTACTTCATCTGGAACGCGTGGCAGATCCTGAACATCCCCCAGATGTTCGTAGGCTTGGCGGTGGTGCTGCTGCTGGGGGCGGCTGCCGCGTGGCTGGGCACCTTCCTGGAGCGCGTGTTCGTCCCGTGGGCCCGTCGCCGGTAAGGACGGCGGAGCAGACGGCCCTCCCCGACGTCGGCCCCCACTGCTCCGGGTCCTTCCTCACTGCTCCGGGGTGCTGTGGATCGGAGTGCGGTGGATCAGGAATGCGACGGCGGCTGCACCGGCGAAGCAGACCGCCTGGCTGATCCACAGGGGTTGGTAATCGTGGGTGTGCTGGAGGAGCAGGCCACCACCGATGGGTGCCGCCATGAGACCCAGGTAGAACCCCCTGGACACCGAGCCGGTCGAGGAGCCGATTGCTCCGGGGCTGAGCCGGAAGACCGCGACCATCGCAACGCCCAGCCAGGACACCGACGTCGTGCCGGCGACCACGCAGGCGATCACGAGCATGACCCTCCCCAGGCTCCCGGCTGCGAGCAGGCTCCCCGCGCTGAACGTCGCCCCCACGGCGAGGTTGAGCAGCAGCACCACGGGTTGGACCCGCTGGCTCAACGCTGCCCAGGCGATGCGGGAACCGATGCCGACGGCGCCGAGGAGGGCGACCAGGAAGCCGGCTGAGGTCCGGCTGCTGTGCAGCGTGCTGATCGCGAATATCGCGACATAGGCGTTCAGGACTCCTCCGCCCGCCCCCATCAGGAAGGCGTACATCGAGAGGCGGCGGATCGATCTCGTCGCCCGGGCCTTCCGGATCACCGCAGCGGTTCGCGGCCCGCGGGTCCGCGGCACGTGGCGGTATCCCCACGCCGTCAGGAGAACGGGGACGGGCGCCAAGGAGCACAGCCCCAGCCGCCATCCCCAGGCGGTGGCGAGCGCGGGTGCCGCGGCGCCGACGAGGAAGGCGGACAGCGGAACGCCGGCCTGCTTGATCCCCAAGGCTAGCCCGTAGTTCCTCGGCTTCGCCTCGGCGACCATCCGGTTGGTCAGCGGATTGGATGCGGCCAGACCGATCCCGCCGACGGCCGCCGCCACGAGGGCCGACCAGAATCCTCGGGCAGCGGCCAGCCCGACCCAGGACAGGAGTGAGGCGCCCATGAGGCCGACGAGACCGGCCTTGAGGTCGGCCCGGTCGGCCGTGGCGCCCACGGTCCCGGAGGCCAGGGCCGCCACCCCGTACGACGACGCGGCCAGCACCCCGTAGGTGACGGGGGACAGGCGCAGGGCGTCGGTGAGGAACGGTGCCAAGGTTGCGATGAGATACGGGGTGGCGGTGGCGATCACCATCGCGCCCACGGCGACGATCGAGGGTCGGCCCGGCCCGCCGGGGGCTCCTGGAACGACCGAGTCAGCGCCCTTGACATGGCCCGCCATAGCGCGATTACGTTAGCACAGCAGAGAAACGGCCGTTACGTTCGGCGTAACACCATGGCGGCGGTCACCCGCGGTGACCTATGGAAGGATGGCTGATGGACCGGGACACAGAGCGCGTACCCCTGGCGATCGTCGGTGCAGGTGTGGGTGGCCTGACCTTGGCGGCCGTGCTGACGAAGATGGGCATCCCCGTGCGCCTGTACGAGCAGACGCGGCAGTTCGCGCGGGTGGGCGCGGGCATCCAGATGGGTCCCAACGCCATGCGCGTGCTGGCCGGCCTGGGGCTGGCGGCGCCGCTGGCCGAGGTGGCCTTCCGGCCACCGTCCATGCGTAACCGTGAGTTCGACACGGGTGAGCCGACGTTCGAGCTGCCGCTCGGCGACGAGACCGAGCGCCGGTTCGGTGCGCCGTACTACCTCCTGCACAGGGGTGATCTGCACGCCGTCCTGCAGGAGGCCGTCGACCCGAGCCTGATCGAGTTCGGCAAGCGGCTGGTGGACATCGGCGAGGCCGGAGAAGGAGGGTTCGAGCTGGCCTTCGAGGATGGGTCACGGGCCCTCGCCGACGCTGTGGTGGGCGCCGACGGCGTCCACTCCCGTGTCCGGGAGCGCCTGATCGGCGCGGAGGACACGTCGTTCACCGGCCGGGTGGCGTACCGCACGGTGATGCCGGGCAACTATCCCGGAAAGCCGGACCTGGATCCGTGCGTGAAGTGGTGGGGGCCCGACCGGCACATCGTCATCTACTACGTGAGCGCCGGACGGGAGCTCTACTTCACCACGAGCGTGCCGGACGAGGACTGGACCATCGAATCGTGGTCCGCGGTCGGGGATCTCGGCGAGCTGAGGGCTGCCTTCGCCGACTTCCACCCGCACGTCCGGAGCGTTCTGGACGCCTGTCCCTCGGTGCACAAATGGGCGATCTACGAGCGTGAGCCGCTCTCCACCTGGCGGGCCGGGAACGCCGTCCTGATGGGGGACGCCTGTCACCCGATGACTCCCTACATGGCGCAGGGCGCCGCGACCTCGATGGAGGACGCGGTCGTCCTGGGGAGGTGCCTGACCGAGGCGGACCAGCACGGAGGGGTCGCGGAGGCGTTCCGGCGCTTCGAGGAGCATCGCAAGCCGCGCACCAGTCGCATCCAGCTGGAGTCGCGCGAGAACCGCTGGCTGCGGCACTCCACCGACCCAAGCTGGGTCTACACCTACGATGCCTGGTCCGCCCCGCTTGAGGCCGGGAACGACGAGGCCACCTCGCGCGCCGTTCCCGTCTCGTCATGACCAGCACCCACCGAGCGCGGGACACGGCACAGGCGGGTCGCGGGGGCGCTCCCCTGGAAGTCGCCGCCCCGGAAGGAAACTGACGTGACCGCCGCCGGTGGCCTCGAGGTCTCGGTCGTCGGCGCGGGCATCGGGGGCCTGGCCGCGGCCATCGCGTTGAACCGCGCAGGGTTCTCGGTGACCGTCCACGAGCAGGCGTCGGCCTTCGCACGAGTCGGTGCGGGCATCAACCTGACCCCCAACGCGAGCACGTGCCTGTTCCACCTCGGGCTGGGCGAGGCGGTGGAGCGCGTCGCGGTCGCGCCTCCCTACCGGTTGAGCCGAACCTGGGACACGGGGGCGGTGACCTCTCGAGTGGAGCTCGGGGAGCGTGCCCGGGAGGACTACGGTGCCCCGTTCCTGCAGCTGCACCGCGGCGACCTGCACGCGGCCATGGTCGAAGCCGCGGGCGGGATCAAGCTGGAGCTCGACCGCCAGTTGACGGGTTACGAGGTGCTGCCGGACGGGGATGTGGAGCTGGCCTTCGCGTCGGGCCCGCCCACGCGCGCGGACGTGGTGATCGCCGCTGACGGGATCCACTCCCGCGTCCGGGAGCAGATGCTCGGTCCCGAACGGCCGCACTTCACCGGCCGGGTGGCCTACCGGGGGGTCATTCCGGTCGAGGCCATCGCCGCCGACGGGGTGGATCCGTATGTGAAGTGGTGGGGGCCGGACCGGCACGTCGTGGTCTACCGCATATCCGGCGGAACGGAATGCTATTTCGTCACGAGCGTCCCCGAGCCGTCCTGGCAGCACGAGTCCTGGTCCTCACGCGGGGATGTCTCGGAGCTCCGCGAGGCCTTCGGCGGCTTCCACGATCACGTGCAGGCGGTCCTGGCCGCGTGCGAGGTGACGTACAAGTGGGCGTTGCTCGAGCGGGCTCCGCTCCCGCGGTGGATGGACCGCGGTCCGGTGATCATGATCGGGGATGCCTGCCATCCGATGGTCCCCTACATGGCGCAGGGTGCCGCGACGTCCTTGGAGGATGCCGTCGTTCTCGCGCGGTGTCTGACAGGAGCGGCCGACCCCGACTCGGTGATGACGGCGTTGCGCAGGTTCCAGGGGCATCGACTGGCGCGCACCGCCCGGATCCAGAACGAGGCCCGCGAGAACCGTTGGCTGCGCTACGACAGCGATCCCCGGTGGGTGTACGGCTACGACGCCACGTCGGCGTCCTGGTCGGCCGAAGGCTGAGCAGCGGGGGCGCCTGCTGCCTCGGCTGATCGATTGCGCCGGCCGGCCGCCGAGCCTGGTGGTGCCGACCCGTCGGGTCGTCGAGAGCGTCAGGTGGTCGCCTCGGCGATACCGGCATGGGCCTCACGCTGTGAGGAGCGCGGCGGCGAGGACCGGCCTGTGCAATCGGCGGCCGGCTGACCCCGGGCCAGTCACCAACTGAGTTCCGCCGGTCAGCACGAACGCGTGCTCAGCCTCGATCCACCGTCGAACGTGTCGCCAATCGCGGGTCGCAATGCGCGAATACCCTTCTGGCCATGAACGTTGTGGCTTGTCGAAGGTCACGTCGGTCCATACAGAAGGGCATCCGCTGGATGCGACTCTCTCACGGTTCTTCGGCGTTGTCGGCGACGTTCGATGATCCGAACCTCGTGTCGGTCGGCGGGCTGGCGCCGGTGCTGGCTCTCG
>JAOPYH010000279.1 GCA_025964715.1 Streptosporangiaceae bacterium | reverse complement strand
GCCGTCCGTCGGCGACCACCGCCGCGGCCCGGACGTCGACCTCTCCCAGGGCGGCGCGGGTGGCCGCGTCGAAGTCCTCCGGCCGCACCGGTGCCGCCGCAGTGACGACCGGTTCGACCGCTGTCTGATGATCTGCCACTGCCCGCCCCGTTCGCCGGAATTGCCGCCGTTCTTGAAACACGGATATGGGGAGATTATCCGGGTTTTAGAAGAGCCGGCAGACGAACACAGCGGAGGTCCACATCCCAGGGACGGTGCGGGCCTCCCTCACAAGAAAGTTCCCGAGATCGCGTGGGGAGTCTCGTTCTTCGTGCCGTATCAGTCGCAAGACGGATAGAACCACAGCGCGAGGGAGAGTGATGCCAGATGACTGGCGATGGGCGGGCGGACGAGAGCGAAGAGTGGTCTGCCGGCGGCGGCGCCGTCTTCGAGGCCCAGGTGGCGAGCAGCGCCGCCGCCACCCTCGTGCTTGCCGAACAGCATCTCGGCGACCGTCTGGCCGCCTTTGTCGACGGCGAGCTGCGCCACGATGCCCGAGACCGGGTACTCGCGCATCTGGCTACCTGCGTGAACTGCAAGGCGGCTGCGCACGAGCAGCGACAGCTGAAGAGCACGGTCTCCGCCGTCGTGCCGCCCGCGCTGTCGGCGGTTCTGCTGGCCCGTCTGCAGAGCCTCCCGGGCGGCCCGGGAGGCGAGGACGATTTTTTCGGGCTCGGGAGCAACTGGCGGACGGCGAGGACGCGCACAGGCTTTGGGGCGGCGGGCGCGGGTTTCGAATCCATGACTTTGACGACGCTCCCGAAGTCCTCGCGCTGGAGGCCGACCGTGAGCTGTACGCCGTGTTGCTCGGTGCCGACTTCCGCGGCCCCCTGTACGACGTCTTCGCCCAGGAAATGTGGAGGTACGGCATCCGTACGCTCACCGCCTGGATGCGCACCGGAGCGATCGGCGTCCAGTGCAGGCGCGATGGCTGACAGGTCCGGCCGCACGGCAGGGGGGAACAGCCGATGCGGCAGGTTCCCAGGGAAGAGTCCGAGCAGGCTCGGACCTAGGGCGATGCCCGCGATGATCTCGGCGATCGCCTGGGGCTGCCGGAGCCGCCGGAAAAGCGGGGTCAGGGCAGCGCTGAAGAGCAGGACGACCGAGACGTCGACCATAGCCTCGGCCAGAAGTTGCGTCGGATTCTGAGCCACTGATTGCCTCGCGAGGTCGTCGGGGTCGAGTGGAACAGGAAGGCGCGTACCGTCTCCGCGCCGGGCGGTCAGTCCTGGCCGGCCCGTTCGCCCGCGTAGGCATCGGCGTGCGCCAGGGTGGCTCGCCCGTTCCCGCCCAGCGCCTCGCGCAGGTAGGCGCGGGCCTGGGCGAGCGTGCTGCTGTCCCCGAGCACCTTGCGGGCGGCTTCCGGGTTGATCGCGACTGTGTGCGTGGCCGTCACCTCGACGCCGTCGCCGAGCGGGGTGAACGTCCAGAAGCGCGGGGCGGCTACGGCGATGCTGTCGACCGCGAGGGCCTCCCGGACCTCGGACGTACGGGCGAGAATCTCCAGCTCGGCCTGGGAGGCGCTGAAGACGATCATGTTCCTCATCGGCTGGCAGATGAGCGCCGCGGAGATCCGGCGCAGCCGCAACGCCGTGATTGGCCTGTCCCTCTCCTCCATCACCCTGCCGTTTGTCACCGGCGTCCTGCTGGCGATCTGGCTGTTCCACGACCACGCCAGGGTGAACGGCCACCACGTCAGCGAATTGTCCTTCGTGCTCTTCGTGGGCACCGCCATGGCCATCACGGCGTTTCCCGTACTGGCCCGGATCATCCTCGAACACCGGCTGCAGATGACCAAGGCGGGCACTCTCGCCCTGGGCAGCGCGGCGATCGGCGACGTCCTCGCCTGGTGCATGCTCGCCGTGGTCTCGGCCGTCGCCGCCTCCGACGGTCCCGGGACGCTGCTGAGGATCGTCGGGTACTCCGCCCTGTACGTCGTGGTGCTGGCTTTTGTCGTGCGGCCCCTGATCAAGCTGCTGGTCTCCCGGGCCACGCGCAACGGCGATGTCTCCCCGCTCCTGCTCGGCTTGTTCGCCAGCGGGGCGTTCCTGGCCGGCTACGTCACCAACCAGACCGGGCTCGACGCCATCTTCGGGGCGTTCTCCTTCGGCCTGATCATGCCCCGGGAGGTCGGCCGCTCCCTGGAGGTCCGGGTGCGGGTACCGATGGAACACGTCACCACTCTGCTCCTGCCGGTGTTCTTCGTCAGCACCGGCCTCACCGTCGACATCACCAAACTCGGCGGCAGCGACGTGGTCGAAATGCTGGCCATCTGCGTGATCGCCAGCCTCGGCAAGCTCGTCGGGAGAACCGGCGCGGCTGTCGGGCCTGTCCTGGCGTGACGCCCGCACGGTCGGTTTCCTGATGAACACCCGGGGCCTGACCGAGCTGATCATCCTCAACGCGGGGGTGACCATCGGCGTCCTGGACGGCGGCATGTTCACGATGATGGTCATCATGGCGCTGGTGACCACGGCGATGGCCGGCCCCTTCGTCCCGCGCCTGCCCTACGCCCGCGAGGGCGAGCAACCGGCCGCCGAGACCGGTCCGCCCGTCGAGGCGCTGGAGAAGAGCGAGGCATGACCGCGCGCCGCGCTCGCCCGAGCGGGCGCGGCACCTCGGTCCTCCGGTGAACCGCACGTCCCAACTGCTCGGACTGGTTCGCTGGGCTGTCCGGTGAGGTGTCCCAGCAAGGCTTGCTTGTCCTCAGCGTCACTGCCGCAGGGTGGGACGATCTGCGGATCCTGTGATCCCGGGACGCCGGGCGCCGCTCGTGTGCAGGACCCGGGCCGCATCGACTCATCGACAAGAGGACACGGTCTATCGGTCGTGGCACATTGACGAAAAGTACATGAGCCGTGATCGGTGGAACGCCGATGCCCGCCCCGTCGGCTGCGGGGCGGGCATCGGTG
>JAOPYH010000261.1 GCA_025964715.1 Streptosporangiaceae bacterium | reverse complement strand
CTACGCCGCAATGAATCTGTACGAGCTGACGAAGGACGCCGGCCTCGCCGCCTTCGTCCTTTTCTCGGGCGCGGCCGGCACCTTCGGCGGCGCGGGACAGGCGAACTACGCGGCCGCGAACGCCTTCCTCGACGAGTTCGCCCGCTGGGCCCGGCACCGCGGAGTCCCCGCCGTGTCGCTGGCCTGGGGGCCATGGGTCGCCGACCGGGGCATGACCGGCCACCTCACCGAGACGGACCTGGCGCGGATGGCACAGGCCGGACTGCGGCCGCTCTCCGAGGAATCGGGACTCCGCCTGCTCGACTTCGCCCTCTCCGTTGACGAGGCGGCGCTGCTGCCGATGCGCCTGGACACCTCACCGGGGACGTTCGCCGCCGGACCGGTGCCGCCGCTGCTGCGCCTCCTCGCGGGTCCCGCACCACGCCGTTCGGCTGCCGCGGAACCGGCTGCCGCCCTGGCGGACCACCTGCGAGCACTTCCCGCCGCCGACCGGGCCGAGCACCTGCTGGACCTGGTCTGTGGCCAGGCCGCGGCGGTCCTCGGACACGGCAGTGCCGAGGATATCGAACCGGAGTACGCCTTCAACGAACTGGGATTCGACTCGCTCACCGCGATCGAACTGCGCAACCGGCTGGGCACGGCGACCGGCACCAGGCTGCCCGCCACCTTGGTCTTCGACCATCCGAGCCCGGCCGCGCTGGCGGACCACCTGCTGTCCGAGATCGTCCCGGACGACAGCGGGGACGGCACGGACACCGCCCCACCCGCGCACGCGGCCCTCGAGGAGATCGAGCGGCTGGAGCGGGCGCTGGACCGGCTGACGTCCGACGGCGCGCTGGACGACGTGGTCAACCGGCGTCTGCAGACCCTCGCCGCGAAGTGGGCGGTCGCCACGCCCGGTGGACCGGCGGAAGGCGACGACGAGGCCGAGGCACTGGAGTCGGCCACGGCCGACGAGCTCTTCAAACTGATCGACGGGGAATTTGGTGGGGCGTCTTGAGCGAGAACCGGATTGTGCGCAGCGCGGACGGCGGCGAGCAGCAGAAGCTGCTCGACTACTTGAAGAAGGTCACCGGCGACCTCCGCCAGGCGCACCGGAGGCTGCGCGAGATCGAGGCCGCCGCCACCGAGCCGATCGCGATCGTCGGCATGAGCTGCCGGCTCCCCGGCGGCGTCCGCTCGCCGGAGGATCTGTGGCAGCTCCTCGAACAGGCCGGCGACGGCATGACCTCGTTCCCCGTGGACCGTGGCTGGGACCTGGAACGTCTCTACAGCCCCGACCCCACGCGGCCCGGCACGAGCTACGCCCGCGAGGGCGGGTTCGTCCACGACGCGACCGAGTTCGACCCGGCCTTCTTCGGTATGAGCCCCCGCGAGGCCCTGGCCATGGACCCGCAGCAGCGGCTGCTGCTCCAGACGTCGTGGGAGGCCTTCGAGCACGCCGGCATCGACCCCGTCTCCCTGAAGAACACCGACACCGGCGTCTTCGTCGGCGCGGCCTCCACCGGCTACGGTTCCCAGCTCACCGAACTGCCGCAGGGTGTCGAGGGCTACCTGCTCACCGGCAACTCGATGGCCGTCGCCTCCGGCCGGATCGCCTACACGCTCGGCCTGAAGGGGCCGGCCGTCACGGTGGACACGGCCTGCTCCTCCTCGCTGGTGGCTCTCCACATGGCGGTGCAGTCGCTCCGTTCGGGCGAGTGTTCGCTGGCCCTGGTGGGCGGCGTCACCGTCATGTCGACGCCCGGTATGTTCCTCGAATTCAGCCGCCAGCAAGGACTGGCCGCCGACGGGCGTTGCAAGGCGTTCTCGGACGACGCGGACGGCACGGGCTGGTCCGAGGGCGCCGGCCTGCTGGTCCTGGGCAGGCTGTCGGACGCCCTACGCGACGGTCACCGGGTACTCGCCGTGGTGCGCGGCTCGGCGGTGAACCAGGACGGCGCGTCGAACGGCCTCACGGTCCCGAACGGCCCGTCCCAGCAGCGGGTGATCCGTACGGCGCTGGCCAATGCGGGTCTGGCTCCGTCCGAGGTGGACGTGGTGGAGGCGCACGGTACGGGGACGACGCTGGGTGATCCGATCGAGGCGCAGGCGCTGCTGGCGACGTACGGCCAGGAGCGCTCTGCGGAGCGGCCGTTGTGGCTGGGTTCGGTGAAGTCGAACATCGGGCACACGCAGGCTGCGGCGGGTGTCGCGGGTGTGATGAAGATGGTGCTGGCGCTGGGGCACGGCCGGATGCCGAAGACGCTGTACGCGGATACGCCGTCCTCACATGTGGACTGGTCGGCCGGTGCGGTGGAGCTGCTGTCCGAAGCCCGGGAATGGCCCGGCGAGGACCGCCCCCGCAGGGCGGGGGTGTCGTCCTTCGGTATCAGCGGCACCAACGCGCACGTCATCCTGGAGGAGGCGCCTGCCGAGGCGGGAGCCGGCGACGGCGCGTTGCCGCCGGAGGGTGACGGGGCGCGCTCGGCCGTGCCGACGCCGCCGGTCGTACCGTGGCCCTTGTCGACCAGGCACCCCGAGGCGCTGCCCAAGCTCGCGGGCCGGCTTCGTGCGCAACTGTCCACCAACCGCCCGGACACCCGGCCCCTCGACATCGGCCACACCCTGGCCAACGGCCGGGCCGCCTTCGAGCACCGCGCCGTGATCCTCGCGGCAGACGTGGACTCCGCCCTCCCCGACCTGACGGCACTGGCCGCGAGCGACACTTCCCACCAGGTCGTACAGGGTACAGCCGCACGCGGGGGAGGACGCTCCAAGGGGCGGATCGCCTTTGTGTTCTCGGGTCAGGGTGGTCAGCGGGTCGGTATGGGTTGTGAGTTGGCGGAAGTGTTCCCGGTGTTCGCGGGGGCGTTGGATGAGGTGTGTGCGCGGTTCGAGGGGTTGTTGGAGCGGCCGT
>JAOPYH010000250.1 GCA_025964715.1 Streptosporangiaceae bacterium | reverse complement strand
GCAGCGCCGGGGTCACCACCGCCGCCCGGCTGTCGCCGCAGCGCACCGTGCGCTACTACAAGGCGGTCATCGACGCGGGCGTGGACATCTTCGTCATCCGCGGCACCACGGTCTCGGCGGAGCACGTCTCCGGCCAGGCCGAGCCGCTGAACCTCAAGCAGTTCATCTACGAGCTGGACGTGCCGGTCATCGTCGGCGGGTGTGCGACCTACACCGCCGCGCTGCACCTCATGCGCACGGGAGCCGCGGGCGTGCTCGTGGGCTTCGGCGGCGGGTCGGGACACACCACCCGTACGGTCCTGGGCGTCGCGGTGCCCATGGCGACCGCGGTGGCCGATGTGGCGGCCGCGCGCCGCGACTATCTCGATGAGTCCGGCGGCCGTTACGTTCACGTCATCGCGGACGGCGGCATGACCAACAGCGGCGACATCGCCAAGGCGTTCGCCTGCGGCTCCGACGCGGTCATGGTGGGTTCGCCGTTCGCCCGCTCCACCGAGGCCCCGGGCCGCGGTTACCACTGGGGCAGTGAGGCTCACCACGGCGAGGTGCCACGCGGCGCCCGGCTCAACCTCGGCAGCATCGGCGGCATGGAGCAGATCCTGTACGGCCCGTCTCACGTGGCCGACGGATCGATGAACCTCATCGGCGCGCTCCGGCGGGCGATGGCGACGGCCGGCTACTCCGACCTCAAGGAATTCCAACGGGTCCAGGTCGTCGTCACCCCGCACTGAACGCTCCTGACCTGCGTATCCGGCCTGACCTGCGTATCCGGCTGTGGCACAGGCCACGTGCACACAGCGCCTACTGTTGGGTAGGAAGTACGGGGACGCACGCTTCCGGAGGGGAATCGGGATGACTGTTGGAGGATCGGCCGCCATGGGACTGGGCGGCTCACGTCTGGGGCCCGTCGAGCGCGAGACCGCACTCGGCCGCATGGCGAACGAAGAGTTCGACGTGGTGGTCGTGGGCGGCGGCATCGTCGGAGCGGGTGTCGCCCTGGACGCCGCCACCCGCGGCCTGTCCGTCGCCGTCGTGGAAGCGCGCGACTTCGCCTCGGGGACCTCGTCGCGCTCCTCCAAGCTGATCCACGGCGGGCTGCGCTACCTGGAGCAGTTCAACTTCGACCTGGTCCGCGAGGCGCTGACCGAGCGCGGGCTGCTGCTGCAGCGGATCGCCCCGCACCTCGTACGGCCGGTGCCGTTCCTGTTCCCGCTGACCCACCGCATGTGGGAGCGGGGGTACGTCGGGGCCGGCATCGCCCTGTACGACGCGCTGTCGCTATCGGTGGGCACCACGCGCGGCGTGCCCCGCCACCGGCATCTGCTCCGCCGGCAGGCCCTGCGGCTGGCACCGTCGCTGCGCAAGGACTCGTTCGTCGGCGCGGTGCAGTACTGGGACGCCCAGATGGACGACGCGCGCTATGTCATGACGGTCCTTCGCACGGCCGCGGAGTACGGCGCGCAGATCGTCTCGCGCACGCAGTGCACCGGCTTCCTGCGCGAGGGCGAGCGGGTCACCGGGGTGCGGATCCGCGACCTGGAGTCGGGCGAGGATTCGCAGGTCCGGGCCAAGCAGGTCGTCAACGCCACCGGCGTGTGGACCGACGACATCCAGGAACTGGTCGGCGGTCGCGGCCAGATCCACGTCAAGGCCTCCAAGGGCATCCACCTGGTCGTGCCCCGGGACCGCATCCACTCCTCGACGGGCATCATCCTGCGCACCGAGAAGTCCGTGCTGTTCGTGATCCCGTGGGGACGGCACTGGATCGTCGGCACCACCGACACCGAGTGGGATCTGGACAAGGCGCACCCCGCCGCGTCCAAGACCGACATCGACTACGTGCTCGAGCACGTCAACGCGGTACTCAACACGCCGCTGACCCACGACGACGTCGAGGGTGTCTACGCGGGTCTGCGGCCGCTGCTGTCCGGCGAGTCGGCCGAGACCTCCAAGCTGTCTCGTGAGCACGTGGTCGCGCACCCCGTGCCCGGGCTGGTGATCGTGGCGGGTGGCAAGTTCACGACCTACCGGGTCATGGCCAAGGACACCGTCGACGCGGTGGTCCACGGACTCGACGGCAAGGTCGCGGAGTCGTGCACCGACCGCATCACGCTCTCCGGCGGCGAGGGCTATCAGGCCCTGTGGAACTTCCGCCACCAGCTCGCCCAGCGGTCCGGACTGCACGTCGCGCGGATCGAGCATCTGCTGCACCGCTACGGCGCGATGATCGAGGACCTGCTCGACCTGATCCGGGAGCAGCCCGATCTCGGCAAGCCACTGGCGGGTGCGGACGACTACCTGCGCGCGGAGATCGTCTACGCGGCCACGCACGAGGGCGCCCGGCACCTCAACGATGTCCTGGCTCGGCGTACGCGCATCTCCATCGAGACCTGGGATCGCGGGGTCGGCGTCGCCGAGGAGGCCGCCGAGCTGCTCGCCCCTGTGCTCGGCTGGGCCAAGGACCAGAAGGACCGGGAGATCGAGTACTACCACAAGCGCGTCGAGGCGGAGCGCGACTCCCAGGAGCAGGCGGGAGACCAGGAGGCCGACGCCCGCCGCCGCGGCGCACCGGACATCGTCCCCACCCCGTAGCCGAGCGCTTCACGTAAAGGATCCTGGTGGCCCTGGCCACCAGGATCCTTTTTGCTCTGCCCACGTAGACCTCCCCCGGACCTCGAGCGCGTACCCCGTCGCTGACCTGCGCATCGCTGTCGTTACGCGAGCGTTATGAGTGGTTAAGGGTGTCTTTTGTAAATATTTGCCGTTGTGGTGCCGGGCGGTGCGAATGTACCCAATGGGTCAGAGGTAACTCCGTGCCCCCCGCGGAGATCAGCACCCCCCGAGGAGTTCCGTGAAACGAGCTGGAATCCTGGCTGCGCTCGGCGCGATCGCAGCCGTCGCGGCGTACGCCCCCGCCGCCGCTCCCGCCCTGGCCGCGCCGCAGGCCGCCGCCAGAGCGGCGGCACACAGTACGGACTGCGACCCGCACGTGTCCGGCGCCCGGGTGCGCAAGGGCGCTCAGGTCCAGGAGCGCAACCAACCCACCACCGCCCAGGCCGCGGCCATGGAGAAGGACTTCCACGCGAAGGTCAGCCGTCTCCAGCAGTCCGGTCGTGCCCAGGCCGCAGCCGGATCGATAACGGTGGGGGTGCACTGGCAGGTCATCACCGACGGCCCGCTCGGCAACCTGTCGGACGCGACGCTCGCCAACCAGCTGAAGGTGCTCAACCAGTCCTATGCCTCCAGCGGTGTCGTCTTCCAGCGCGCCGAGACCAAGCGCACCAACAACCCGACCTGGTTCCACGACCCGCAGGGCAGCGAGAGCGCGATGAAGAACGCGCTGCGCGCCGGCACCGCCTCAGACCTCAACTTCTACACCGCCGACCTCGGCACGAGCCTGCTCGGCTGGGCCACCTTCCCGAACTCCTACAAGAGCCAGCCGAAGCTCGACGGCGTGGTCGTGCACTACCAGAGCGTGCCGGGCGGCAGCCTCGCGAGCTACAACGAAGGCGACACCGGCACCCATGAGGTCGGCCACTGGATGGGGCTTTATCACACATTCCAAGGTGGCTGCGGCGCCACGGGAGACTCGGTGAGCGACACGCCCGCCGAGAAGTCCCCCGCCTACCAGTGCCCGACCGGGCGCAACACCTGCTCCTCCGCGGGTGTCGACCCGATCCACAACTTCATGGACTACACCTACGACTCGTGCATGTACCAGTTCACCGCGGGCCAGAGCACCCGTATGCAGCAGCAGTGGGCGGCGTACCGAGCCTGACGTCCCCAAGGCAGCGTGAAGGGCCCCTGATCTGTCAGGGGCCCTTCACCGATTCACCCGCCGATCGTCAGGTGATGTCCACGATCGGCAGGCGCAGCGCGCCCGGCGCCGCGGCCGGCACCACGGGGCTCAGCGGCGCCACCGCGGGAAGCCGGCGATATCCCTCGCCCAGCGTGGGCCGCGGGTCGGCCTCACCGTGGTTCGGCCACAGTGACATCGCCCGCTCGGCCTGTGCGGTGATCGTCAGCGACGGGTTCACGCCGAGGTTGGCCGACACCGCCGAGCCGTCCACGATGTGCAACCCCTCATACCCATAGACCCGGTGGTAGGGGTCGATGACGCCGTCGGCCGCGGAGGCGCCGATGGCACAGCCGCCGATGAAGTGGGCGGTCATCGGGATGTCGAACAGGTCCAGCCAGGAGCCGCCCCCGACTCCTCCGGTCTCCTCGGCCAGCAGCCTCGTGGCCTCGTGCGCCTCCGGGATCCACACCGGGTTGGGCTCACCGTGCCCGGTGCCGGCCCGCATGCTCCAGCCGAACAGCCCCTTGCGCGGGCGAACCGTGATCGAGTTGTCCCGCACCTGCATGACCAGCGTGATCACCGTACGTTCCGACCAGCCGCGCACGTTGGCGAGCCGGACGACGTCCCACGGGTGCCTGGCCGCGTAGCCGAGGAACTTGGCCCAGCGGGGCTTGGCCTTCGCGTCCCCCTCGGCGGGCCCGTCGATCAGCAGCGAGCGGATCAGGCCCATCGCGTTGGAGCCCTTGCCGTACCGCACCGGCTCGACGTGCGTGTCCTCGCTGGGGTGGAACGACGAGGTGATCGCGATGCCGCGGGAGTGGTCGTCGCCCTTCCGGCTCCAGCGCTCCGCCCCCAGCAGCGCCTCGGAGTTGGTGCGGGTCAGCACCCCGAGCCGGTCGGACAGGCGCGGCAGGACGCCGCGGGCCTTCATCGTGTGCAGGAGCCGCTGCGTGCCGTAGGTCCCGGCGGCGAACACCACCTGCTCGGCGGTGACCGTCCTGCGGTGGCGGAAGGGCGATCCGGTGCGTGTGGTCTCCACCTCGTAGCCGCCGGACCCGAGCGGCCGTACGGCCGTCACCCGGGTCAGTGGCAGCACCTTCGCGCCGGCCTTCTCGGCCAGGTACAGATAGTTCTCGGTCAGCATGTTCTTGGCGCCGTGCCGGCAGCCGGTCATGCACTCGCCGCACTCGATGCAGCCGCGCCGCCGCGGCCCCGCTCCGCCGAAGTACGGGTCCGGGGCCTCCTCGCCTGGCCCGTCGCCGTAGTAGACGCCGACCGGGGTGCGGTGGAAGGTCTCGCCCCGCCCCATCCGCTGCGCGACCCGCTCGATGGCGTGGTCGGCCGGCGTCACCGTCGGGTTCCGCACGACGCCCAGCATCCGTTCGGCCTGGTCGTAGAAGGGGGCCAGCTCGGCTCGCCAGTCGGTGATGTGCTTCCACTGCGCGTCGTCGAAGAACGGCTGCAGCGGCTCGTAGAGCGTGTTGGCGTAGACCAGCGACCCGCCGCCGACGCCCGCGCCGGCGAGCACCATCACCCGGCTGCCCTTCTCGCCTCGCAGGAGGTGCAGCCGCTGGATGCCGGTCATGCGCAGGCCCGGCGCCCACAGGTAGCGGAAGGCCCGCCAGGAGGTCTTGGGCAGGGCCCCGTGGCGCTGCGCGGGGGGGCCGTCCGGGGTGTCGAACCGGCGGCCCGCCTCCAGGACGCCGACCCGGTAGCCCTTCTCGGTCAGGCGCAGCGCCGAGACGCTCCCGCCGAAGCCCGAGCCGATGATCAGAACGTCGAAATCCATGCTCACCCGGAGCTCCTCATCGCAGGCGGAACCGCTTCATGACCTTGACCGACCCGGACATCATGGCCGCGTACCGCTCGAACGGCATGCTCGGCGGCGGCGCCAGGCCCATGAGGTGCTGGCTGGCCACGGTCTGCGGCTCGGTGTACTTCAGCAGACCCTCCGCACCGTGGCGGCGGCCGACCCCTGACTGCTTCATCCCCCCCATGGGGGAGTCGTGCGAGGCGTACGCGGCGCCGTACCCCTCATTGATGTTCACCGTGCCGGCCTGGATCCGGGCGCCCACGCTGCGCCCGCGGGCCACGTCGCGCGTCCAGACGGAGGCGTTGAGGCCGTACACCGAATCGTTCGCCCGGGCGATGGCCTCGTCGTCATCGGAGAAGGGGTAGACGCTCGCGACGGGGCCGAAGGTCTCGTCGGCGCACAGGTCCATGTCCGCCGTGACACCGGCGAGCACGGTGGGCTCGTAGAACAGCGGACCGAGGTCGGGACGGGGTCTTCCGCCGGCCAGGACGTCGGCGCCCAGTTCTCTGGCCTGCTCGACCTGCCGGCTCACGGCCTCGAGCTGGCGTGGGTGGGTCAGCGACCCCATCTCCGGCTCGAAGCTGCGCTCGTTGCCGAGCTTCAGGGCGCTGGTGCGCTCCACGAACTTGGCCACGAACGCGTCGTAGACCTTCTCGTGGACGTAGACCCGCTCGATGGAGACGCACAACTGCCCGGCATTGGTGAAGCAGGCCCGGATCGCGCCCTCGGCCGCCTTGTCCAGGTCGGCGTCCTCCAGCACGATCATCGGGTTCTTGCCGCCGAGCTCGAGCGAGCAGCCGATGAGCCGGCGCGCGGCCTTCTCGGCGATCGCCCTGCCGCCCCGGGTGGAGCCGGTGAAGCAGAGGTAGTCGGCGTTGTCGATCAGTGGGTCGCCGATCTCGGCGGGGTCTCCGACCACCACCTGCCAGAGGCCCTCCGGCAGGCCGAGCTCCTGGAGCAGCTCGACCGCCCAGAGCGTGGACAGGCAGGTCTGGGTGTCGGGTTTGTGCACCACGGCGTTGCCGGCGATCAGGGCCGGGACGATGTCGGTGACGCCCAGGCTCAGCGGGTAGTTCCACGGCGAGATGAGGCCGATGACCCCCTTGGGCCGGCGCGCCTCGTAGGTCTTCGTCAGCACGGGCATGATGCCCTGCCGCCGGCGCTCTTTCAGGAGCTTGCCGGCCCGGCGGGCGTAGTAGAGCGTGCACAGGGCGACGTCCAGGACCTCCTCGAAGGCGTGCCTGCGCGCCTTTCCGGTCTCCAGCTGGACGATGTCGAGGATCTCCTCGCGACGGTCGACCGTCGCCTCCACCAGACGCATGAACGGCTTGACCCGCTCGCGTACGGGAAGTGCGGCCCATGCCTCCTGCGTGACCCGAGCCCGCTCGTAGGCCGCGCGCACGTCGGCGGCACTCGAGATCGGGACCGTGGCCAGCGGCTCGCCGGTGGCCGGGGCGTTGATCATGGTCGTGCTGCCGCTCGAGGCGATGTGCGCTGTGAGCCGCTCAATCCGGCCCGCGCTCAGTGCGTGTTCGTCGACCGTCGGGGGTGCCATGGGGGGGAGCCTACGGCCGGTGACCTTCGCTTCGCTACCCGTCAGTAACCGAGCACTTGCAGTGATCTGCATCTCAGCCGCGGTAGACGCCCCACACCTTGCGCATCCGTTCGGCCTGTCCCGCCGTGAACTGATCCATGCAGCTGTCCCGGGAGTAGTCCATGTAGTTGTGGACGGGGTCCTGCCCCTCGGCGGGGCAGGTGTCCCGGCCGCCGGCGGGGCAGCCGTCAGACGGCTCTCGCTCGTCGGGGGTGTCGGCCACCGTGTCCCCAGGGCTCTGGCACCCGTTCTGGAAGGTGTGGTAAAGCCCCAGCCAGTGGCCGATCTCGTGCGTCGCGGTGTAGCCCTTGTTGAAGCTGGTGCTCTGCCCGCCCGGCAGGCTTCCGACGTGGAGGACCACCCCGTCCATCGCGGGATTGCCGGCGTACTGCCACGGGAAGGTCGCCCAGCCGAGCAGCTGGTCGCCCAGGTTGGCCGTGTAGAGGTTGAGCGCGCCGCTGCCGCCCTGGTGCAGCTTGGTCTTCATCGCGGTTTCGTGCTCCTCGGGATTGCCGTACCAGCCGGCGTCGTCGGTGCGGGTCACGGCCTTGAGACTGAAGCTGAAGCCCGTGTCGGCGCCGCTCACCTTCCCTCCGTAGCTGTTGTTCAGCACGGAGATCTGCTCGTTGATCGTCGCGTCGGACAGGTTGCCCTTGGCGCCGGCGTGCAGAACATGGACGTACATAGGGATGTCCTTCGTCACCGTGTGCGTCGCCGGTATGGCCTGCTTGCGGGCCAGGAGGTTGCCCAGCTGCTGCTCCACCTGAGCGACCTGCGCGGCGGTGAGGTCGCCGCGGTCCCGGGCACCGTAGGGGTCATGGGTGTCGGCGGCCTCAGGTGCCCGGTGGGCGGTGGCCCGTGCGCGGGCCGCGGAGGAGCGGGGGCACGTGTCGGCGGCCTGCACGGCTGTCGCTGTCGGCGCGGCGGAGGGAACGACGGAAAGGACACCGGCCACGGCGACCAGCCCTGCGCTTTTCACTATGAGACTCCAAAAGGGCGTGGGGGCTCCACAGCTACCAGATGATTACGCGCGGTGATGGCCCCGACACGAATTCACGGCCGGCGGCGCGATACGCGGGGCCACGGCATAAGTGCAGGCAGAGGCATCTAGACTGGACGATCGCCCCGTAACTTCGAAAGGCGTCGTCTTTGTCCGTCGAACAGTCCTATGACACCGTTCTGGTCGTCGACTTCGGTGCGCAGTACGCACAGTTGATCGCGCGACGAGTGCGGGAGTGCAGCGTGTTCAGCGAGATCGTGCCGTCGACCATGCCGGTCGAGGAGATGCTCGCCAAGCGGCCCAAGGCGATCATCCTATCCGGCGGGCCGTCATCGGTGTACGAGCCCGGCGCGCCTGCCGCCCCCTCGGGCCTGTTCGCCACCGGGGTGCCGACCCTCGGCATCTGCTACGGCTTCCAGGTCATGGCCCAGGCCCTGGGCGGCCTGGTGGAGAACTCCGATGTCGCGGAGTACGGCGGCACCGTCCTGCGGCTGTCCGGTGACGGCACCCTGCTCCAGGGGCTGCCCGCCGAGCAGTCGGTGTGGATGTCCCACCGGGACTCGTGCTCGTCGGCTCCCCAGGGGTTCACCGTCACCGCCCGGACCGAGGTCACGCCCGTCGCCGGGATGGAGGACCCGGCTCGCGGGCTGTACGGCGTGCAGTTCCACCCCGAGGTGATGCACACCGAGCACGGCATGGCCGTGCTGCGCCGGTTCCTGTACGAGGCCGCGGGCTGCCGGCCCAACTGGACCATGGTCAACATCGCCGAGGAGTCCATCGACGCCGTACGCCACAAGGTGGGCAAGGGCCGGGTGATCTGCGGGCTGTCCGGAGGCGTCGACTCGGCCGTGGCCGCCGCGCTCGTACAGCGGGCGGTCGGAGACCAGCTGACGTGTGTGTTCGTCGACCACGGACTGCTGCGCAAGGGCGAGGCCGAGCAGGTGGAGAAGGACTTCGTCGCCGCGACCGGTGTGAACCTGCACGTGGTGGACGCCGCCGACCGGTTCCTGTCCGCCCTCGAGGGGGTCACCGACCCGGAGCAGAAGCGAAAGATCATCGGCCGCGAGTTCATCCGCGTCTTCGAGGTGGCCGCGCGCGAGGTCGCCGGCGAGTCGGCGGAGCCGGTCGACTTCCTGGTGCAGGGCACGCTCTACCCCGATGTGGTGGAATCCGGCGGGGGCACCGGTGCGGCGAACATCAAGTCCCATCACAATGTCGGCGGGCTGCCCGACGACCTGAAGTTCGATCTCGTCGAGCCGCTGCGCACCCTGTTCAAGGACGAGGTACGCGCGCTCGGTGAGCAGCTCGGCCTGCCCCCGGAGATCGTCTGGCGGCATCCCTTCCCGGGGCCGGGCCTGGCGATCCGCATCATCGGCGCGGTCTCGCGGGAACGGCTCGACATGCTGGCGGAGGCCGACGCGATCGCCCGCGCGGAACTCACCAAGGCCGGGCTCGACCGTGACATCTGGCAGTTCCCGGTGGTGCTGCTGGCCGACGTACGGTCGGTGGGCGTGCAGGGCGACGGCCGTACGTACGGTCATCCCGTGGTGCTGCGCCCCGTGACGAGCGAGGACGCGATGACGGCGGACTGGGCGCGGCTGCCCTACGACCTCCTGCAGAGGATCTCGACCCGCATCACCAACGAGGTCCGCGACATCACCCGGGTGACGGTGGACATCACCAGCAAGCCCCCGGGCACGATCGAGTGGGAGTAGCCGGCGACGGGGGGCCGGTCACGGCTCTGGCGGCATGGTGGACATCCCCATAAGGTCATGACAAGCCGCTTTTGGGAGGCAGAGTCATGGAGCTTGATCACGACTTCACCATTCCGGTACCGGTGGATCGGGCCTGGCCGATGCTGCTGGACGTGGAGCGCGTGGCACCGTGCGTGCCCGGCGCGACGCTGGACACCATCGACGGTGAGGAGTTCACCGGCCGGCTCAAGGTCAAGCTCGGCGCGATGACCATCACCTACAAGGGCAGTGCCCGCATCGTGAAGGCCGACGAGTCCACCCGGACCGTCACCATCGAGGGCGCCGCCAAGGAGGCCCGGGGCACGGGCACGGCGTCGGTGAGCGTGCAGGCGCACCTGTCGGAGGTCTCCGGCGAGTCCACGCGGGTGACCGTCCACACCAAGCTCAACGTGACGGGCAGGCCGGCGCAGTTCGGCCGCAACATCCTCTCTGAGGTGGGCGGCAAGCTGATCGGCCGGTTCGCCAAGGCGCTGTCGGAGGAACTGGCCTCCGACACGCCGTCGGCCACGGTGCAGGCACCGGTGGAGCCGCCGGGCGCGCGGCAGGACGTCAGCCCGGACGACGCCGCGGCTCCCATGGCCGAAGCGGTGGACCCGGACCTCATCGAGGCGTCGGGTGAGCCGGCCGCGGCCTCCGCCACCGCCCGCCCGGCCGCCAAGCCGGTGGAGAGGCGCAGCGAGGAGGCCATCGACCTGTTCGAGGTGGCCGGTCCCTCGGTCGCCAAGCGGGTGGCACCCGTCGCCGCGGGGCTGGTCGCGGTGTTCACCGTATGGCGGGTCTTCCGCCGCCGCCGCGGCCGCCACCACCTCTGAACCCCGCGGAGTGCGACGGAGCCTTTACCGCTTGGTCTGGCCTGTCCCGGTGAGTCGCTTCGGTGCCGCGGGCAGACCCGGTGAGTGCGGGCATTCGGTCGCGCGCGCCACCGCCGGCCGCGCCGCAACGTCAGGCTCCTGGCGATGGTGGCGCTCGGCTACGCGGCCGCGCAGCTCGCCGTCGGCATGCACCGGGTGTTCCTGGGGTGGGACGAGATCCTCTACGTCAGCCAGTTCTCCCGCGAGGTGCCCGCCGGCTTCATGGACGCGCCGCGGGCCTGGGGGGTGCCGCTGATCGTGGCGCCGGTTGCGGCCACGACGACGTCGGCGGAGGCTGTCCGCATCTTCATGATCCTGCTCATCGGTCTCGGCGTCTTCTGCGCGTTCCGGACGTGGCTCAGGGCCCGCGACACCGTGGCGGTGCCGCTGGCGGCACTGCTGCTGTGCTCGCTATGGGTATCGATCTTCTACGGCAACGCGGCGATGCCCAACATGCTCACCGCGCTGTGCGCGCTCGCCGCCGTGGCGCTGTTCGTACGGGTCTACGGCCCAGGGGCCAGGCGCGCCCGGCCGGTCCTGCTCGGCCTCGCCGCCACGTTCGCCGCGATGTCCATGGTCCGCCCGCTCGACACGGTCTGGATCGGCCTGCCGCTCATCGCGGCCGCCTGCCTCCACCGGCCCTGGCGGCGGCCGGCCGTGGTCGTGGCGATCCTGGCCGGCAGCGCCATCGGCTGGCTCCCATGGGTCATCGAGTCCTACGTCCGGTTCGGCGGCGTGCTGCCGCGGCTCGCGGAGATCGCCCGGTGGAACGGCCGCGGCCTGCACGCCCAAGGGCTCCGGCACCTGCAGAGTTTCAGCTCCGGCCGGCTCCTGTGCGATTCGTCCCACGCGTCCTGTGGTGAGCCGACCCTCAACGCGACTCTCGCCTGGGCCGCGCTGGTGATCCTGGTCGGCGTCGGCCTGCTGGCCCTGCGGGGCGGTGTGCACCTGCCCGCGGCGGTGATCGCGGTCGTGGTGGCGGCGGCGAACGCGGCCGCCTACCTCTTCCTCAGCCAGCTGGCCAACCCGCGGTTCCTGCTGCCGACCTATGCCCTGCTCGTCCTGCCCGCGGCCGAAGGCCTGCGGTGGCTCTCCCTGCGGCTGAGCCGGGTGGGGCCGCTCCTCGCCGGGGGGATCGTCGCGGCGTTCGCCGGCACCCAGCTCGCCATGGCCAACGGGGTGGCGGTGACCGTACGGGACGCCCGGGACCGGGAGATCCAGCGGGCGAAGGCGGTGATCGGACTGCCGCTGCGCCGGCCGTGCGTCCTGTACGGCAGGAGCGCGACGCAGATCGCCTATCTGGCCCACTGCCGCTATTGGCGGCCCTACGTCAAGGGCGTTCCGCAACGGCCCCCGGCCGCCCGGGTGGTCCCCGTCTTCGACCGGATGCGCGCTCGCGGCCTGCAGGTCGTCGTCGTCACCCGCGGGAAGCGCCTCCGGGACTTTCCCGCCGGGTGGCGGCACGTCCGGCTGCTACCAGATCAGTCGTGGCATGCGCACCTGCCACCCGGGTGAGCGCCCGCCCGCGGGCTGGAACGTCTGCTGTCAGCGGCCGCCGACGATGCTCAGCGGGCGTCCCTCGGTCACCAGCGACCTGGCACAGGACAGCTCGTCGAGCACCCGCTGGCAGTCCCTCGTCTGCAGCAGGAGCTTGTAGATGATCACCAGCTCCAGGATCAGCAGCGGGGCGCCGGCCCCGATGGCCACCGCGAAGATGGCATCGCTCCCGGCCAGGGCGGCCGCCACCGGAGCGATGATGAAGACGGCCATCTGGAACTCGATTCCGCTGATGAGGTGCGTACGCACGCGGTGGCGCAACATGAAGTGCCGGACGCCTCGGTACCACGGGAAGCGGGAGTTGAAGCCCCGGTGCAGGTCCACCACCCGCTGCTCCTCGGCGGCGGGGGCGGAGTCCTCGAGGTCCTGTTCCTGGTCGTGGTCGCGTGCGCCGTCGTCGAGGTCCGGGTCGGAACGCTCCCGCAGGGTGTCCTCGACATAGGTGAGCTGCTCGTCGCTGAGCCGCGGCTGCGGCGGCACGGTCCCTGCCGAGAGCTCCAGAGTCTCCTGCTGGTGGACGGCGGCCTTGATGCGCTTGCGCATGAGCCTGCGGGCCTTGGAGACCTGGGAGGAGTTGAGATAGCGCAGCACGTCCAGGCAGATGATCATGAAGCCGAGATAGAGATACGCCACCTGACCGGTGACGGCGTACTGGCCGATGGTCAGGGTCAGCGCGCAGCACACGACTCTGGCCTGGTCGAACATGAAGTCCAGCCACAGGCCGAAGAGGGTGCCGCTGCGCTTGAGCCGCGCGATCTTCCCGTCGCAACAGTCCAGCACGAAGCTGAGGTGGTAGAACAGCGCGCCCAGGACGAGCCAGACCGGGTCGGCCAGTGCGAAGCTCCACGCCGACATGGCCCCGAGGACGATCGAGCCCACGGTGATCTGGTTCGGGGTGATGGACGTGTGGTTGGCGAGGAAGCGCGTCAGCCGGATGGCGATGGGATCCACCAGGAAGACGGTCCACCACGCGTCGCGCTTCTTGCGAACCCCTCGCACATCATCCAAGGAAAACGTCACCATGAATGTAAGCATCCTCACTGTGTGTAGTCATGCGAAGGGGCAAGGGCATCCCCGTGTACATGCATGGGTCAGCCTTTACGCCCATGGCGCCTGCGGAACAGCCCGGCCGGCCAGACCGGCCTTCGGCGCGCCCATGGGCTCGGCCGCGGGACGAGCCAGGCGGCGTACTCCATGGCCTCGTCGGCGTCGAGCTCCGGGTTCGAGCGGACCAGCTCCTCGAGCTGAGTCAACGTCAAGCGCGTCGTCATGGCGCCATGGTGCCCACGGCCGCTAATCGGCCCCGCACACATCGCACCCAACTCACCATTGCCTGCCACAGACTTGACCCACCTGTGGCCGATCACCGCTTCACCCGCGAACAACTGCAAGATCACGACCGGTTAGGGTGTGATCTCGCAGTTGTCCGCGGGTGTGGCCGGTGTTCTAGATCGCCTCCGCCAGGCTTGCCGCGGAGGCGAAGGCACGGGTGGTCAGCACCGTCGCCAGGTGCTTTCGATAGTCCGCCGCACCGTGCAGATCCGCCGGCGGATCGGTGTCCTCCGCCGCGGCCTGGGCTGCGGACCGGAAGGCGTCCAGCGTCGCCGGGCCGCCCGTCACGGCGCTCTCCACGCCGGTCGCGCGGATCGGCCGGGTGCCCATGTTGGTGAGTGCCACCCGGGCCTGCGACACCGTGCCGTTCGACCGCTGAACCGCACACGCGACCCCGACGATGGCCCAGGCCTGCGCCGTTCGGTGGAACTTCTCATAGTGAAAGCCCCAGCCGGGCCCGAGCTTGGGCACCCGTACGCCGGTGAGGATCTCGTCGGGCTCGAGCGCCGAGGTCAGCAGGTCGACGAAGAACTCTGCCGCCGGGATCTCCCTGCTGCCGCGGGGCGAGCGGGCCAGGAAGACCGTGTCCAGCGCCAGCGCCACCGCCGGCAGGTCACCGGCCGGGTCGGCATGCGAGAGCGCCCCGCCGAAGGTCCCGCGATGACGTACGGCCGGGTCCGCCACCGTGGAAGTGGCCTGCGCGATCAGCGGCGTGTGCTCGCGCACGAGCGCGTCGCCCATGACCTGGTCGTGCGTCGCCATGGCCCCGATGAGCAGCGAGTCGCCCTCGTCACGGATCTCCCGAAGCTCATCGACACGATCCAGGTCGACCAGAACCTCCGGATAGGCCAGGCGCAGCCGCATCAGCGGCATCAGGCTCTGCCCGCCGGCCAGGATCTTCGCGTCCTCGCCGGCCTCGGCCAGCGCTGCCACGGCCTCCGCCACGGAGGCCGGCCGCACGTAGCCGAACTCTGCCGGGATCATCGGTTACCTCCCGAAGCCGAACCCAGGCCGCCACCGGCACCGGGCGTGGTCTCTTCCTCGGCCGCCTCGGGATCGCCCCGCATGGCGCGCCAGACGCGTTCCGGCGTACAGGGCATTCGCACGTCCTTCACGCCGTACGGGCGCAGCGCGTCGACGATCGCGTTGACCACGGCCGGGGTCGAGGCGATCGTCCCGGCCTCGCCGACGCCCTTGACCCCGAGCGGGTTCGTTGTCGCCGGAGACTCCGTACGGGCGGTGACGAAGGACGGCAGGTCGGCCGCCGTCGGGACGAGATAGTCGGCGAGTGTCGTGGTGGTGAGGTTGCCGGCCTCGTCGTACACGGCCTCCTCGTACAACGCCTGTGCGATGCCCTGCGCCAGGCCGCCGTGCACCTGACCCTCGACGATGAGCGGGTTGATCACTTTGCCGATGTCGTCGACCGCCACGTACGACCGCAGCCGCACGAATCCCGTCTCGGTGTCCACCTCGGCGGCACACAGGTGCGTGCCGTGCGGATAGGAGAAGTCTTCGGGGTCGAACGTGGCGTCGGAGTCGAGTGAGGCCTCGACCCCGTCCGGCAGGTCGTGCGCGGCGAAGACGGCCAGGGCCACCTCCTGCAGCGTCTTGGCCTGGTCCGGCACACCGCGTACGGCGAAGCGGCCCGCCTCGAAGTCGAGGTCGCCCTCGTCGGCCTCGAGCAGGTGCGCCGCGATGCGGCGGGCCTTGTCCACCACCTTCCCGCAGGCGTTGTGCAGTGCGACGCCGCCGACCGCGAGCGACCGCGAGCCATAGGTGTCCATGCCCTTGGGCGAGGTCTGCGTGTCGCCGTGCAGGACCCGGATGTCCTCAAAGGGCACCCCGAGCGCGTCGGAGGCGATCTGCGCCCACGCCGTCTCGTGGCCCTGGCCGTGTGCGGAGCTGCCGGTCACGACCTCGACCTTGCCGCTGGCCAGCATCCGCACGGAGGCGTGTTCCCACCCGCCGGCGCCGTACGACAGCGCGCCGAGGACGCGGGAGGGTGCCAGCCCGCACATCTCGGTGAAGGTGGAGACCCCGATCCCGAGCTGGACCGCGTCGCCGCGGTCGCGCCGGTCGGCCTGTTCGGCGCGCAGCTTGTCGTAATCGAACAGCTGCATGGCCTTCTCGGTCGCGGCCTCGTAGTTCCCGGAGTCGTAGGTCAGCTGGGAGATGGTCTCGTAGGGGAACTCCTCGTGCTTGATCCAGTTGCGCCGCCGTACCTCGATCGGGTCGAGGTCCAGCTCGGCGGCCAGCTCGTCCATCAACCGCTCGATGGCGAACGTGGCCTCGGGCCGGCCGGCGCCGCGGTAGGCGTCGGTCGGGGTCTTCGTGGTGAAGACACCCCGGCAGGTGAACGAGTAGGCGTCCATTTTGTAGATGCCGTTGAACATGAACGCGCCGAGGATCGGAATGCCCGGGGTGACGAGCATCAGGTAGGCCCCCATGTCGGCGAGCAGGTCCACCTTGAGGCCGCGGATACGGCCGTCGGAGTCCGCGGCCAGGGTGAGGCGCTGGACCTGGTCGCGGCCGTGGTGGGTCGCCATCGTGCCCTCGCTGCGCGACTCGGTCCACTTGACCGGCTTGCCGAGCCGTTTGGCGAGCAGCAGGCAGATGACCTCCTCGCCGTACACCTGCAGTTTCGAGCCGAAACCACCACCGACGTCCGGCGCGATCACCCGGAGCCGGTGTTCCGGGATGCCGGTGACCGTGGCCAGCATCAGTCGCAGGATGTGCGGGATCTGGGTGGACGACCAGAGCTTGAACTCCTCGCCACCCGGCTCGCAGACGACCGCGCGTGGCTCCATCGCGGACGGGATCAGCCGTTGCTGTACGTACCGGCGCTCCAGGACGACCGGCGCGTCGCGGAAGGCGGCGTCGAGATCGCCGTTCTCGAACACCCAGCGGTAGGACTCGTTGGTGCCCTTGTCGGCGTGGACAAGCGGGCTGCCGTCCGCCACCGCCCGGTCCAGGTCCACCACCGGTTCCAGCGGCTCGAAGTCGACCTCGATCGCCTCGAGCGCGTCCGCGGCGGCATAGCGGTCGCGCGCCACGACGCAGGCCACGGGCTCGCCCGCGTAGTGAACCTCGCTCACCGCGATCGGGGGATGGTCGGGGATGATGATGTCCTCGGTGACCGGCCAGGCGCAGGGCAGGCTGCCCTGTTCGTCCGCCAGGTCCGCGCCGGTGAACACCGCCACGACGCCGGGCCGGCCCTTCGCCGCCTCGACGTCGATGCTGGAGATCCGCGCGTGGGCGTAGGGACTGCGCAGGAACGCCACGTGGAGCAACCCGGGCAGCTGGATGTTGTCGGTCCACTGCGTGCGGCCGGTGATGAGACGCGCGTCCTCGATCCGCTTGCGCGCGGAGCCGATCTCACGCGCGCCGGTGTCCTGGACCGGGGTCGTCATGACGTGGCCTCCCGCTCGGGTGCGCCCTGGCGCATCTCCTCGGCGGCGTGGCGGACCGCGCTGACGATGTTCTGGTAGCCCGTGCAGCGGCACAGGTTGCCTTCGAGCCCTTCGCGGACCTCCTCTTCCGAGGGGTCGGCGTTCTGCCGCAGCAGGTCCATCGAGGCCATGATCATCCCGGGTGTGCAGTAACCGCACTGCAGGGCGTGTTTCTCGTGGAAGGCCCGTTGCATGGGGTGGAGTTGTCCGTCGACGGCGAGCCCTTCGACCGTGAGGATCTGCTTCCCGTCGGCCTGGACGGCGAGCATGGAGCAACTCTTCACGCTCATGCCGTCGAGGAGCACCGTGCAGGCTCCGCAGTTGGTGGTGTCACAGCCGATGGGGGTGCCGACCTTCCCCAATCGGTCCCGCAGATAGTGGGTGAGCAGCAGGCGGGGTTCGACCTCGTCCTCGTACGTCACACCGTCGACCTCGACCTTGACACGCGGCATGCGTCCTCCATTTTCGGCTTCGTCTCGGGGGCAGGGCGGCCGAGAGCGGGCCGGGAGGCGAGCGGGGCACCGGGGAACGGTGGGACCGTACGGGCAACCTCGCACCTCCGTCGCTGGAGTGACGGTGCTATGAACGTATGCCTTCGGGTGAGCCAGGCACTAGTCCTGATTTGTTGGTAGTTGCACAGACTTCGGCGCGCGGCTCATCGGAAGCGCCATGCCGACTCCGCTCGGTCCGCCCGGGTCCGTGTCGCGGTGGCATGGCCTGCGTGACCCTGCTTGGCAGTCGTCATATCGGGCCTGGGTGCCTAACAGCTGCGACAAGGTCGCCGCCGGGCTGATCAAGGAGCACTAGCCTCGCGGCCGGCCTCAGCTCCGCATCCGCACGGTGTCGAGCACATGCTTCTCCAGGGGGCTGAGCCGCCGTGGCTTGGTGATGGCTGTGGCTGGGACTGTGTAGGTGTGGCCGAGTGGGCTGGTCCAGGTGGTGTCGTCGAAGGGGTTGTAGCGGGCGGTCCAGCCGCCGTCTTTGAGGTCGTGGCAGGCGCCGCATTTGGCGTCGAGGTTCCACACCTCGGTCGGGCCGCCCTTGGCGTGGTCGAGCCTGTGGTCGAGTTCGGTGCGGTGGGCGGGGACCCGGCAGCCGGGGCCGCGGCAGGTGCGGTCGCGGGCGATCACGAAGGCTCGCTGGCGCGGCGTCGGCCGCCGTCGCGGGTCCCGTTGCCGGCCGCCGGACTCGCCGGGCGGGCGGGTGGTGCCGTGGTGGAGCAGCGCGCCGGTGACCGGATTCGTGATGCTGTAGCGCCAGACGGTCTCGTGGTCGTCGATCCGCTGTTCGGCGATCTGGCGGGCGATGTCGGCGATGACGGGTCCCCAGCCAGCGAGTTCGGCGGCGTGGTCGGCCAGGCCCATCAAGGTGGACAGGTCGGTGGTGAGTTCGATGACGCCGCGGCGGTGGATCGGCGCGGGGCCGGTGTAGGTGCCGGTGAGCAGGGCGAGGTAGGTGTCGGCGCGGATCTGGTCCATCGGCCGGTCGTCCCCGGCTTGCTTGGCCGCCCGCGCCAGGGCGTCCAGGCGTTCGTCGGCGGCGGCCGCCTGGTCGATGGGCAGGTTGCAGCCGGACAGGTATCCGGTGCCGTCGGCGTTGGCGCCCCGCACGACCTTCCGCTCGCTGACGGCGCGCTCATAGTTGTTGGCGGCGGCCGCAGGGTCGGCTTCCAGTACGAGCCTGCGGAGCCGGTAGGCCAGCTGTCCGGTGGTCAACTCCGGTGCCTGAGGCAGGATCTCGGCGACGATCTCGCGGGCCAGCGGCTCGGCCACGGCTGCGGTGCCGTCGATGAGCACCTGGGCCTTATGGAGGTCGATCGACCCGGTCCGCAGCGCCGCCCAGGCCGCGGGCAGCCGTTCGACCAGCGCCCAGGATTCTTCCAGCTTGGCGGTGGCGGAGCGTTTGGTCCAGGTCAGCGCCGCGGCGATCTCCGCGGCGGCGAGTTTGGGGACATCGGAGGGCCACACCGAGTGGATGTGGGCGCTTTCGGCCCGTACCCGCTCGGCGACCGCGACCATGTCCGCCGCGAACTCGGCCTGCTCGAACGCCAGTTGCCGGGCCCGCGCCCGCAACAACACCACCACATCGAAACCCGACAAAACCGACCGGTCCACCGAGGCCAGCACCGCCGAAAGTCCCGGCCCGGGGGGCATCTCCGCCAGCCCCTCCGGCAGCTCGGCCAACGACCCATGTTCGATCACATGTTCTAATATAAACCACGCAGGTGACAATTCCCGGCCGTACGGAGGAAAAGGCGAAGGCTCTCAAGAGGAAGCTCAGGAGGTTGCCCATCCCTGAGCGCGTAGGGCGATGCGGCTGTGGTCATCACGCTTGTCATGTGGCCATTGTCGACAAGGTCCCGGATGTCGTTGAATGGCACCCTACGAGCCGTCCCAGGCCGGCAATCCCGGATGTCCGGCTGCTCGTCCTGATACAACGGCTTTCCGACCCCATCGATGGGCTGCCGCTTCGTACCAGGGCTGGCAAATCACCCCAGGAGTGCATCATTCAGGTCATCTGTTTTCTGAACAGTCCTCAGAACTGGAGCACTAGCCTGGTCCGATGGGGACCGATGTGTTTGCTCTTGTAACGCGCTGGGAACCGATGGTCGCCGCGTTCCGGGCCGCGAGAGGGCTGGGCTTCTACTGGGACGCCAACGCGCGGCAGAACGAGGAGCTGGAGGCGGCCAGGGTCGCCGGGAAACCCGTTTCCTTGGACGACATCCCAGACCTGCTCCCATACGCCACCGAGCGCGATTTCTGGGGTGGACGGGCGTTTGTGCAAGCCGGGTATTACTACGGCTTCATGCGTCGGCACCTGCCGCCGGCCATGCGCGATCCGGCGGACGCCTTCGTCCGCATGCTCTATCAGGAGGATCGGACAGGATCCGATGACCTCAGCACCGACGCCGGTGTGCCCGGCGATGCTGACGTGCTGTACGCCATGCGCCCCGCGACGGTACGCAGCGCCCTGGCCCGGGCCGCGGCCGTGCCCTGGACGGCCTTGGAGGAGATCGGTAACCAAATCGTGGTACCCGAGATGATCGACAGCAGGTACGTGCCCAACTACACGACCTTCGCCGACCACGTGTTGCACCAGCAACGCGAGTGGCTGCACGAGGCGGCCGCCAGTGACCGCGGGCTTGTGGTGATCATCAGCCAATGAGTCCGGAACCTCTGGGCCATGCCCGAGCGTGAGTTCGAGGGACCCAACCTGTCCAACCATCTGCGGGTGCTGCGCGAGGCGGGGATCGTCGATACCGAGCCGTGTGGCCGCTTCACCTACTACAAGCTCCGTCCCGACGTCATCGCCTCGCTGGCCGGCTCCTTCGCCGAGCTGGCCGAGACCGCCCGTACCACCGCGGCCGCCGACCGGAAGAGGCCCTGCCCGTGACCACGACCGAACCCCCCACCCGCGAGCACACGGCCGAGACCGGGATCGTCGGGAAACTCTCCACTCTGGACCGCTTCCTGGCGGTGTGGATCCTCATCGCCATGGCCCTCGGCCTCGGGTCTCGGCCGCCTGATCCCGGGCCTGGACGATGTGCTGAGCAAGGTCGAGATCGGCGGGGTCTCGCTGCCGATCGCACTCGGCCTGCTGATCATGATGTATCCGGTGCTGGCCAAGGTCCGCTACGACAAGCTGGACGCGGTCACCGGCGACAAGAAGCTCATGATCTCCTCGCTGGTCATCAACTGGCTCATCGGGCCATCATCTGGAACGACCTGGCCTGCGGCGACCGCGAGGCCGCGGCCGTGCTCGTGGCACTGAACTCGGTCTTCCAGGTGCTGGCCTTCGGATTGCTCGGCTGGTTCTACCTCGACCTCCTGCCGGCCTGGCTGGGCCTGGGAGACGGACAGCACCTGGACATCTCGATGTGGAAGATCGCACTCAACGTCGTCATCTTCCTGGGCGTCCCGCTGGCCGCGGGGTTCCTCACTCGCCGCTTCGGCGAGAAATCGCTGGGCCGCGAGCGCTATGAGTCCGGCTTCCTGCCCAAGATCGGCCCGTTCGCCCGCTATGGCCTGCTGTTCACCATCGTGATCCTCTTCGCCCTGCAGGGAAAGACGATCACCAGCCGGCCCCTGAACGTCGTCGCGGCGAACAGCACTGAAGGGCCGCGCGGCAGACGCCGCGCGGCCCTTGCTGTCTCCGGAAGCCTCACCGGGTGGTGAGCATCTGCCCCATGGCGGCCAGTACGGACGGCTCGACCCGGTAATAGACCCATGTGCCCCGCCGCTCGGAGGCCAGGAGTCCGGCCTCGCGCAGCTTTTTCAGGTGATGACTGACCGTCGGCTGTGAGACCCCCACGTCGGCGATGTCGCACACGCACGCCTCCCCGCCCGGATGCGAGGCCACCTTGGAGAACAGCCGCAGCCGCACCGGATCCGACAGTGCCTTGAACATCGCCGCCATCCTGACCGCGTCCGCCTGGGACAGCTCCGCCGAGGTCAACGGCGGGCAGCACGGCACCGCCTCCTCCTGAAGGACCGGCAGCTCCAACGCCTTCGAATTCGACATACGTCTATGTTGACACTCATCGATGTCCTGTGCCAAGCTCCAGAATATAGACGAACGTCGAAACAAGGGATTCGCCGTGAGCCCGTCATCTCCGGCGTGCTCGTACGCAGGCCGTCCTCATGGGGTACGGCCTGCCCCGCCGACCATCTCCGACCGTCATCACCTGGAGGAACCCATGTCCCGTGTCCAGCTCGCCCTGCGCGTCGCCGACCTCGAGGGCTCCATCGCCTTCTATTCCAAGCTCTTCGGCACCGAGCCGACCAAGCGCCGCAAGGGCTACGCCAACTTCGCCATCACCACCCCCCCGCTCAAGCTCGTACTCCTCGAGGGCAAGGAGGGTGAGGACACCCGCCTGGACCACCTCGGCGTCGAGGTCGACTCGACCGAGGAGGTCACCGCGGCCACCGCCCGGCTCAAGGACGCGGGGCTGGCCGCCTTCGAGGAGAACGACACCTCCTGCTGCTACGCCCTGCAGGACAAGGTCTGGGTGCACGGCCCGGGCAAGGAGCCGTGGGAGGTCTACGTCGTCAAGGCCGACGCCGACACCTTGGGCAAGAGCGCGACCACCCCCGCCGGGGCGGACGCCTGCTGCGACTGAGCCCGCATGGCGGGCCGGG
>JAOPYH010000205.1 GCA_025964715.1 Streptosporangiaceae bacterium | reverse complement strand
ACGGCCGGCAGCCAAGACGGCATGGCCGCCCGCAGGGCAAGCGGCCTCGGCGGTCGGACCGCGGATCGGGGACCGTATGGGCGCTGACCTTCATGATGGTGATCTGGCTCATGGCCGTGCCGGCGATGATGGCCGCCGGGGGCAGGGCGGCGCGGCACCGTGCCTTCGCCGCGGCCGACCTGGCCGCGCTCGCGGCGGCCGCGCACGCGGCCGAGGGGCCACGCGCGGCCTGCCGGCAGGCCGTGACGATCGCGCGGGCCTCGGGTGGATCCGTTTCCGCGTGCGTGCTGAACGGCCGGATCGCGGATGTCACGGTGACCGTGCCGCTGCGCGGCCCGGCGGCCCTCGGGGCCGTGCGAGCGCGGGCCAGGGCCCGTGCGGGACCGGTCGACCCGGAGCCGTGACCCAGGTCGCCGACGCTCGTTGTACTGTGTGTCAATAGACTTCCAACAAATGAACAGAGCGTGACGGTGGCCGCTACGGGCCGTGCCGATTGCGCTTTTGTCATTCATCTGTGACGTGAGTTACCGGCTGGTTCGATACGCTGCCAAAGCGCACAGGTACCACAAACCACATCGGATTTACTGGACCCGAGCGTCGCAGGAATCACGACGAAGGGATTGACGCCGTGGCGAGGATTCGCAGGCTCGGTGCGGTAGCGCTCGCGACACCTCTTGCGATCGGACTCACCGTCATCGGCGTGACCGCCCCTGCCCAGGCCGAAAGCGGGATCACCAGCCCGGCCGAGACCGTCACGCACGGCGGCAACATCACCGTGAGCGCCAAGGTCGACAATGTCGTGCGCGCCGAGCTTCAGGTGGCTCCTCCGGGGGCCGGCTATACGGCGATCGCGAGCGGTGGCAACCTGCTCGGTTCCACCCGGCTGTCGAACCGCGTGGACCTCACCCGCAACGGTGTCTACCAGGTGCGCCTCAAGGGCAGCCTTACGGGCACGGTCTACGACGCCCAGAGCTTCGCCGTCCGCATCCCGCCCGCGGCGCCGAGCGATCTGCGGAGCAGTGTCGCCGGCAAGAAGGTCGCACTCCAGTGGGCCCGTGGCACCGAAGCCGACCTGACCGGCTATCAGGTCGCCGCCAGCGGGGTCACCGCCCGGGCCATGTCCACGGGCGCGGTGTGCTCCGGCGCGGCCTGCGCGGCGACCCTCACCCTCCCCGCCGGCGTGACCGGTCAGGCCGGCGTCTACGTACGGGCGCTGAGGGCCGACGGCTCCGGCGGCACGGTCAAGTCGAGCATCTCGTCCTCGCGGGTAGCGGTGGCCCGGCCTGCGACCGGCACCACGATGGCGGCCCCGGGTGTCACGCCCACCGCCGGCGCGGCAGGCCTGCCGGGCACGCCGCCGGCCGCCCCGCTGAACCCGCTCCAGAGCAACTCGCCGATCACCCTGCCGTCGGTGACACCGCAGGACGCGACGCCCGGGTTCCAATACCCGGCGCCCATCCCCGAGGTCGCCATGCCGGCCCAGAGCCCGCCCAACGCCAAGAACGTCTCGGCCACCAGCGGCCTCCAGTGGGGCAAGAGCCTGGCCGTGGCCCTGATCCTGCTCATCATCGCCGCGCACCTCGGCACCTGGACCCGCCGCACGCGGATCGCAGAGGCCGTCGCCGGCGGCGCGGGCCGCAAGGCCGGTGGCCGGGCACAGCGCAAGGCGAAGGCCGAGGCGACGTCCACACCCGCCGACACCACCGCGGCCATGGCGACGACCACGGCGGCCACCCCCGAGACCAAGAGCGAGACCAAGCCCACAGGCGGCAGGCGGTCGGCGGCCAAGGCCTCCGGCCGGCACGGCAACGGAGGCTACCGAGGCCGCCGCCGCGCCCTGTAGACCGGCCCCCCGAGGTCCCGGCGGCTCGCCTCATGCGTCTGCGGCCGGTGTCTCCGCCGACGGAGCGTCCCGCAGGAGCACGGCGAGCATCTCCAGGGCCCCGTGCTTGTCCAGCGGATCGTTGCCGTTGCCGCACTTGGGGGACTGGATGCACGACGGGCAGCCGGCGTCACACTCGCACGCCTCGATCGCCTCCCGGGTGGCCCGCAGCCACGTGGCCGCTCCCGAGTAGCCCCGCTCCGCGAACCCGGCCCCGCCCTCGTGTCCGTCGTAGACGAAGACCGTGAGCAGCCCCGTGTCCGGGTGCACGGCGGTGGACACGCCTCCGATGTCCCAGCGGTCACATGTGGCGAACAGCGGCAGCAGCCCGATCGAGGCATGCTCGGCCGCGTGCGCCGACCCCGCCAGGTCGAGGTCACCGAGTCCGTCCCGCTGCGCGTCCGACAGGGTCCACCACACGGCCCGGGTACGAAGCGTGCGCGGTGGCAGGTCCAGCGGCTTCTCCCCGAGCATCTGCCCGGTCTGCAGCCGCCGCATCTGGTAGGCCACGACCTGCCGCGTCACCTCGACCGTGCCGAAGCACAGGGTCGCCTCGCCCCAGGTCACGGACCGCAGCGTCTCCAGGATCCGGATATCGGTGATGTCCCGTGCCGACGTGGAGTAGTCAGGTTCCGCCGGCTCGACGAGTGCCACCGAGTCGTCGAGGTCCAAGGTCCGCACCACGTAGGACTCACCCTGGTGCAGATAGACCGCTCCCTCGTGCACGGTCGTGTGGGCGGAGGGCTCGTCCACCGTGCCGAGCAGCCGTCCGGTGCCCCCCTCGACGACCTGGACCGGCGCCCCACCGGCCCCGCGGATGTCGGCGAGGTCGGCCGCGCGGTCCCGGCGGGTCCAGAACCACCCGGCCGGTCGCCGCCGCAGCATGCCCCGCCGCACGAGGTCCGGTAGGAGCTCGGCGGTCGAGGGCCCGAACAGCTCCAGGTCCGGCTCGGTGAGGGGCAGCTCGGCCGCGGCGGCGCACAGATGCGGTTCCAGGACGTACGGGTTGTCCGGGTCGAGCACCGTGGCCTCGACCGGCGAGCCGAAGATCGCCTCGGGATGGTGCACCAGGTAGGTGTCGAGGGGATCGTCGCGGGCCACCAGCACCGCCACGGCGTCCTGGCCGGAGCGTCCCGCCCGGCCGGCCTGCTGCCACAGGGACGCGCGGGTGCCCGGCCAGCCGCACACGATCACCGCGTCCAGGCCGGACACGTCCACGCCCAGCTCCAGCGCGTTGGTGCTGGCCAGCCCGATGAGCTCGCGCCGTCGCAGGGCCCCTTCGAGGGCTCGTCGCTCCTCCGGCAGATAACCGGCACGGTAGGCCGCGACCTGGTCGGCCAACTCGGGCGCGACCTCCGCGAGCGCCCGTTTGGCCCCGAGCGCTACGGACTCGGCGCCGCGCCGCGAGCGTACGAAGGTCAACGTCTGGACGCCCTCCACCACCAGGTCCGCGAGCAGGTCGCCGGCCTCGGCGGTGGCCGTACGGCGGATCGGCGCTCCCTGTTCCCCGCGCAGTTCGGTGAGCGGCGGCTCCCACAGCGCGAAGGCGGTAGCGCCGCGTGGTGACGCGTCGTCCGCGACGGCCGTGACGTCGAGCCCGGTCAGCCGCTTGGCCGTGACCGCCGGGTCGGCCGTGGTCGCCGAGGCGAGGATGAAGACGGGAGAGGCGCCGTACCGCGCGCACACCCGCCGCAACCGGCGCAGGACCTGGGCGACGTGGGAGCCGAACACGCCGCGGTAGCCGTGCGCCTCGTCGATGATCACATATTTCAGGCGGCGCAGGAAGGAGGCCCAGCGGCCGTGCGACGGCAGGAGCGAGCGGTGAAGCATGTCGGGGTTGGTGAGCACATAGTTGGCGTGCTCGCGCACCCAGGAACGCTCGTCCCGGGGGGTGTCCCCGTCATAGGTGGCCGCGCGCAACTGCGCCAGCCGCAGCGACCGCAGGGACCGCAGTTGATCCGCGGCGAGCGCCTTCGTGGGCGACAGGTACAGCACGGTCCCCCCGCCGATCGCCCGGGATCTCAGCGAGCCCGAGTCCACGGCCGGGTCGTCCTGGTCGAACACGGCGGAGACGGCCGGCAGCAGGTAGGCGAGGGACTTGCCCGAAGCGGTCCCTGTGGCGATGATCACAGATCGTCCGTCGTGGGCGTGCTCGGCGGCTGCCGCCTGGTGCTCCCAGGGCGCCTCGATCCCGGCCAGTTCGAACCGGTCCGTCAGCAGGGCCGGGGCCCACGAAGGCCACTTTGCACGCCTGCCCTGACGTGCGGGGACCACCTCGACGTGGGTGATCCGCTCGCGCCGTGAAGGGTCGCTGAGCAGGCGTTCCAGCGCGCGATGCGCCGCTGCCGGGACCGGCGCGGTCCATCCCCCGGTGGTCGGTGGTTCAGAGCTTGGCGAAGACACGAGGTTTCCAGTCTTACATCCTGGGGAGAACGAGTAGACACGTCCCGGCGGGACGTCCGGCCCCCCATGCCCGAGATGGCTGAGCGGCAGGTCGTGGATGTAGGCGCGAACAGTCACCTCAGTGGCGGTTTCGTGTGAACTTGCCGCCGGAGCGTGGTTGAATCACGGCCGGGGTCCCGTTGCCCCGAACCACTCGCGGCACGGCGCTGGAGGATTTTGTGGACCTGAAGGTGAACGACTACACCACCGACGATGGCCTGACTGTCATCAACGTGGAAGGCGAGATCGACGTCTACACGGCGCCGAAGCTCCGTGAGAAGCTCATCGACTTGGTGAATAAGGGCAAGTTCCACCTGCTGGTGGATATGGAGAAGGTCGAGTTCCTGGACTCGACGGGACTGGGCGTCCTCGTCGGCGGGCTCAAGCGGGTCCGCGCGCACGACGGCTCGCTCGAGCTCGTGTGCACCCAGGAGCGGATCCTGAAGATCTTCAGGATCACCGGGCTCACCAAGGTGTTCGGCATTCACAACTCGATCGAAGAAGCGCAGGAGAACCGTAAGAGCCAGAAGTAGCGGCCGGAAAGGTCGCACCCGAGATGGCCCCCGACATGGCGACTGTTGAACTCGCATTCAGTGCTCTGCCCGCACACGTCCGTACGGCCCGCCTGATCGTCACCGCCGTTGCCCGGCGCAGCGGTGTCGCCGAGGCGCTTCTGGACGAGGTGAGGCTCGCGGTCGGCGAAGCCTGCTCGCGGGCCGTGGAGGCCCACCAGCGGCACTGCCCGGATGAGCCCGTACAGCTGGAGCTGACCGCCGACGGCAACCGCCGGTTCCAGGTCATCGTGAGCGACACCGTGCCGGGCGAGGACGCCGCGGGCGGCACGGCGGCCGCCGAAGCAGGGGGTATGACCGGGGACTGGGGTGAGTTCGGCGACGGCGCCGGCGACCTCGGGCTCGCCGTCATCTCCGGCCTCGCCGATGATGTGGAGATCTCCTCGACTCCCAAGGGCATGCAGATCCGGATGAGCTGGCCGACCGGTTCCTGAACCGGCGCGAGGTCCAGCCTCCGGGTCTCACCCGGCGCACCCAGCCCCCGGGGTCACCGGTCCGACCGGTCCCGTCCGGCCGTAATGCCGCACCGGCGACCGGCCCCCGCCCCGAATTCCACCGGCGCGATCCGACAGAAGCCGCAGGTCATATCCCGGCATATACCGGTTTACGTTTTCGTGCCGACGGTATTAGGGAACCGTCAGGCTTCTAATTCGGCCAGCGCGTGCGTAGACTCCCGGCACCGCAATGCCCTGCCGAATGTGCTAACCGGTCACGTCTAAGGGGTGTGTGTCCTCGACGTGGCCGGCTGGGGTAGGGCTTGGCCCCTGTCGAGGAGGACGGATGTCTGGGCTTTCCCTATCCAGTCCGGCCGGTGCACAAGTGGATCTCGCCGGCGGCGACCTGACCCTGGTCGTCGTCGTCGGTGTGATCGCGCTGTGCGCGCTGGCCGTAGCCGGAGGTCTTGTACGCCAGGTGCTGGCCGCGGGCCAGGGCACGGAGAAGATGCAGAGCATCGCACTGGCCGTACAGGAGGGCGCGGGGGCTTATCTGAAGCGCCAGTTCCGTACGGTGGCCATCTTCGTCGTCCTGATCCCGTTCCTGCTCCTGTTGCTGCCCGCGGACACCACGAGTGTACGGATCGGACGGTCGGTCTTCTTCGTCGTGGGTGCGTTGTTCTCCGGGATCACCGGGTTCGCCGGCATGTGGCTCGCGGTCCGAGGCAATGTCAGAGTGGCGGCGGCGGCCCGTGAGTCCGGCGAGAAGCTCGCCATGCGGATCGCCTTTCGCACCGGCGGCGTCGCCGGGATGTTCACCGTCGGACTCGGGCTGTTCGGCGCCGCGCTCGTCGTTTTCGCCTACAAAGGTGATGCGCCCGGCGTGCTCGAGGGCTTCGGCTTCGGCGCGGCACTCCTCGCGATGTTCATGCGTGTCGGCGGCGGGATCTTCACCAAGGCCGCGGACGTCGGCGCGGACCTGGTCGGCAAGGTGGAGAAGGGCATCCCGGAGGATGACCCGCGCAACGCCGCGACCATCGCCGACAATGTGGGCGACAACGTCGGCGACTGCGCCGGCATGGCGGCCGACCTCTTCGAGTCCTATGCGGTGATGCTCGTCGCCGCGCTGATCCTCGGCCGGGCCGCATTCGGCACCGAGGGCCTCGTCTTCCCCCTCATCGTCCCGATGATCGGTGTGGTCACCGCGGTGATCGGCATCTTCGCGGTGGCACCTCGCGATCGCGACCGCAACGGCATGGCGGCGATCAACCGGGGCTTCTTCATCTCCGCGATCATCTCGGCCGTGCTGGTGGCGGTGGCCTCGTTCCTCTACCTCCCGTCGTCGTTCGCCCAGATGCACGGGCTCGGCCGCTCCATCGCCACCGACCCCAAGCTGGCCGGCGTGGATCCGCGCTGGGTCGCCATCGTCGCGGTCATCATCGGCATCGTGCTGGCCAGCGCCATCCAGCTGCTCACCGGCTACTTCACCGAGACCACCCGCAAGCCGGTCAAAGAGGTGACCGAGAGCGCCCGGACCGGCCCCGCGACCGTGATCCTCTCGGGCATCTCGCTGGGACTCGAGTCCGCGGTCTATTCCGCGCTGTTGATCGGTGCCGCCGTCTACGGCGCGTTCCTGCTCGGGTTCGGCAACACCACGCTGGCGCTGTTCGCCGTGGCGCTGGCCGGCACGGGTCTGCTCACCACCGTCGGTGTGATCGTGTCGATGGACACCTTCGGGCCCGTCTCCGACAACGCGCAGGGCATCGCGGAGATGTCCGGTGACATCAAGGGTGAGGGCGCCAAGGTGCTGGAGAGCCTCGACGCCGTCGGCAACACCACCAAGGCGATCACCAAGGGCATCGCGATCGCGACGGCCGTGCTCGCCGCCACCGCGCTGTTCGGCTCCTTCCGTACGACTGTCGAGACCGCACTCGGCACGGCCACGCCGGGCGTGAAGGCCGCACTCGGGAGCTTCCAGTCCTTCAGCCTCTCGGTCGACTCGCCCAACGTCCTCGTCGGGCTGATCATCGGAGCCTCGGTCGTCTTCCTGTTCTCCGGCCTCGCGATCATGGCCGTGGGTCGTGCGGCCGCGCGGGTGGTCATGGAGGTGCGCGAACAGTTCCGTACCAAGCCCGGGATCATGGACTACACCGAGAAGCCGGACTATGACCGGGTCGTGGACATCTGCACCAGGGATGCGCAGCGCGAGCTGGCGACGCCCGGGCTGCTGGCCATCATGACCCCGATCGCTGTCGGTTTCGCGCTCGGCTACGCCCCGCTCGGCGCCTATCTCGCCGGGGCCATCGCGGCCGGCACCCTCATGGCGGTGTTCCTGTCCAACTCCGGTGGTGCCTGGGACAACGCCAAGAAGCTGGTCGAGGAGGGCTACCTCGGCGGCAAGGGTTCCGACGCGCACGAGGCGACGATCATCGGTGACACGGTGGGCGACCCCTTCAAGGACACCGCGGGTCCCGCCATCAACCCGCTGATCAAGGTCATGAACCTGGTCTCGCTGCTCATCGCCCAGGCCGTGGTGACGACGGCCGCCAACACCCCGCTCCGGCTCGGCATCGCCGCGGTGTCGGTGGCCGTGGTGGTCGGCGCCATCGTGGTCTCCAAGCGGCGGACCGTCCCGCTCGGCTCCGCGGAGGAGTCGCCCCGTGGGCAGGTCGGGCCCGGAGACGGTCCCACCGGCGCCCGTGGCACCGGGCGGCATGACGAGGACGACAAGGAGTCCGCCGCCAAGGCTCCCTGACGGCGCCGCACGTCCTGAACCGACTGACGTGAACAGCTGACTGAGGGCCGGTGAGTTCGTGACCGGCCCTCAGCGCTGTCCGGCGGCCGGTCACCGTACCCTGTAGGTGACTGAGGGAGGGCATCACGGTGAGTGGTGAGAGAACGTCCATCTCGGGGGCGAAGGGATTCGCCATCGTCTTCGGCGCGATGATCGGCATCATCGGTGTGTTGTGGCTGGTGTCCGCGCTCGTAGCGCCGCACTAGGGTCACGGGATGCCCACGCTGATCGTTTTGCGGCATGCCAAGGCCGCTACCGAGTTCGGGCTGGCCGACATCGACCGGCCGCTGACGGGCCGGGGCCGGCGCGACGCCACCGCGGCCGGGAAGTGGCTCAGCGCATCGGGTCTGCGCCCGGACGCCGTCCGCTGCTCGCCGGCCAGGCGGACCCGCGAGACCCTCGACCGGCTCGAGCTCGACGCCGAGGTCGGCTTCGAGCGCGGGATCTATGACAACGAGGTCCGGCCGCTGCTCGACCTGCTGGGCTCGACCGACGACCAGGTCGGCACGCTCCTGCTGATCGGTCACAACCCCTCTTTGCACCAACTGGTCCACGACCTGACCGGGGACGGCGGCGCGTCGTTCCCCACCTGCGCCGTGGCTGTCATCGACTTCGATGGTGACTGGGCCGGCATCCGGCCCGGCATCGGCCGTCATACAGCGGACTGGAGCCCCAGGCCCTCGGTCTGACGGCCCGACCGGCCCCGCGCGGCGCGAAGCCGCTCGGGGCAGGCGGCTTACCGGGGGGTGCCGCGAGGTGAGGGTTCCGGGCTTCCGGCTGGCGGCCGAGCGCCGTGCCACCATCGACTACGCGGTCACGGCCGCGAGCGGTGTCTCGCTTCCGCTGCTGCTCGGGACGCTGACCGGGCACGGGTCCGCGGGATCGATGGTTGGACTCGGCGCCTTCATGGTCGCCAACTCGGCCTTCCAGGGTCCCTACGGACTGCGTGCCCGTTACCTGTTCGGCACGGTGGCCGCCATCGGCATCGGGGTGACCATCGGCGGGCTGGTCAACGGGCACAAGTGGCCGGCCGTCGTCGTGGTGACCATCGCTGTCGCGATCGGGGTCTGCATTCCCCGGGTCGGCACGATGTTCGCACTGGCGGCCATGCTCGGGGCCGTCCGGCCCCCGGTCGGCTCGCTGCTGGTCGAGCTCGTCGCGATGATCGCCGGGGGGCTCTGGCTCAGCTTTCTGTTCCTCATCCCCTGGCCGCATCGGCGGCTGCGCCCGTTCCGGGTCGCCGCCACCGACGCCGTCAACGCGCTGGCCGATCTCCTCGACGCCGTCACGGAACCGGAGGAGATCTGGGAGGAGCGGCGGCGCGCCGCCACCGACGCGCTCAAGCGAACGCGGGAGGCGTGCGGCCTCTATCCCATGGGCTGTGACAGCGAGGAGGGCTCGGCTCTGGAGGGACTCGTGGTCGCAATGGCCGTGGCCCTGCACGAGATCGTCGCACTGCGCGCCGTGCTGGAGGCGCTGCGGCAGCACTCGTCCGAGGCCGTTCCCGAGCAGGACGTGCGGCCGGCCCTCGAGGCACTGGCCGGCCGGCTGCGCCGGCTGGCGGAGGCCATCGACGCCGGCCGGGCCGGCCGGCCGGCCCCGCGGGACCCGGCCGTGCTCGAGGACGTGGGCCGGCGGATCGAGGAGCTCCGGCAGACCGCGCTCGTCGACCGCAAGGACCCGATCAGCGCCGCGTTACTGGACCACCTGAGCCGGGCGCTGAGCCGGGTCGACTCGTCCTTCGCCTCGGCGGAAGACCTCGTGGCGGCCGGACTGCGGCTCGGCGTCTCCCTGCCGCCGCCCCCGAATCCCCGCGCGCTCGCGGAATTCGCGCAGACCCTGGTGACCGACATCCGATCCCGGTCACTGCGGTTCCGGCGCCTCACGCGTACCGCGGTGGCGACCCTCGTCGGCATGATCATCTGGGCCGTCCAGCCGCTTCCGCACGGCTATTGGCTGCCGATCACCGTCCTGATCTGCATGAGGTTCAGCTATGGCGAGACGGAGACCTGGGTGGCCGAGCGGGTGGGCGGCTCGGCCGCCGGGGCGGTGCTCGGCGCCATCCTGCTCGCTCTGGCGCCGGGCAAGATCGCGCTCGTGCTCGGGATCTTCGTGAGCGCTCTGGTGGCCTACGCGCTCCGGGCGGTCAGCTACATCTTCTGGACCATGTTGAACACGCCGCTCGTGATGATGCTGGTCGACTACTCCAGGCCGGTGAACTGGCCGGTGGCGGGGGAGCGGATCGCGCTGACCGTGGCGGGCGGCGTGATCGCGTTGGCGTCGGCTCGGCTGTTCTGGCCGTCCAGCGGGCATCACGCCGTGCTCCGGGACCGGCTGGCCGTCATGTGCGAGGCGTACGCGGATCTCGTACGGGCGGTCGCGGCGCGGATCGACGGTGCGGACCTGCCGATGGAGGAGCGGTTCAGCGCGGCCGCGGAGTCGGTGCACGACATCACCGAGTCCGTACAGCGGCTGGCGGAGGAGCCCGAACCCGACGAGGAGCGGGTGGAGGCGCTGCGGGACGCGGTCGCGGCCGCACAGCGGATCGGCGACGAGCTGATCACGGTCAGCCGGCTGACCGGTGAGGAGAGCGTGGACGCCGGGCCGGTCACGGAGATCCTGGACCGGCTGGCGGAGCTGCTGGACAAGGCGGCGATGGACCTGCGGGCCGGCCGCACGCCGGAGGTCGCGGAGCTGGACCTGCACGTAGAGCTGTCCGACCTGGAGGACTTCCTGGCCGGACTCGAGCGCAAACGCCATGCCGAGATGGCCACGGGCACGGACCCGGCGGCCTTCACGCCGCTGCGCCGGACACTGACCCAGACCGCCGCGGTCCGGCACGCCCTGGGGGACCTGTGCGCCGATGTGGAGGACCTCCTGCGCGCTCTCCAACGGGCGCGTCCCGCCTGACCCGTCAGATCGTGGCGTGGGTGAGGACCTCGAGGGGATTGGCCAGCACCTCGGTGAACGCGAGCTCGGCGGCGCCCACCAGGGTGGCGTCGTCGCCGAGTGCGGAGGTGCGCAGCCGCAGGTTCTCCCGCGGCGCCGCCAGGACGTTGGTCGTCAGCCGGCTGCGGATCTGCGCCGCCGAGCTGAGATAGATGTCCCGGAGAATGCCCCCGAAGACGACCATCTCCGGGTTGAAGATGTTCACCAGGTTGGCGACGCCGAAGCCGAGCCAGTCACCGACGCTGTAGAGCGCGTCGCGGGCGGCGATGTCGCCACGCTCGGCCGCGTCCACGATCGCGCGGACCGCGTCCCGGCCGACGACGTCCAGCGTGCCCTCACGACGGGCCGCGCTGAGCAGCGCCCGTTCGCTCACCTCGGCCTCGAGGCAGCCCGCCGAGCCGCATGCGCAGGGCCGTCCATGCGGGTTGACCACCATGTGGCCGAACTCCCCCGCGTATCCACCCTCACCGCCGAGAAGCCGTCCGCCGACGATGATCCCGCCACCGATGCCGACGTCGCCGTGCAGGTAGATGAGATCCTGGGACTGGGTGCCGATGCCCCGCTGGTGCTCGGCGAGCGCGCCCAGGTTGGCGTCGTTGTCCACCGAGACCTGGAGCGCGAGGTCCAGCGCCCGGGTGAGGGCGGCTCCGAACGGCACCTCGGTCCGCCCGATGTTCGGGCCGAAGCGGACGACACCGTCGCGCCGCCGGACGACCCCGCAGAAGCCCGCTCCGGCTCCCACGCAGACGGTCCCAGGGCCGGCCTCGCACAGCATCTGCCTCGTGAAACCGGCGAGGGAGGCCACCACGTCGTCGAGATCGAAGGTTCCGCGTGTCCGTACGGCCTCGCGGCGGTCCAGCACCACGCCGCCCAGACCGACCCGGGCCGCCACGAGCCGGTCCACACCGACGTCGAAGGCGAGGACGTACACGTGTTCGGACCGGGGCCGGACGACCAGTGAGGGTCGCCCGGCCCGCCGGGTCCGCCGCGGCAGCTCCTCGCGGACCAGGCCCGCGGCCGTGAGGTCCGCGGTGAGCGCCATGATGGTGCTGCGGTTGAGCCCGAGCCGGTCGGCCAGGACGGCCCGGGACGTCGGACCGTTCAGGTGGATGTAACGCAGCAGCGTGCCCAGGTTGTGGCGGCGGATCGCCTCTTGTGAGGGACCTGCACGCATCATTCGCCGGACCCCGCCTCGCTGTGGCCGAACGTCATCCGAGCCCCGACGCCGCGGCCCGCTTTCTGGAGAGCGCGTCGACACTGGCCGCGAGCAACAGGACCAGGCCCGTCACGACGTATTTCACGCCCGCGCTGTAGCCCATCAGGCCCATGCCGTTGTCGATGACCGCGACCACGGCACCGCCGAGGACCGCGTCGAGGACCCGGCCCTTGCCGCCGAACAGGCTCGTACCGCCGATGACGGCAGCGCCCACGGCGTAGAGCAGCACGTTGCTGCCGCCGGTGTTCGGGTCGACGGAGTTGGCGCGGGACGCCGCGATGATGCCGCCCACCGCGGCCATCGTGGAGCAGATCAGGAAGGCCGAGATCCGGATCCGGTCGACGTTGATGCCCGCCCGGCGGGCCGCCTCCTTGCTGCCGCCGACCGCGTAGACGTGCCGGCCGTAGGCCGTACGGCGCAGGACGAACGTCCAGCCGATCAGCAGCACGGCGATGACCGGGACGACGATGGGCACACCCTTGAGCGAGACCACGATGGCGTTGCGGCTGCGCTCCAGGTTGAGGACGTAGACCGCCGCGCCACCGATCACCGTGACGAGCGCGACGCGGATCGCGATCAGCGACATGGGGTCGGCGATGAGGCCGCGGCGGGCGCGGCCGCGGGCCCGCCACAGCTGTACGGCGGCGTAGCCGGCGATGCTCAGCACCAGAACGACCCAGCCGAGGAGCGGGGACACGTTGCTGTTGGCGACGGCCAGAATGGTCTTGTCGTGGATGGAGATGTTCGAGCCGTCGTTCATGAGCATCAGCACGATGCCCTGGAAGGCGAGGAAGGCGCCCAGCGTCACCACGAACGATGGGATGCCCAGCTTGGCCACGAGGCCGCCGAGTGCGAGCCCGATCAGCGCTCCGGTGATCAGGGCGCCGAGGACGGCCGTGTACCACGGCCAGCCGTGGTTGGTCAGCAGCACCGCCAGCACGGCCGCGCACACTCCACTGGCGAAGCCGGCCGACAGGTCGATCTCGCCGAGCAGCAGCACGAAGACCAGGCCCATGGCGATGACCGTCACCGCGGCGCCCTGGGTGAACAGGTTCGCGAAGTTACCGGACGACAGGAACGCCGGCCGCATGATCGAGAAGGCCGCGCACAGCACGACCAGGCCCAAGATCGCGGGCAGGGCGCCCACATCGCCCCCGCGCACCCGGCCGAGGTAGCCGCGGAAGTGCGCGCTGACCGGCGCGGAGGGCGTCTGCGTGGCTCCCTTCGTAGTGATGACGCTCATGCCTTTGCTCCGTTCACGGCATCCCCGTTCAGGCCCAGCTCTCCGCTGCGTCCGGACGTGATCAGTTCGACGACCTGGGCGTGGGTCACGTCCGAGGTCTTCACCTCGGCGGCCATCCGGCCGAGGTAGAGGGCGGCGATGCGGTCGGACACGGCGAAGACGTCGTTGAGGTTGTGCGAGATCAGCACGACCGCGAGACCCTTGTCGGCGAGCCGCCGGACCAGTTCCAGCACCTGCTGGGTCTGCGCGACACCCAGCGCGGCGGTGGGCTCGTCCAGCACCACGACCTTGCTGTTCCACAGCACTGCCTTGGCGATCGCGACGGTCTGCCGCTGCCCGCCGGACAGGCTCGACACCTGCTGCCGGACGGACTTGACCGTACGGACCGAAAGCCCGGTGAGGGTGTTGGCCGCCATCTCCTCCATCGTCGCCTCGTCCAGCACCAGGCCGGTCTTGCGCTCCCGGCCGAGGAACATGTTCTGCACGATGTCGAGGTTGTCGCACAGCGCGAGGTCCTGATAGACGATCTCGACGCCGAGGTCGGCGGCATCGCGCGGGCTGTGCACGTTCACCTGCGCGCCGTCGAAGAAGTAGTCACCCGAGTCCATCGGGTGGATGCCGCCGATGCACTTGACCAGCGTGGATTTGCCGGCTCCGTTGTCGCCGACGAGGGCGGTCACCTGACCGGCGTGGGCGGAGAAGGCGACGTCGTGCAGGACCTGCACGGGACCGAAACTCTTGTTGATGGCGCGTAGCTCGAGGGCGGGCGTCGCGGACATGCTCGTTGGCTCCTTACTGCCGGCGGCCGCGTGTTCTCCCGGGGGCCGGGGGAACACGCGGCCGGTGCGTTACTGGATTCCGGCCTCGGTGCACTTGGCGGCGAACTGGCCCGCGCACAGCTTGTCCTTCGTGACGTAGCCGTCCGCCACGACATCCTTGACGCTGTCCTTGAAGATGGACTTGGGCTGGAGGAGCACTGACGGCACGTCGCGGTTGCCCTGCGGGTCGCGCACGGTTCCGTTCGTCTCGCCCTTCTGGCCGTTCGCCAGCCCGACCGCGAGCCTGGCGGCGGCGCCCGCCTCCTGCTTGATCGCCTTGTAGACGGTCATGCACTGGTCGCCGGCGAGGATGTTCTGCAGGCCCGCCACGCCCGCGTCCTGCCCGGTGACCGGAACCTTGCCATTGAGCTTGTTCTTCTTCAGCACCGAGATCGCCGCGTTGCCGAGGTCGTCGTTGGCGGCGAGCACACCGGCGATCTTGTTATTGCTGGTGAGCATCTGCTCGAAGATCGTGTTCGCCTGGGCGGGATCCCAGTCGGGAACGGACTGGTCGGGGCCCTTGACGAACTCCTTGGAGTCGTACTTCGGCTTCAGCACCGAGTCGTAGCCGCTCTTGAAGAGCGTCGCGTTGTTGTCGGTCGGCGATCCGTTCAGCTCGGCGATGACCGGCTTGCTGACCTTGTTGTCGGCCAGGCACTTGGCCAGGCCCTCGCCCTGCAGCTTGCCGACGGCCGTGTTGTCGAAGCTCACGTAGTACTGAGCGCTGCCGCCCAGCGTCAGACGGTCGTAGTCGATCGTCGCCACACCCTGCGACTTGGCCTTGTCCAGCACGGCCTTGCCGGTCCCGCTGTCCAGGTTCACGATCATGAGCACGGTGGCGCCATTCGTGATCATCTGGTCGGCGATCGTCTGGAACGTGGTCTTGTTGTTCTGCGCGTTCTGGATGTCGTAGGCGATGCCCGCGGCCTTGAACGCCTCTCCGAGATACTTGCGGTCCGCCGTCTCCCAGCGGGGGGAGGACTTGCTGTCCGGAAGGATCACGCCGATCTTGCCCTTGGGCTTGGCCGCCGTGGACTTACCGGAGTCTGACGCGTTACCGCCGTTACTGCCCCCACAGGCGGTCAGGCCTGCGAGCAGCGCCGCCGAGACGGCGGCCGTGGTGAGGATCCCCTTGCGCATCTGCAGGGTCCTTTCGGTACGGGCCGCGGGTTGACGCGGCGCCGGGGGGTGGGTGGTACGAGCGCGTTGCTTGGCGAGCCGGTCACGGCGCACCGTGTCTTGAATGTTGTGTCCGGCAACGTATGCCGGAATTCACAAACTGCGCTAGAGGGCTCGGCCGCCTTGTTTGTTGCCGGGGATAACAATCGGACAACGGGCCGAAACCTCCCCGAAACCTTGTGGCAATCCGCCCTTCCACTTCGGGCATGCGAAAGCCCCGCGGGCCATGGCCCAACGGGGCTTTACGTATGCGCCCGGTGGCGATCGCCGGGTAGGACGGTCAGGACCTCAGCGCAGGTCGGCGTCCTCGGCGTCCGCGGCCTCGACCTCTTCACGCGAGATGCCGAGCAGGAACAGGATGGCGTCGAGGTACGGCACGCTCACGGCCGTGTCCGCCGCCTGGCGTACGACCGGCTTGGCGTTGTAGGCGACGCCGAGCCCGGCGGCCTGGATCATGTCGAGGTCGTTGGCCCCATCGCCGATCGCCACCGTCTGGGTGATCGGCACCCCGGCCTCGGCGGCGAACCGTTCCAGCGCCGCCGCCTTGCCCGGCCGGTCGATGATCGGGCCGAGCAGCCGCCCGGTGAGGCGGCCGTCGACCACCTCGAGCGTGTTCGCGGCGGAGTAGTCGATGCCCAGGTCGGTGACCAGCGCGTCCGTGACCTGGGTGAACCCGCCACTGACGATCGCGAACTTGTAGTCGAGCCGCTTGAGAGTACGGACCAGCGTGCGGGCCCCGGCGGCCAGCTCGACATGGCTTCGTACTTCATCGATCGCGGTGGTGTGGAGGCCCGCGAGCAGCGACACCCGCTCGCGCAGTGATCTCTCGAAGTCGAGCTCTCCGCGCATCGCCGCCTCGGTGATCTCGGCGACCTTGTCCAGCTGCCCGGCCTTCTCGGCGAGCAGCTCGATGACCTCGCCCTGGATCAGGGTCGAGTCGACGTCCATGACGATCAGCCGCTTGGCCCTGCGGTGCAGCCCGGCCCGCTGCACGGCCACGTCGACCTGCTGCTGGGCCGCCTCGACGGCCAGGGCGGCGCGCAACCCCGCGGGGTCGGCGCCGGAGACCTCGAGCTCGAGGCAGGTGACCGGGTAGTGCGCGAGCCGCTGGATCCGGTCGATGTTGGCGCCGTGCACGGCGATGCGCCCGGCGATGCCGGCCATCGCGGCGGGCCGCAGCGGGCTGCCGAGCACGGTGACATGCAACCGGCCCCGGCGCTTGGGCGAGCCGCTCTTGTCGCGCCCGGCCGAGAGCTCGATCTCCATGTCGAGGTCCGCGGCGATCTTCTCCGCGGCCTCCCAGACCTGCCCGACATCGGCGCCCGAGCCGTAGGACACGAGCACGCCCAGGACGAGCCGGCCGCGGATCACCACCTGTTCCACGTCCGCGACGGTGACCGGAAAGGTGGCAAGGCTGCCGAACAGCCGCGAGGTCACCCCGGGACGATCGCGGCCGGTGAGCGTGATGAGCAGCGTGCGCTGAGAGCCCTTCATACCGCTCACCAAACTACTGGGCCCCGGTGACCGTCGCGTCACCGGTCCACTATGCGGACACGCCCTCCACGGCCGGACACCCGGAACGAGGCGATGACCGCCACGGCCGCGATCCCGGCCGTGAGCGCGCCCGCCACGGCCAGGCCGAGCTGGAGGCGGTCGGTGCCGAAGCCGGTGACGAGCGCGCCGGCGACACCGATGCAGAGGGCTCCGCCGAGCGTGTCGCTGATCTGCAGGGCCGCCGAGTTGGTCCCCTGGTCGGCGGGGGCGGACAGGTCGAGCATCAGCACGCTGACGCTGCTGTAGGCCAGGCCCATGCCGCTGCCGGCCACGACCCAGGCCGGCACGGCCGACCATCCGTACACAGGGGTGCCTGCCGCGATGCCGATGACGCCCGCCGTGATCAGCACGCTGCCGAGGATCACCAGAGAGCCGTGCCGGCGTCGCGTGTGCGCCTGGTACCACGATCCCAGCGACCAGCCGAGCGCGCCTGTCGTCAGGGTCACGCCGGCCTCGGTGGGGGTGAAGCCGTGCACCGACGTGAGCGTCAGCGGAATGAACGCCTCGGTACCGAAGAAGGCCCCGGAGAGCAGCCCGCGCATGATGATCGCCGTGGGGAGGCCCCGCCGCAGCAGCAGCGCTCCCGCCGGCAGCAGGCGAGGAAGCCCGAAGGCGAGCCCGGCGAGCCCGGACAGCCCGAACGCCACCGTGGGCAGCACCGGCCCGCCCACGTGGTCGATGGCCAGGAGCAGCGCGGCAGCTCCGGCGGCCAGCGCCACGGCCGCGACCAGCCGGCCGCGCCGCGGGGCCGGACGGCCGTCTCCGCCGCCGGCGTCCCGCAGGGTCGGGACCAGCATCACCATGGCCGGGACGACCAGCGGGATCAGCCCGAGGAAGACACCTCGCCAGTGAAGATGCTCGGCGACGAAGCCCGCCAGGGCGGGACCCACCAGGGACGGCACGACCCAGGCCGCCGACAGCGCGGCGAACACCCGGGGCCGCAGGTCCTGTGGATAGACCCGCGCGACCACGACGTAGACGGCCACTCCGGCCGCGCCGGCGCCGAGTCCCTGCACCACCCGTCCGGCCACGAAGACCCACATCACCGGTGCCGTACCGGCGATCACAAGGCCGAGGAGGAAGGTCAGGAGGCCTGCCATCAGCGGCCGGCCGGGACCGGCCCGGTCGGACCACCCACCCGCTACCACGTTGGCCAGCAGGCTGGCGATCAGGAACGCGCTGAAGCTCCAGGCGTACAGCGAGAGCCCGTGCAGGTCCCGGGCCGTGACCGGCATCACCGTGCCGACGGCCATCGCCTCGAACGCCAGCAGGGTGACGAGCAGGACGATCCCGGTGGTGGGTACGCGGTAGCGGCCGGACAGGATCGATGCCGGCTCTTCGCGATGGACGTCCGTTCCGACCATGGTTGCCGACATCGTAGGAGCCCGCCGCGACGTTTCCGCCGCGGCGTCCGCCCGTACGGTCAGCGCTGGTTGGCGGCCGCGCCGACGATCACTGGCTCACGGGGCTCTGCCGGCCCCTCGACGACATCGGCCACCACGCAGGTGATGTTGTCGGGTCCGCCACCCTGGTTGGCCAGCTCGATGAGCCGCCGCACCGCCGCGTCCAGGTCGTCGCCCGCGGACAGCACCTCGTAGATCTGCTCCGGACCCACCACTCCGGTCAGCCCGTCCGAGCACAGCAGGTAGCGGTCGCCGACCTTGCCCTCGCGCGGCGTCATGTCCGGCTCGCCCTCACTGCGGCCGTCCAGGACCCGGAACAGCACGTTCGACAGGCGGGAGGAGCCGCTGCCGTCCTCCAGCAACTGGTCGAGCGTGTGGTCCTCGGTGATCTGGAACAGCTCCTCGCCGCGGAGGAGATAACCCCGTGAGTCGCCGATATGGGCGAGGGCCATGTGCTTGCCCGACCACAGCATGGCGGTGAGCGTGGTCCCCATCCGGTCGAGGTCGGGCCGGTCCGCGATCACATCGCGCAGCTTGTCGTGAGCCTCGGTCACCGCCTCGCCGAGCGTGTCGACCAGCCGCTCGGGAGGCACGTCCGCGTCGATGGATCGAAGCGACTGGATGACCGTCGAGCTTGCGACCTCACCGCCGGCATAACCGCCCATACCGTCTGCGACCGCCAGCAGCCACGGTCCCGCGTAGGCGGAGTCCTCGTTGTTCTGACGGCTGACTCCGACGTCCGAGCCTGCGGCGTATCTGATTGCTACGTCCATACTGGGTTTCGATGTCGATCTCGTGAGTAGGGTTCGCCGGTCGTCGACGAGGCCGTGCCGGCGGCGTGCGACGCTGCCCGCGTACGGTCGGCGGGACCGAGCTCCATCAGGATATTGGAAACATGCGTTTTGATCGTGTTCTCCGAGACAACAGCCTTTCCCACCTCCGGCGGTTCCGCGACCGTACGGCCGCGATCGCGCTCCGCCGGCGTGGCGGAGCGCTCCGCACAGACCGCGCGTTGGGTGCTCACGGCTCCGACCGTACTCCCCGTAGTCCCGGGCGGCCCGGCTTCTCCGCCGTGATCTCGCGGTTGTTCGTGGCAGAAGGCCGGGGAGGGGTCAGGGAACGGGGTCGAACGCGCTGTTGTGGGCGGCGACCCTGGCCCGCCGTACGGCTCGGTCGAGCAGCCGGAGCGCCTCGGACCGGCGGCGCATCTGGTCGGCGGTGAGGCCCTCATCCACCCGGCGGGCCAGCTCCACCACGACGCTGAGCCGCCCGGCGAGCGCGGCCACGCGGTGCGCCCGGGCCGGATAGCCCGGCGCCAGCCCGCCCGGAGGTTCGCCGTTGTGGGACTCTCGCACCGTCGTGAGCGCCTCGGCCATCTCGGGCCGCCACTCCGACACGTCGTCGACAGCTGTCAGGGCCTCCGTGGCCTCCTGTACGGCAAGCGTGAGCTGGTGGTCGGCCTCCGGCAGGGACGGCACGTCCGGGAGGCCCGGCCGGGCGCTGAGAACGTTCCAGCGCACACCCACGTAGGACGATCCGCGGCGGTCCTCGGCCGGGACCATCCCGATCTGCCGGTCCGAAAGTGTGAGCAATGCCGCTTCGCCGGCCTCGAGCGCGGCGGTGTTGAGCTCCGGCGGACCGGACAGCCCGAGCAGGTCGCCCGGCACCGGCAGGGCCAGTCTCAGGGCGCTCAACCCGGCCCCCCGAAGGCTCCCGAGGCCCCGCCGCATCGGCACTTCGCAGCTCTCGCCGGGGATCCCGACCACCACATGCTGCCCGTTCACCTTTTCGATCGCATCGACGGCCTCGTCCAGCCCCACGTGGCCGCTCAACCAGGCGTTGGCCCAGGCGACGAGGGCGGCGGAGGATTGTGCGACGTGCATGCCGACCACCATAAGTGCTCCAGATGGCATAAGTTCGTCCCCGGACATGGGATTCCTGGGGAAGGGCGCGATGGCCGGCGAGGTACTGCAACTTCACGGCGTCGGGGTCCGGCGGGACGGGGCGGCATTGCTCCGCGACGTCGACTGGACGGTCAACGAGGACGAGCGGTGGGTCATCATCGGCCCCAACGGAGCGGGCAAGACCACGCTCCTCCAGGTCGCCGCCGCCATGCTTCACCCGAGTGAGGGTGAGGTGTCGATCCTCGGTGAGCGGCTTGGCCGCACCGACGTTTTCGATCTTCGACCGCGCATCGGCTTCACCAGCGCCGCGGTCGCGGAGAAGGTGCCCAAGAACGAGAAGGTCATAGACCTGGTGCTGACGGCGTCCTACGCCATCATCGGCCGGTGGAGAGAGGAGTACGACTCCACCGACCTCACCCGCGCCGTCGAGCTGCTCGACGCGCTGGGCTGCGCAGACCTGATCCGGCGCACGTTCTCGACGCTGTCGGAGGGCGAACGCAAACGTGTGATGATCGCCCGAGCGCTGATGCCGGACCCGGAACTGCTGCTGCTCGACGAACCGGCGGCGGGCCTGGACCTCGGCGGTCGCGAAGATCTGGTCACCAGGCTCGGCCGGCTCGCCGAGGACCCGATGGCGCCCGCCATGGTGCTGGTCACGCACCATGTCGAAGAGGTGCCCGAGGCGTTCACCCACGCGCTTCTGCTCCGGCGTGGCTCGGTGGCCGCCATGGGCAAGGTCGACGAGGTGTTCACGCCAGAGCACCTGTCCGACTGCTTCGGGCTGCCGCTGACCGTGGATCGCCAGAACGGCCGTTGGTACGCCCGCGCCGTCCGCTGAACCCCCGGGCTCTGAGCAGCCCGGGGGTTTGCCTACGCTCATGCGAATGACGACCCGATTGTCGCGAAGCTTTCTCGCGTGAACGTCCTCGAAGCGGCGGCCGTGTTCGGAGCGGGTCTCGCCGCGGGTGGGATCAACGCGGTCGTGGGGTCCGGATCCCTGATCACGTTCCCGGTGCTGGTGGCACTCGGCTACCCGCCCGTCGTTGCGAACGTGTCCAACAACATCGGCCTGGTGCCGGGTTCCGCCGCGGCCACCTTCGGTTATCGCGATGTCCTGGCCGGTCAGCGGAGCAGGCTGCTCCGGCTCGGCCTCGCGTCGATGCTCGGGTCGCTGCTCGGTGGCGTCCTGCTGCTCTTCCTCCTCAAGGACGCGTTCAAGTTCATCGTCCCCGCCCTGATCGTCGGCGCCCTTGTCCTCGTGGTCCTGCAGCCACGGCTGAACGGGTGGCTGGCGGCGCGGCGCGACAACAGCCATCCGCACGGCGGCCCATGGCTGTGGCTCGGCGTGTTCGCGGCGGGAATCTACGGGGGTTACTTCGGCGCCGCTCAGGGCGTCGTGCTCATCGCGCTGCTGGGCATCTTCCTGGACGACGATCTGCAGCGGATCATCGGCGCGAAGAACCTCCTGTCAGGTCTTGTCAACGCTGCCGCCGCTGTCTTGTTCATCGCCGTGGCCGACGTCGACTGGCTCGTCACCCTGCTCATCGCGGTCGGCTCGACCCTCGGCGGCCTGGTGGGCTCGTCGTTCGGCCGGCGCCTGCCGGCCGTGGTGCTGCGCGGCTTCATCGTGGTGGTGGGAATCGCCGCCATCGGCAAGCTGCTGTCCGGCTGACCGGTCTTTCGGACGTACGCCCCCGGTTCAAGAGTTCTTTGGACGGGTATAAGTCGAATATATGTTCGATGGAGGCGGAGGGTCACGCCATGAAGGGCGACTGGGTCGAGATCGTCATCGATGCCGGCGGGGTGACGCGAACGTACGAGGTGGCCGCCACCCGGGCGGGCCGCAGGGTGGACATCACCAACCGGCGGGGCGTCGTGGAGGTCAGCGAGGTGACCCGTACGGGCACACCCATCCGCACCGCGCGGTTCATGGCCAGCCGCGTGCTCGCCCTTGTAGAACATCCCGTCTCGGGCGCCGAGCGGCCCCCGCGAACCGGGGACGGCGAGCGCGCCGGGCAGTGACCCGGGCCTGATCCTCAGGGCGAGGCGCTGATCGCGCGCGCCCGGTGCCGGCGTCGGCATCTTTTACCCGTGGCTCCGGGGTCGCCACACCAAGACGACGATTACTCAGAGCAATGAAAGGGTAGCGTTGTGTGTGGTTCGCTCCAGTGGTTCACCAAGAGAGGGTTGCCCCATGACGCAAGCCGACGAGGTCTTAACCAGCCCGAACGGCTCCGGCCGGAGCGCGAAGGCGGCCGAGGTGACCGGCCTCATGGAGGTCGAGCAGGGCACCGGGGCGGACGCGGGATGGCTCACCCCTTCCGACGTGCACAACAAGGTCTTCGCCACCGTCCGCCTCCGCGAGGGCTATGACCTGAGCCAGGTCGACACCTTTCTCTACGAGGTCGAGAACACTCTTCACCGGGTGCTCCGCGAGAACGCGGTGCTGAGAGCCCGGCTGCACGACCCCCGGCAGCATCGGCCGACCGCCGCCGAGGGCGCGTCGCGGATCGTCGCGATGGCGCAGGAGACCGCCGACCGGGCGATCGCCACGGCCCAGCAGGAGGCCAGGGACATCGTGGCCGAGGCCCGCGACCACGCCGAGGCGGTCAAGCGCGAAGCGCGCAACTACGGAAACCGGCTCAGAGACAGCCTGGAACACCAGATCGGACAGCTCCGAGGCCTGCTCGTCGAGATCGACGAGCAGGAGGACACCTACTGACAGAGCCCTTCGCCGGGGGGGTCGAGCGGCGACACACGCCGGCGGCTGGACAAGGGGGTGCCGGAAATGCAGTTCACGTGGTTGCTACAGCACGTCGAGCCTGCGCTGGGGGAGGGTGAGCCATCCGGCATCAGGGTCTGGATCGCCGTGGTCCTCGTCGCGGTGTCGACCATCGGCGGCGCATTCCTGGCGCGGCACAAGTCCAAGCACGTGGTGGCGTGGCTGGCGATCGCGTCCGCCACCATGCTGGTGGTCACCCTGACCGACCTGCTTCCCGACGCCTGGCGGGACGCCGTCGCCGTCGGGGTCCCGATCTGGGCGATCGGCGTCGCGGCGGCGGTGGGCTTCCTGGCCATCACCTACCTGACCCGGGAGGACTATGGACTCGAGGTGGCCTCGGACGAGGAGGTCGTCGCCCAGCACGCGCCCGGCCGCCACCGGCGGCTGAAGGAGGCGGTCGGGGCGGCCATGTTCGGCGGGATGGGCACCGCCGCGGCCCTCACCACCCACCGCGCGATCGAGGGCGCCACCCTGGCGCTCAGCACGTCGGCGGTCGTCGTGATCGCGCTGATGGTGCACTCGGCCAGTGAGGGGCTCGCGCTGGCCGCGCTCCTGGACATGGCCGAGCAACGGATGGTGCCGTGGTTGCTGGTGGCGTGTCTCAGCCCGATAGCGGGCCTGCTGTTCGCCACCTTCAGTCCGCTGCCCGGCCGGCTCGTGCCGGTGCTGCTCGGGATGGTGGCCGGTGTGCTGCTGCGCACCGCCCTGGTCGGCCTCAGACTCGCGGTACGCCGGCAGGAGGGCGAGCGTCCGATGAGCCGGCACCTCGCCATCGCAGCGGTGGTCGCGGTGAGCGTCGCGGCGCTGCTGGCGATGGCCCACGAGGTCCAGCGGCGCGTCAGCCGCGAGCAGCACACCAAGTTCATCGAGACCTTCGGGCACGGGACCCGGCCACCGCGCTACGAGGGGTGGGCCGGTCCGCATGGCGGTGACGAGCATGGCACGGAGGCGTTACCCAGGCCCCGCCAGGAACGGGATGATGATGATGAAAGCCCCGTGGCCAGGTCGCCGGAACACGAGGAGCCGGCACCGCAGCCCACGGCCGGGAGCCCCTCCGTACAGCAGCCGACGGCGCAGCCGTCACCGGCGCCGAGGGTCCCGGCACCGAGGACCCCGATACGCTCCCCGGCTCCGAGGACACGAGCTCCCACGCCGCCGAAGCCCGCCGCCCGCCGGACCCCCGGAGCGCCGGCGGACAGCGCCACGACCCTCGCCGGCCGGGATCGGACGGAGATCCTGATGTCGGTGAAGGCCGGCCGGATCAGCCTCGCCGAGGTCCTCGAGCGCAAGGACACCACGGCCAAGCGCCTGCCGGTGGCGCAGCTCCTCGACGCGCTCCCCGGCTGCGACCGGGGAAAGGTCGCGGCGCTGATGGCGAGCGGCAAGGTCGACCGCAAGCGCCGGGTCGGCGCCCTCACCGCGCAACAGCGCCAGAGACTGCTGAAGGCCTACGCCACGTGTTCCCGGTGACGTGTGGCACGGGTCCTCAGATCTTCGGACGGACCTGCACCATGCCCTCCTCGCTCAGCCGCGTGTCGAAGGCGGGCTGACGACCGGTCGCGGGCCCGTGCACGACGGCCCCGTCCCTGACCCGGAACGTGCTGCCGTGCCATGGGCACACCACGCACAGCTGATCGGCCCCGTAGGCGTCGCGCTCGAAGACGACGCGGCCCTGGTGCAGCGGGCCCGCCAGGTGCGCGCAGCGGTCGCCGAGGACGTGGATGTCATAACCGGTACGAAGGACGAAGAGGCTGATGTAGCCGAGCCGGCGGTAGACCGGCCAGCCCTCCGGCAGCTCGTCCGCCCGGCACAGGTCCTGCCAGCCGAGCGGCACCAGGTGCGCCACCGGCTCGGCGTGGCTCGCGCCGGCGCCCTGCCGGAACGCCATATGGCCGCCGAGATAGGCGCCCAGCAGCAGAGCGGTGTAGCCGGCATAGCCGAGGGCCTTCCCCGTGCCGTCGTAGCCCCGGCGGCGTGCCGCCAGGGACAGCAGATAGATGCAGCTCGCCGTGGTCGTGCCGGCGGCGTGGATCAGGCCGACCCGCTGCTGTTCGAGGTGCAGCGCGGACCAGTCGGCCAGGCCGGTCAGGGCCGCCGGGGCGGCCGCGGCCAGCCCCACGGCGATCAGGATCGCGGAGGCCTGGTGGCCGCCCGGCATGAGGTCCAGGATGGCCGCCGAGGTCCAGCAGCCGACCGGGACGTCGGTCAGGGGTGGGTGCGCGGGCTGCCCGGCCGGCACCCCGTGGAGGATGTCCTTGATCGGACCGGGCGGCAGCACGCCTCGCACGGCCCGGGAGAGCGACCGGACGGCCGGGTCCAGCCCGCGAGCGTGCTGCAGGCCCTCCGCGAGGTCCACCGGATGTGCGCGCGGCAATGGCCGGGACCTGCGCCGGAAGATTTTCCTGACTCCGTGGTCCACGATCCCGATCCTCCTCTCGCCGTACCGGAGGCCCCGTAATCGACACCGAACCCGCGGGACGGTCCCTGGCAGGCGTGCCCCTTCGGCGTGGCCCTATGCGCGGAGGCGTGCTCGCGGACCAAAAACGCACGGTGCATGGGGTTTTCGCATGGCCGTCTCCGTCACTGTGGAGTTACGGTTAAAGGCGGGACAAGCAACCGTCTCCGAGGAGACGTGATGGAGCCCTGGGTCGTCTGGATGGTCGTGGCCGCCGTGCTGGGCGTGGCGGAGCTGATGAGCCTCACCCTCGGCCTCGGCCTGCTCGCGGTCGCCGCCGCGGCCGCCGGCCTGGTGGGCCTGGCGGGCCTTCCCGTCGTGGTCCAGGTCGGCGTCTTCGCGGCGGTCTCCCTCGCCGGCCTGGGGGTCGTACGCCCGATCGCCAACCGGCACATCCGCCAGCCGCCGAGCCTTCGGTCCGGGGTCGCCGCTCTGGTCGGCCGCGAGGCGCTCGCGCTCACCGAGGTGACCAAGCACGCCGGGCGGGTCCGGATCGGCGGCGAGGAATGGACCGCTCGTCCGTACGACCCCGACATCGTCATCCCCGAAGGCGCGGCCGTCGACGTCCTCGCGATCCAAGGAGCGACCGCCCTCGTGTATCCCCGGGAGGGATCATGACCGACTTCGCCGTCGCCGTGCTCGTCGCCCTCATCGGCGTGGTGCTGGTGCTCACCACAGCGGTGATGCGGGCGGTATGGATCATCCCGCAGGCGCGCGCCCGCAACGTCGAACGGCTGGGCCGCTACCACCGTACGCTCGAGCCCGGCATCAGCTTCATCATCCCGATCGTGGACCGGGTCAAGCCCCTGATCGACCTGCGCGAGCAGGTCGTGTCCTTCCAGGCTCAGCCGGTCATCACCGAGGACAACGTCGTCGTCTACATCGACACGGTGCTGTTCTTCCAGGTCACCGATCCACGGGCGGCCGACTACGAGATCGTGAACTACATCAAGGCCATCGAGCAGCTGACCGCCACCACGCTGCGCAACGTGATCGGCACCCTGGACCTGGAGGCCAGCCTGACCTCGCGGGACCGCATCAACACCGCGCTGCGCGGCGTCCTCGACGACGCCTCCGGCAAGTGGGGCATCCGGGTCACCCGGGTGGAGATCAAGGCGATCGAGCCGCCTTCGTCCATCAAGGACGCGATGGAGAAGCAGATGCGCGCCGAGCGGGAGAAGCGCGCGGCCATCCTCACCGCGGAGGGACTGCGGCAGTCCAAGATCCTCACCGCTGAGGGGGACAAGCAGAGCGAGATCCTGAAGGCGGAGGGCGAGAAGCGGGCGCTGATCCTCAAGGCCGAGGGTCAGTCCAAGGCCATCGAGACGGTGTTCACCGCGATCCACGACAACGACCCCGACCCCAAGCTGCTGGCCTATCAGTACCTCCAGACGCTCCCGCAGCTCGCCCAGGGCGAGGGCAACACGTTCTGGGTGATCCCGAGCGAGGTCACCACGGCGCTGCAGGCCGTCTCGAAGGCCTTCGGCGGCCCGGCCGGCCAGGCGCCCGCCGCTACGGAGGACAAGCGCACCGTGGCACGCCCCCGGACCTCCGGCAGGGGCCGCATGGACGCGCCTCGGCTGGACAGGGGGCAGACGCCCACTCCGCCGTACGAGCTGGCGCCCGGACCCGAGGGAGACCGCGGGCGTTGATGTGCCGGGATGTTTACCTGTTCTTGAATTAAGGCGGAGGTCTCGTTTTCTTGACTCGTTCGTGTTTAGGCGAGTAGGTTGACGGGGTGACCAGGAACCCGGGAGCGGCGACGCCCCACGCGGCCGAAGAGCTGCGCGGTGTGGGTCTTCGGGTCACCGCCGCCCGGCTCGCGATCATCGAGACCGTGCGAACGGGCGACCACCTCGGGGTCGAGGCCATCGCCGCCGGAGTGCGCGACCGGGTGGGTCACGTCTCCACCCAGGCCGTCTACGAGGCCTTGCGCGCTCTCTCGGCGGCGGGCCTGCTGCAACGGATAGAACCGGCGGGCAGCCCGGCCCGATACGAGGGACGCGTCGGCGACAACCACCATCACCTGGTGTGCCGCCGCTGCGGAAAGATCACAGACGTCGACTGTGCCGTTGGGCAGGCGCCCTGCCTGGAGCCGGTGAGCAACGCCGGCTATCAGGTCGACCAGGCTGATGTCACCTATTGGGGTATTTGCCCGGATTGTCAAGGGACCACCCGCGGGTCCGCGCCGTCTGGGGAGGCAGCCCGCACTGAGCTCCCCTCGGCGCCGCCAGAGCGGTAACCAATGCGCAAAAGGAGAGGCCGCACACCATGACCGAACGCCCCGTATCCACGACCGACGCCGGTATCGCCGCGCCGAGCGACGAGTTCTCCCAGTCCGTCGGGCCGAACGGCCCGCTGCTGATGCAGGACCACTACGTCATCCAGAAGATGGCGCAGTTCAACCGCGAGCGCGTGCCCGAGCGCGTCGTGCACGCCAAGGGTGGTGGCGCCTACGGCGTCCTCGAGATCACCGAGGACGTCAGCCAGTTCACCAAGGCGGGCCTGTTCCAGCGGGGCGAGCAGACCGACCTGCTCCTGCGCATGTCCACCGTCGCAGGGGAGCTCGGCAGCGCCGACACCGCCCGTGACCCGCGTGGCTTCGCGCTGAAGTTCTACACCGACGAGGGCAACTACGACATCGTCGGCAACAACACGCCGATCTTCTTCATCCGCGACCCGCAGAAGTTCCAGGACTTCATCCACTCGCAGAAGCGCCGCGCCGACAACCACTTGCGCGACAACAACATGCAGTGGGACTTCTGGTCGCTGTCGCCCGAGTCCGCCCACCAGGTCAGCTTCCTGATGACCGACCGGGGGACTCCGCTGAACTGGCGGCACATGGACGGCTTCGGCTCCCACACCTTCATGTGGTACAACGCCGCGGGCGAGAAGTTCTGGGTGAAGTACCACTTCAAGACCGACCAGGGCATCAAGAACTACACCAACGCCGAGGCCGCGGCGATGGCGTCCGAGGACCCGGACCACCACATCCGCGACCTGCACAACGCGATCAAGAGCGGCGACTTCCCCTCCTGGACCGTGCAGGTCCAGGTCATGCCGTTCGCGGAGGCCGCGGACTACCGGTTCAACCCGTTCGACCTCACCAAGGTGTGGCCGCACGGCGACTACCCGATGATCACCATCGGTAAGTTCACGCTGAACCGGAACCCCGAGAACTACTTCGCCGAGATCGAGCAGTCCGCCTTCGAGCCGTCCAACATGGTCCCGGGCATCGCCGCCTCGCCGGACAAGATGCTGCAGGGCCGGCTGTTCTCCTACCCGGACACCCACCGGTACCGGATCGGCGCGAACTACAACCAGCTGCCGGTCAACCGGCCGAAGTCGCCGGTGCACTCCTACAACCGCGACGGCGCCATGCGCTACGACAACCCCGGTGACCCGGTGTACGCACCGAACTCCATGGGCGGCGCGGCGGCGGACCCGGACCTGTGGAAGGGCGAGAGCTACCAGCTCGCCGGTGAGATCGTCCGCAGCGCCTACAACCTGCACGCCGAGGACGATGACTACAGCCAGCCCCGCGCCCTGTGGGAGAAGGTGCTGGGCGACACCGACCGGGAGAACATGGTCACCAACATCGTCGCGCACGCCTCGGCCTCCGAGGTCACCTCGGAGATGCGGACCCGCGTGGTGGAGTACTGGCGGAACATCCACGCCGACCTCGGCGACCGCGTCGCCAAGGGCCTCACGGATGAGGGCCCCGGCGGAGACGTCCCCGGCAAGTGACGTCGACGGTCACGTGACGACGTGACCGGCTGACACAGCCGCACAGAGGGTGGCCGGCCGCGAGGCCGGCCACCCTTTTGCTGTTCGGGCACGCTCGGGTGAGCCGTACGGCCCATGCGAACATGACGATCACGAGTCGCATCGAAGGGATCCAGGCCGTGGACATCGAGCGGGTCAGGGCGGAGACGCCGGGATGTGCGGACGTCGTCCATCTCAACAATGCCGGTGCCGCGCTGCAGCCTGCGCCGGTGCACGACACCGTGCTGCGTCATCTGGAGCTGGAGGCGCGCATCGGCGGCTATGAGGCCGCGGACGCGGTGGCCGACCGGCTGTCGGACTACTACGACGTGATGGCGCGGCTCGTCGGAGCGCATCCGGACGAGATCGCCTATGTGGACAACGCGACCCGCGGCTGGGACATGGCCTTCCACGCCATCCCGTTCCGGGCCGGTGACCGGATCCTCACCACGACCAGCGAGTACGGCAGCAACGGCATGGCCTATGCCCAGGTGTCGGCCCGGCACGGGGTGCGGGTCGAGGTCATTCCCGACGACGAGCACGGGCAGGTCTCGCCGGCCGCGCTCGAGCGGATGCTGGGCGAGGGCGGCGTACGGCTGGTCACCATGAACCACGTGCCGACGCACGACGGCCTCATCAACCCGGTCGCCGAGGTCGGCAAGCTCACCCGGGCGGCGGGCGTCCTCTACCTCGTCGACGCCTGCCAGTCGGTCGGCCAGCTCTGCGTCGACGTGGCCGAGATCGGGTGCGACCTGCTTTCGGCCACCGGACGCAAGTTCCTGCGGGGGCCTCGCGGCACCGGCTTCCTGTACGTCCGCCGGGACGTGCTCGACCGGCTCGAACCACTCTTCGTGGACCTGCGCTCGGCGGAGTGGACGGGACCGGACTCCTACGAGCTGCGGCCGGGCGCCCGCCGGTTCGAGACCGGCGAACGGTTCGTGGCCGGTCAGCTCGGTCAGGCACGGGCTGCCACCTATGCCATGGACGTCGGCCTCGAGGCGATCGAGGAACGGGTGATCGCGCTCGCGGACCGGCTGCGCGGCGGACTCGCCGAGCTGCCCGGCATCAGGGTGCACGATCGCGGCGTGCGCAAGAGCGCAATCGTGACCTTCACCCACGACCGCCTCGGGGCCGCTGAGATCGCGGGGCTGCTGGCGGAGCGGCACATCAACGTACGGGTCGCCGAGCAGAGCTATCGATACGACTCCGGTCACCGGCCGCCACGGCGCGTCCGGGCCTCGGTCCACTACTACAACACCGGCGCCGAGCTGGACCACACCCTGAGCACGCTGGCCTCTCTTCTGTAGCGCCGCGTCCCGGCCAGGTGGCATGGGATCCTGGGGCGACTCAAACCCCCTGGGAGGCATGGTGCGTTCCAAGATGGTGTTGGCCTCGGCTCTGGCCGGAGCCGCGCTCGTCGCGACGTCGTGCGGCAGTGGCGGTGAGAAGTCCGCGCGGGGCGGCACCGTGCCCTCCACGTCCGGATCGCCCGCCGGCCCGGCGAAGCGCCGCCCCCCCGCGAAGCAGCCGATCATCCTGGCGTTCGGCGGCGACACCCACTTCGAGGGAACGCTGAGGTCCAGGCTGGCCAACCCGGCCACCGCGCTGGGACCCATCGCGAGCACGCTGCGCCGCGCCGACTTCAGCATGGTGAACCTCGAGACGGCCATCACCACGGGGGGCACCCCCGCGCCCGCCAAGGATTTCACGTTCAGGGCCCCGGCCACCGCCTTCACGGCGTTGCGGGACGCCGGCGTGGACGCCACATCCATGGCCAACAACCACGGCATGGACTACATGGAGGGGGGCCTCAGCGATTCGCTGAGGGCGATCAAGCGGACCGGGTTCCCGACCGTGGGCATCGGCCGGAACGCCGACGAGGCCTACAAACCCTATCGGGTCACGGTCAAGGGCAACCGGCTCGCCATCATCGGCGCCACCCAGGTCCTCGACGACCATCTGATATCGGCGTGGACCGCGACAGACGCGAAGGGCGGGCTGGCGTCGGCCAAGGACCTGACCCGCATGGTCGCCGCCGTCCGGGAGGCCCGTCAGGGCTCGGACGCCGTAATCGTGCACCTGCACTGGGGCCAGGAACTGAAGGCCTGCCCGCTGCCGCGCCAGCAGGAGCTCGCCAAGCAGCTGATCGACGCGGGCGCGGACATCGTCGTCGGCGGCCACGCCCACATCCCCCTCGGCGGCGGATATCTGCGGGGTCGCTACGTCGACTACGGGATGGGCAACTTCGTCTTCTCCACGGCCCACGGCCAGACGGCCAACACCGGCGTGCTGCTGCTCAGGCTGCAGGGCCGCAGGGTCACCAAGGCCGTGTGGAAGCCGGCCCGGATCTCCGGCGGGCTGCCCCGGCTGCTCACCGGATCGGCCGCGGTCGCGGAGTCCCGGCGCTGGAACGGCCTGCGCGCCTGCACCGGCCTCAGCGCCACGCCCGCCTGACGCAATGTGAAAAAGCTGCGCATCGAGGGTCGTGCCCGTACCGGTGCGGAGGAGATGATGTGGCTGTGACCGAGGCGAGGACCCCTCTCCGCCGCCGTCCGGCGCAGCGCCGCAGTGCCGAACGCGTGCAGCTCATGCTCGACGCCTGTGCTGAGATCCTGGACGATGAGGGGTACGAGGGGCTGTCGACGACCCGCATCGCGCAGCGGGCCGGGGTGGCGATCGGGTCGCTCTACCAGTTCTTCCCGGACAAGCGGGCGGTCGCGCAGGCGCTGGCACTGCGCAACCTGGAGCGCTTCGGCGAGCGGGTCTCCCGCCGCATCGAGCAGGGCGGGTTCGCGCACTGGACCGACACGGTCGGCGCCGTCATCGAGATCTTCGTGGACATGCACCGGACCGTGCCCGGCTTCCGGGTGATGGGCTTCGGCGACGTGGCCGACGTCAACCTGCTGGACGCCTCGGCGGACAACAACTCCGTGGTGGCCGGCCGCCTGCGGACTCTGGCCGTCAACGTCTTCGGCGTCACCGACTCCCCCCAGCTCGCCCGCGCGTTCGCCATCGCCGTGGAGGCGGGAGACGCGATCCTCAAGCTCGCGTTCCGCACCGATCCGGACGGGGATCCGGAGGTCGTCGCCGAAGCGGACCGGCTGATCAGCGGCTATCTCGCGACTCATATCGACATTTCCGGAGCCACGGGAACTAACCCGCGGCCTGCGGGGTCTTATGGCAGACTCCCAGATCCTCGTGAGACAGCAACAAGACGGGTGACGCTTCGTGGACTTCAACAAGCTCCAAGCACAACAGCGGCTTCAGGTTCGCCAGCGTGTCCGGCTGGCGGTGAACCAGTATGAGGTGCACACCGTGGCGCCCGACGGCTCCGAGGGTGAGATGGTCGCCTTCGCGCAGCAAAAGCGGCTCGCGTTCAAAGAGCAGGTGACGATCTACACCGACGACAGCAAGCAGCATCCGTTCCTCGGCTTCAAGGCCCGCCAGGTGATGGACCTCGGCGGGACCTACGACATCACCGACCACGACGGCGTCCCGATCGGCAACTTCCGCAAGGACTTCAGGCAGTCGCTGCTGCGGTCGACCTGGCACCTGGAGCAGCCGGGCCTCGGTGTCACGACCGGGCAGGAGCGCAGCCAGGTGGTGTCGCTCCTGCGCCGCTTCGTCGACTCGCTGTCCTGGCTGCCCTACCACTTCGACTTCAGGGCCGGTGAGCAGGTGGTGTTCTCGGTCGACAAGAAGTGGGGCCTGCGCGACCGCTACCTCATCGAGATCCAGGACCCCCGCCTCGACCGCCGGCTCGTCATCGCCCAGGCGATCGCGCTGGACGCGCTGCAGGCCCGCTGACCCGAGGTCCCCGTGGGCTTGCCGACGAGCCTGCCGGGGGACTCTGGGGACGGTCACAGCCAGCCCTGCGTCTCGGCGGAGCGGGGCGCCTCCATCCGGTTGCGCACGGTGGCGTCGGTGTCGGTGGTCCGGAGCAGGACGTCGGCGCCGCGAATCTCCACGGCGGTGACCCCGGCCAGCCGGTCCAGCCCGGTCGCGGACTGTTCGCCGAGCGTGAAGGCGAAGGCCCGGCGGGCCTCGACGTCCATGGCCGCCGTGGGTTCGTCGAGGACGAGCAGCCGCGGTGCCCCCGCGATCGCGACCGCGAAGCGCACCCGCTGGGTCTGGCCGCCGGAGAGCCGGTCGGCGCGTCGGCCGGCCATCCCGGTGAGACCCGCCACGGACAGCACCTCGTCGAGCGGCATGGGGTCGGGATAGAGCCCGCGGACCAGCCGGATCACCTCGAGGACGGTCAGGCCGTCGGCGAGCGCGCCGCCCTGCAGCATGGCGCCGACGAGCCGCGCGCGACCGCCTGCCCGGCGGCGATGGTGAGGTCCAGCCCGCGTACGGCTTGTACGGGCCCGAAGCTCTTGGAGACCTGGGACAGGCTGATGGCGTTCATGAAGTGAACCCTAAGAATGCCGAGGTCAGGGCGTTAGTGTGCGGTGTCGTGCCTTGATGATGACTTTTGTCATGGGTTGTCGCCGGTCATTTGGCGCGGTCTGGAAGTAAGTGTTCACCTATGGTCCTCGCTGGCTTTACGTGATACCAACAGATGTAAAGCAGGTCGTTGCCTGTGATGTCAGGCGTCCGCTGCGACCTGACCGCGAGGGAGGCTTGCCCGTGACCATGCACGACCGCTACACCAGCCCAGTGGACCTCGGCACCTGGGACGTTCCGGCCGCCGGTGCGGCCCGTTTCACCTGGGAGTACGACGGTGGCCGTGACCGGCTGCTGTCGCTCTACCAGAAGGGCAAGGACAAGCAGTGGGACGCCCAGACGCGCATCGACTGGGACGTCGAGGTCGACCCGGTGAACGTGGCCGGGCTGCCGGAGCAGTTCAACCCCCTGTTCGGGTCCGAGATCTGGGACAAGATGTCGCAGCGCGAGCGCGACGAGTTCGGCCGCCATCAGGGTTCGTGGCTGTTCAGCCAGTTCCTGCACGGTGAGCAGGGCGCCCTGAACGTCTCGGCCCGCATCGTGCAGTCGGTCCCCGACCTCGACTCCAAGTTCTACGCCGCGACCCAGACCATGGACGAGGCGCGGCACGTCGAGCTCTACGCCAAGTTCCTCAATGACAAGATCGGCACCTTCTACCCGCTCAACCAGGACCTGGCCAAGCTCCTCTCGGAGTCGCTGTCCGACAGCCGCTGGGACCTCCCCTACCTCGGGATGCAGGTGATGATCGAGGGCCTGGCCCTCGCGGCGTTCGGGCTCTACCGGGACATGTCAACGAACCCGCTGGTCAAGCAGCTGCTGGCCTACGTCATGCAGGACGAGGCCAGGCACGTCGCGTTCGGCCGGCTGGCGCTCAAGGACTACTACGCCGAGCTCACCGACAAGGAGCGCGCGGAGCGCGAGGAGTTCGTCGTCGAGGGCTGCTACCTCATGCGGGACCGGTTCAAGGGCAAGGAGATCTTCGAGACCCTCGACATGCCTGTCGACAAGTGCATGGAGTACGTCGACAACTCGGACATGTACACCCTCTACACCTCGCTGCTGTTCAGCCGGATCGTGCCGTGCGTACGGGACATCGGCCTGTGGGGCGACAAGGTGCAGACGGCCTACGCCGACATGGGTGTACTCGACAACGCCAAGGCCGACCTCACCGCGCTGATGCGCCAGGACGAGGAGATGGCCGAGCGCTTCGACGAGGAGAAGGCCGAGCGCGAGCTGGCCACCCGGCAGAAGGAAGTGCAGGAGGCGATCACCCTCGGCGCCGAGTAGGCGCCGGCGGCGAAGTTAAAGAACGTCGCACCCTCCGGACGGGTGGATCTTTGAACGCCGGTGAATTCATTTCCGAATCCGTAGTACGACCTTGTGAGGTGTACTAACGTCCCCGCTCAACGGTGCGGCCGAGAATGTGAACTCACGCCGAGATCACATTTCTTCGGCCGCACGCGGGGGTTTCCGCAAATGATCCCGGGGGGGAACATGAATCGTTCTATCCGTACTGCGCTGCGTGCATCGCTCCTGGCGTCGGTGGCCGCCGGCGTGGGGCTGACGGCCGCACCGATGCGGGGGTTCACCGGCACGGAGCCGGCCGCCTATCCGCTCCAGACCGCCGCCGGCAAGGCCGCGTGGGCCCGGCACGCGCAGGGCGACCCGCAGCGGGCCGTGACCCGGCTGGGCAAGGGCGCGTCCAAGGACACCGGGCTGCGGGTCTCGACCTCGGGCCTGCTCGCCAAGTGCGCCTCCGCAGCCGGCGGAGCCGTCAGCGTCCCGGCCAGGGCGGTTGTGGGCGACCGCTTCGGCGGAGTGGCCCGCAGTACGTCCATGCTCCCGGTCCAGCCGCCGGCCGACTATCACGTCCCCGTCCACGACCCGAACGCCGTGGTGATGGTGAGCAAGCAGGTCAATGACCCGTTCGGCGGCATGACCGTGTCCGGTGCGGCTCTCGACACCTCACCGGGGACTCCCGCGGCCGTGCGGGACGCCGGGGTCGCGCAGTGCGACTCCGTGCGCCGTGGTGGGACGACGCAGTCGGCGTCGATGCGGCAGGTCGGCGCCATCACGCCTCAGGCCGGACCTGGCGGGGACGTCGTCGCGCCGGTGACCCTGCTCGGCTCCTCGGTCAGCGGGCTGCCGCGATCCTCCGGGGCCGGTCCGGCCGGCCTGCTGAGGGGCCTGTCCCACCCGGCTCGCGCGGCCCGCCACCACGGCGGCTGACCCGCCGCTCCCTCATGGAGGAGAGACGGGCGGCGGCTGGTGCGTCGTGTCGGGGTGGTGCTCGGTCCTGAGGATGGGGACCTTGGCCTCGCCGTCCGTCCGCGGCGGGCCGAGGTCGGCGCGGAACCGCTGGTTGAGCTTGATCCGCATCCTGGCCAGGGGGCGCCGCAGGGCCGGGTGCTCGACGCCGCCCGTTTCGGGGCCGCCGATCGGCACCGCCACCGGCGGCCGCGGGGTCGTGATCGCCGCGACCTCCTCCTCGGTCGGACGCCGCAGGACCTCGACGTAGGTCCCGTTGGGCAGCAGCTTGATGATCCCCGTCTCGATCCCGTGCTCGAGCAGGTGCCGCTCATGACGCTGCAGGCCCAGGCAGATCCGGTAGGTCACGATGTAGGCGATGACCGGCCCGATGAACACGGCCGCGCGGAAGACGTACGTCGTGAGGAACAGCGGAATGTTGAAGGACTTCGCCAGCAGGTCGTTCCCGCCCGCGAGCCACAACACGCCGTACAGCGTGCAGCCCGCGATCCCGATGCTCGTACGGGCGGGCACGTCGCGCGGCCGGTCGAGGAGATGGTGGATCTCCCGGTCGCCGGTGATCCAGCGTTCGACGAGCGGATAGACCGCCAGCCCGACGAACAGCAGTCCCGGCACGAAGAGGGCCGCGATGAGGACGCTCATCGAGAGGGTGTGCCCGAAGGCGTTGATCTCCCACGAGGGCATGAGCCGCAGCGCGCCCTCCATGAAGCCCATGTACCAGTCCGGCTGGGAGCCGGCGCTGATCGCGGCCGGGTCGTAGGGCCCGAACAGCCAGATGGGGTTGATCTGGAAGAACGTCGCCAGCAGCGTCGTCACCCCGAGCACCCACAGGAAGAACGCGGCCGTCTTGGCGATGAAGACCGGGTAGAACGGGTAGCCGCGGACGGTGTGGTTGGTGCTTCCCTTGCCCGGGAACTGCGTGTGGGTCTGCCGCCAGGTGAGCACGACCGCGTGCAGTGGGAGCAACGCGAGCAGCAGGCCCGGGATCAGCAGGATGTGGATCGTGAAGAGCCGCTGGATCAGGATCTCGCCGGGGAACTCACCGCCGAACAGGAAGAACGACAGGTAGGTCCCGACGACGGGGATCGCCAGGATCACGCCGGCGAGGATCCGCAGCCCGGTGCCGGACAGCAGGTCGTCCGGGAGTGAGTAGCCGAACAGCCCGTTCAGCAGAACCAGCATGAAGAGCACGACGCCGATCATCCAGTTGAGGTCACGCGGCTTGCGGAAGGCCCCGGTGAAGAAGTTCCGGAGCATGTGGGCCACGATGGCGGCGAGGAACAGGATCGTCGCCCAGTGGTGGATCTGGCGGACGAGCAGCCCGCCGCGCACATCCGTGCTGATGTTGAGCGCCGACGCGTAGGCCTCGCTCATGTGCAGACCGTGCAGCGGCCGGTAGGTCCCCTGGTAGACGACCTCGTTCATGCTGGGCGTGAAGAAGAACGTCAGGAAGACCCCGGTCACCAGGATGATGGCGAAGGAGTACATCGCGATCTCGCCGAGCAGGAAGCTCCAGTGATCGGGGAACGCCTTGCGCATGGCCTTGCTGAGGAACCGTGCGCCACCGACTCTCTCGTCCAGTTCGTTGGCGGCTCGGGCGAGGCTCTTGGGGCGGGTCTTCATGCCAGGTCTCCCGCGACGGCGGACAGGTGTTTCCGCAACTACCCATGACGACGACACGGAACCCGAAAGTGTGACAGACCCACCCCGAACTGACCTGTCCCGGCGGATATCTTTACCCGACCTTGAAGACCCCGGCGCGGATCTAGGGTCCGGTGGGCCAGGTGTGCACGGGCTCGTTGGTCCGCATCAGGTCGATGTAGCGCCGGGTCATCAGCCGCAGTGCCTCCTGCCGGTCCACGCCGTAGGACTTCTCCAGCGCCCGCACGGTCTCGATCTGCCAGGACGCGCCCGTGCGGCCGGTGCGGCAGCGCTGTTCGATGATCCCGAGCAGCCGGTCCCGCCGCTCCGGTTCGACGCCCCACTGGTCCAGCCCCTCGTAGGCCAGCGGCAGCAGGCGGTCCAGGACCAGCTCCGCCGCGGCTGTCTCGCCCAGCTCCGGCCAGTTCAGTTCAGCCCCGATGCCGTGCCGGGCGGCGGTGTGCAGGTTTTCCTCGGCGGTGGAGAACGGCATCTGGGACCAGACCGGCCGGTCCTCCGCCGCGAGCATCCGGACGAGCCCGTAGTAGAACGCGCCGTTGGCGACGGTGTCGATCACGGTCGGCCCGGCCGGGAGGACCCGGTTCTCCACCCGCAGGTGCGGTTTGCCGTCGACCACGGCGTAGATCGGCCGGTTCCAGCGGTAGACCGTCCCGTTGTGCAGGGTGAGCTCGCCGAGCTGGGGGATGTCGCCGCGCTCAAGCGTGGCGCGCGGGTCCTCGTCCTCGCAGATCGGCAGCAGCGAGGGGAAATAGCGCGTGTTCTCCTCGAAGAGGTCGAAGACCGAGGTGATCCAGCGCTCCCCGAACCACACGCGCGGTCGTACGCCCTGGGCCTTCAGCTCCTCGGGCCGGGTGTCGGTGGCCTGCTCGAACAGCGTGATGCGGGTCTCGTGCCACAGCTGGCGGCCGAACAGATAGGGCGAGTTGGCGGCGAGCGCCACCTGGACACCGGCGATCGCCTGGGCGGCGTTCCAGTAGCAGGCGAACTCGTCCGGGCTGACCTGGACGTGGAACTGCGCGCTGGTGCAGGCCGCCTCGGGGGTGATGCAGTCGGCGTAGGTCGCCAGGCGCTCGGGGCCGTCGATCGCGATCCGCATGTCCTCGCCGCGCGCCGCGAAGATCTGCTCGTTGAGCAGCTTGTAGCGGTGGTTCGACGACATCGCGTCCTCGCCGATGTCGGACTCTCGCAGCGTCGGCAGGATGCCCACCAGCACGAGCTCGCCGCCGACCTCGCGGGCCCGCGCGTCGGCGCGCTGCAGGGTGTCGAGGATCTCGCCCTCGAGCTCGCCTCCGTTGCCGAGCTCGCGCGGCGGCACGTTGATCTCCAGGTTGAACTGTCCGAGCTCGGTCTCCCACAGCGGGTCCGCGATCGCGTCCAGCACATCGGAGTTGCGCATCAACGGCATCGCGTCGGAGTCGACGATGTTGACCTCGATCTCCAGGCCGACGTGCGGACGGTCGAACTCGAACTGCGACTCCTCGAGCATGCGGGCGAGCACATCCAGGCAACGGTGCACCTTGTCCCGGTATCGGCGCCGGTCGTCCCGACTGAGAGAGATCGGGGTGACATCTCTGCCCATTCGTTGCCTCCACCCAGACGACGTCACCTGTTGATCTGCCACCCTGAGAGTCGGTCAAACCCTCTCTTTTCGGTTAGCCTCGGACGAGAAGGGACACAGTGAGAGCAAGTCCGGCACTAACCACCAACACGGTCAGACCGATAGCGAACCTCGGTGGTGGCAGCGGATCGCCGGTACGCAGGGCGCGCTGACACGAATGCCAGTGGCGGAACGCCAGGACGCTGAGTACGGCACCGCTGAGCACGGGGGCGACCGACAGCAGGAGTCGGACGCCTGTCGGCCCGATGCCCCCGCCGAGCTCCGCGAGCGCGACGCCACCGGCGATCAGCGCCAGCGATGTACGGATCCACGCCAGGAACGTACGCTCGTTGGCCAGCGTGAACCGCGGATCGGGCTCGCTGCACTCTGGTTCCATCCACCAATAGTCGCTTAACCAGCAGCTGAAGACCGCGCCTCTCGCCCGATTGGATGCGATCTTGGCTGGGGAGATAGCCAGACACAGGCGTCGCATACGCGGTTCGGGGGGATCATATGCGGCTGCGGCCCCGGTCCATCCGTGTCCGCGACACGCTCATCGCCACTCTCATCTCATTCTTCGCGTTCGGAATCCCGGCGGCCGGGGCCGACGTGGCAATCCGCAGCGCGACCGAGGACCACTATTTCCGGCAGGTGGAGTACGCCGCCCGCAAGGTCGCGATCCCGCTCACCGCGGGCCGACCGCTGAGCAATCCCCTCCCGCCGGATCCCGACGGGGTCGACCTGATCCAGGTCGTGGACTCGCAGGGGCGGGTGATCTACGCCACGAAAGCGGCCGGGCGGGTGCCGCTGAGCCGGCAGCGGCCGCGCGCCCTGTTCCGGGACGTCGTGGAGTGCCGGTCCGGCAAGGGCTGCATGTACGTCCACGTGGCCAGGGTCGCGCGCCCCGACCCGCTTACCCACAGGCAGGTGTTCGTCTACGCCGCCAGGAAGATGCCGCCGATCCTGGAGCCCGGAGTCCTGGAGCTCATGACCGCGACCACCGTGCTGGCGCTGGTGGGGCTCTCCTCCTGGCTGACGTGGTACCGCGTCGGCCGGACCCTCGACCCGATCATGGCCGTACGGGAGCAGCTGGCCGAGATCAGCGCCAGCGATCTCAGCCGGCGGGTCCCCGAACCGGCCAGCGAGGACGAGATCGCGCAGCTGGCCCGTACGGCCAACGCGACCCTGGACCGGCTCGAACGCTCGGTGAACCGGCAGCGCCAGTTCACCGCCGACGCCTCACACGAGCTGCGCACACCGGTGGCGGGGCTGCGGGCCAACCTCGAGGACGCGCTCATGCATCCCGATGACGCCGACCTCGAGGGCACGCTCAGTGCTGCGCTGCGGGACACCGAGCGTCTGGAGTCGATCATCACCGACCTGCTGCTGCTCGCCCGGCTGGGTACGAGCGGCCCGACCGTGCAGGAGAAGGTCGACCTCGCCGACCTGGTCACGGCCGAGGTCACGGGCCGGGACGCGGACATCCGTACGATTCTGGCGCCGGGAGTCATCGTGACCGGCGTGCCGATGCAGCTGGCGCGGCTGCTGGACAACCTGCTGGACAACGCACAGTCCCACGCGGACAAGGTGATCGACGTGGAGGTCACCAAAGAGGGGGACGATGCGGTGGTCTCGGTCAACGACGACGGCCCTGGCATCCCGGTCAAGGACCGGGAACAGGTGTTCAAGCGGTTCGCCCGCCTCGACGCGGCGCGCAGCCGGGACACCGGGGGTTCGGGCCTGGGCCTGGCCATCGCCAGGGATATCGCCCGGGCACATGGTGGCACGCTGACCGTCGAGGACAGCCAGCGCGGTGCCCGGTTCGTGCTGCGGCTCCCGCTCGGCGGCTAGCCGGCCCCGGCGCCGCCGTGGAGCGGCGTCCAGGGGTCGACCGTACGCCGGGCGAGCGTCGAGCCGTTCAGGAGGCCTGGACTGCCTGCACCTCGAGCTGGATGTCGACCTTGTCGCCGAGCATGACCTTGTCGCCCTGCAGCGGGACGTTGAACTCCAGGCCGAAGTCCTTGCGGTTCACCGTGGTGCTGGCGGTGAAGCCGGCGCGGGTGCCGCCCCACGGGTCGCCGCCCACGCCGTTGAACTCCACCTTGAGGGTGACCGGCCGGGCCACGCCCTTGACAGTGAGCTCGCCGTCCACGAGGTAGTCGCCACCGTCGGCGCGCGCACCCTTGGACGCGAAGGTCATGACCGGGTGGTTCTCGACGTCGAAGATGTCGCCGGTCTTCAGGTGCCCGTCGCGGTCGGCGCTGCGGGTGTCGACCGACGCCATCTGGATCTCCGCGGTGGCGAAGGAGGTGGCGACGTCCTCGCCGACGACGACCTGGCCGGAGAACTCGGTGAAGCTGCCGCGCACCTTGCTCATGAGGTGGCGGATGCTGAAGGTGACCTCGGAGTGTGCCGGGTCGATGGTCCAGGTGCCTGCGGTAAGGCCGGGGGCGACGGTGCTCACGGTCATGATGGGTCTCCTTTGTTTGAAGCTTCAACTATCACATCAGATGATGGTTGAAACTTCAAGTTATCAGCCTCGAGAGTTATCCGGATCGCGGGGTCCCCGGGCGTCAGACCGCAACGGGCGCGGGGCGGCGATGCTCGAGGGCGGCGCGCAGCTGGGTGCGCCCCCTGTGGATGCGGCTGCGCACCGTGCCGAGCTTGACGCCCAGGGTCGCGGCGATCTCCTCGTACGACAGTCCCTCGATGTCGCACAGGACGACCGCCGCGCGGTACTCAGGGGCGAGCGCGTCGAGCGCCGCCTGCACGTCCGCGTCCAGCCTGCTTTCATCGAAGACCTGGGCGGGGCCGGGCTCGCGGCCCTGGAGCCGCTCGGTCGACTCGTCGGACAGTGCGTCGAACCTGATGCGCTGCCGGCGCCGGGCCCCGTCGAGGAACAGGTTGGTCGTGATGCGGTGCAGCCAGCCCTCGAAGGTTCCCGGCGTGTAGGACGACAGCGATTTGAAAACGCGGACGAACACGTCCTGCGTCAGGTCCTCGGCATCGTGCTTGTTGCCCGTCAACCGGTAGGCCAGCCGGAACACCCGGCCCGAATGCTGCCGGACGATCTCTTCCCAGCTCGGAGGAGTCCACGCCACAACGCCTGCGCTCACGATTACCCCCGCCCATGATGCGAAATTGTTACGCCTAGCATGCCCGTACCCCGATAAAAACCACGTAAGGCGCGATGTCTCAGCGGTTACAGGAGTCTCACCCGTACGTCTGGTGGCGGGGGCTGTGATCGATGTCACGGGATGGGCGGTCACCTGGGCATTGAGCCCGCACGGACCCGGTAGGAATGATCGTAGGCACCCGGATTCATCCCGACTTATGAGGAGCCCCATGGGGCAGCGCAGCTACAACCTGGCCGATCTGCTCGAGATCCTGGCCGATGCCGGACCGGATCGGCCTGCGCTCGTCGCCGGCGACCGCCGCCTCACGTACGGAGAGCTGGACCAGCGGGCGAGCCGGGTGGGGCACCATCTCGCGGGTCAGGGCATCAAGCCGGGCGAGCACGTCGCGATCCTGTCCTACAACCGGGCCGAGTGGCTCGAGACCATGCTCGGTATCTTCAAGATCCGTGCGGTCCCGATCCCCGTGAACTACCGGTATGTCGCCGGTGAGCTGCACCACGTGCTCGCGGACTCCGACTCGGTCGCGGTCGTCGGGGAGCGTTCGCTGCTCAGCCGGGTGCAGGACATCCGGCACGGGCTCTCCAAGCTCCGGCACGTCGTGGTGATCGAGGACGGCGGCACTGACGACATCGACGGCGCCGTGTCCTATGAGGAGGCGCTGGCCGCGGCCTCGCCGGAGGCCGACTTCCCGCCGCGCTCGAGCGACGACCGCTACATCCTCTACACCGGTGGCACGACCGGCTATCCCAAGGGCGTCGAGTGGCGCTGCGAGGACATCTTCTTCGCCGCGCTCGGTGGCGGGAACAGCCTGGGCGAGCCCATCACCACTCCCGAGGCCATCGCCGCGAACGCAGGCAAGCCGGCCACGGCCCTCCTCGACTGCGCACCGGTCATGCATGGCGCCGGCCAGTGGGTGGCCTTCATGGGGCTCTTCTCGGGCACCAAGGTCGTCCTCTACACCGACCACGGCTTCGACCCGGCCAAGGTGCTCCGCCTCGTCGCCGAGGAGCAGGCCAATGTCCTGATGATCGTCGGCGACGCCATGGCCTGGCCGGTCACCGAGGAGCTCGCCAGGCGTTCCTATGACCTGTCGTCGCTCGTGGCCGTGGCCTCCGGCGGCGCTCCGCTCACCGCGGGGGCGCGGGCCGCGCTTCGCGAGCACCTGCCGGAGGTCATGTTCCTGGACAACTACGGGGCCTCGGAGACCGGCGCCTGTGGCCCGTCGGTGGAGGGCACGGAGGGCACCGCGCGGTTCATGATGAACCCCTCCGTCACGGTGCTGGACGACGACCTCGAGCCGGTCCGGCCCGGCCAGACCGGCAAGCTGGCCCGCAGCGGGCACATCCCGCTCGGCTACTACAACGACCCGGACAAGACCGCCGCGACCTTCTTCACGGACGTGGCCGGCAAGCACTGGTCAGTGCCGGGCGACTTCGCCATCCTTAACGAGGACGGCTCGATCGTGCTGCTCGGGCGCGGGTCGCTTGTGATCAACACCGGGGGCGAGAAGGTCTACCCCGAAGAGGTCGAGGTCGCGCTCAAGGACCATGCCGACGTGTTCGACGCGGTGGTGGTCGGCCTGCCCGACGAGCGGTTCGGCCAGCGGGTGGCCGCCGTGGTGGCAGCGGTCCCCGGCACCGTGCCGACCCTGGAGGATCTGACCGAGCACTGCCGGGGCCGCCTGGCGGGTTACAAGATGCCCAGGGAGCTGCGGCTGGTCACGGAGGTGCGGCGCACCGCCGTCGGTAAGTCCGACTACAACTGGGCCCGGTCGGTCCTCACCGGAACGGCGTCGTAGCGCCCCCGAGGAGGCCGCTCCTGCACCTGCGGCGCGGATCCGAAACCGGTCAAGTGACAATCTCCGCTACGCCCGGCATGTCATGGTCCCCAACGGTCATAAATCGGCCATGGGTGCCGAAGAGGGGATTTTGCTCGCAAAGCGCTATCGCCTGCTCTCGGTGGTCGGCCGAGGGGGAATGGGCACCGTGTGGCGGGCACATGACGAGACCTTGGACCGGGACGTCGCGGTCAAGGAGATGGCACTGCCGGAGCGGTCAGCCGACGCCGGCCGGCCACTGAGCCGCCGGCTGATCGCCGAGGCGCGGGCCACCGCCGCGCTGAACCACCCAGGCGTCATCACCGTGCACGACGTCGTCGAGGAGGACGGACGGCCGTGGATCGTGATGGAGCTGGTCCACGCGCGTTCGCTGCAGTGGGTCATCGACCGGCGCGGCCCGCTGGAGCCGCGCAGGGTGGCGCAGATCGGCCGGAGCGTGCTCTCGGTGCTGCGTGCCGCGCACGCCGCCGGAATCCTGCACCACGACGTCAAGCCCAGCAACGTGCTGCTGACCGATGACGGCCGCGTGGTCCTGACCGACTTCGGGCTGGCGATCAGTAAGCGCGAAGGCGCGTCCTCGCGGTTTCGGGGGGTTGAGGGCTCACCGCCCTATGTCTCACCGGAGCAGATACGGGGTGAGTCCATCACCGAGGCCTCGGACCTGTGGGCCCTGGGCGCCACGATGTACACCGCGGTCGAGGGACGTTCGCCGTACGGCCGGCGAGATCCGCTGGCCTCGCTGATCGCCGTACTCCTGGAGGACTACCGGCCGCCACTTCACGCGGGGCCGCTCCGTACGGTCATCGACGGGCTCCTCGTCAAGAACCCGGCCAAACGGGTGAGCACCGAGCAGGCGGCCCGGCTCCTCGATCGCGCGGCGGATCACGGCAGGCCGCCCTGGCGGCGGGCCCGCCTGCAGGCGGGCACCCTCGCCTGCGTGATGATGCTCGCCCTCGTCGCGGCCATGCTCGGCGCGTGGTCGGCCAGGTGGAACACGGCGGGGACGGGGGACACGGTCACCATCACCGACGGCGCCGTCCCACGGACCATCTGCCACCATCTGCGCATCAGCCGGTCGCAGGAAGATCCGCTGCGTGGGATGCCCGCCGCCGAGCGGCTGGGCATCGCGGCCCGGACGTTCCCCGGCTATCGGGTCACGGGGTGGTGCGCTGCATCTGGAGCAGGAACTCGGCGTTGGACGTTGTCTTCCTGACCTTGTCCAGCAGCAGCTCGAGACCCTGCTGAGGTTCGAGGCCCTGCAGCAGCCGGCGCAGCCGCCAGGCGAGCTGCAGCTCCTCCGCGGGAATGAGCAGCTCCTCGCGACGGGTGCTGGAGGCGACGACGTCGACGGCCGGGAACAGCCTTCTGTCGGCGAGGCCACGGTCGAGCTTCAGCTCCATGTTGCCCGTGCCCTTGAACTCCTCGAAGAAGACGTCGTCCATGCGGGATCCGGTCTCCACCAGCGCGGTCGCGAGGATCGTCAGCGAGCCGCCGTTCTCGATGTTGCGAGCCGCGCCGAAGAACTTCTTGGGCGGGTACAGCGCGCCCGCGGCGACGCCGCCCGCGAGGATCCGGCTGCCCGAGGGCGCGGACAGGTTGTACGCCCGGCCGAGCCGGGTGATCGAGTCCAGCAGCATGACGACGTCACGGCCCTGCTCGACCAGGCGCTTGGCGCGTTCGACCGCGAGCTCCGCGACGGCGATGTGCTCCTCGGCGGGGCGGTCGAAGGTGGAGTGGATGATCTCGCCCTGAACCGTACGCCGGATGTCGGTCACCTCTTCGGGGCGCTCGTCGACCAGCACGACCATGAGGTGGCATTCCGGGTTGTTACTGGTGATCGAGGCCGCGAGGGACTGCAGCACCGTCGTCTTGCCGACCTTGGGCGGGGACACGATCAGGCCGCGCTGCCCTTTGCCGACCGGGCTGACGAGGTCGATGATCCGTGTGGCCAGGTCGCCGGTGTCGAGCCGCAGGCGCTCGGTCGGATGCAGCGGAGTCAGCTCGCCGAAGTGGGGGCGCTCGGTCCGGGGGTGGAGGCCGTTGACGCTGTCGACGTGGATCAGCGCGTTGACCTTCTCGCGGCCCGGCCGGGGCGGCCGGGCCGTGCCCTCGAGGGCGTCTCCGGCGCGCAGTCCGTTGGCGCGGACCTGGGCGAGTGAGACGTAAACGTCGGAAGGCCCGGCGAGATAGCCGGTGGTCCGTACGAACGCGTGCGTGTCCTGAACGGTCAGCAGGCCGGTGAACGGGATGGTGAGGTCCTCCCCGTGCCGGGGGACCGTCTCGGCGTCCCCGCCGCGCTGCGGGGCGGCGATCTCAGCGGGGGTTTCAGTGGTGGTCATGGGGTCCTTTGGGAACTCAGCTCTGTGCTGGGCGAGCCGCGGCCTGGACCACAACACACACAGCCGATGGGACAAGGGGGTGAAGAAAGCCGTGGCGCTCAGATCGGCCCGGCTCGAACCGATCCATGATCCGGATCGGACAGGGTCAGCTGGAAGCTGCGAAGCGCCTGGTCCGTCCAGCGGATTCTCCAGCGCTACGGGGAGCGTACCCCACCACGGCCCGAATCACACGGATCGCGATGCTGCGATGATCTACCGCTCGCGGCGGGACGGCGCCTCCCAGTCCGCCGGACGTGCCGGAGAGGACCCGGCCCGGGCGCATGACGCCGAACCGGCCTGCTTCTGGCGTCCCGGTCCGGCGGCCCGGCTGCCGGGATAGGGGCAGTCGGTCTCCCAGTACTTCCACCCTTCCGTGCCCGTCGGCACGTCGGCGATCCCGAAGCCGATCCTGTGCATCCCGCAGTCGCGGGCTCTGCGCCACTGCTGAAAACGGATCCGGTGACCGAACACCCGATAGCGCATATGCCCGTACTTGCCGTCGCGTATCGGCCGGAAGTATTGGTGCATGAACTCGATCGTGTGAAACCTGGCGAGGTCCCGTACGACCTCTTTGCGCGCTCTCTTCAGGAACTCCGGGAATCTGAATTCGTAGAGCACCTCTCGTCCGCCTTTCACCCGTGCCTCCACGGTGTGCCATCGTTTGACCCACGCGGTCATCTGTCCGCCCGGGCCGTCGATGTAATGGCTGCGCGGAATCCAGAAATCGTGCGTGGTGTGGGACCTGATCCGGTAGAAGGTGCGGACCTTGCACAGCGTGCGGGAGGAGCTCGCCGGCAGACCGCTGCCCGGCCTCGCGGCCGGTGCGAGACCAGGTGCGGCGGGCGCGAGGCCAGGTGCGGCGCCGGGCGCAAGGCCAGGTGAGGGGGCAGGTGTCGGGTCGGACGTCGCTCCGGGCGTGGTCGTGACAGCGGGCGACGAGGCCGGAAGGGCCGGTGCCGCGGTCGCGGTGGCAACGGACAGCACACCCCCGAGGAGAGCCACGCCCACAGACCCGGACGCGGTCGTCGCCATCCGTTTCGGCGGCATGGGAAACACCCACCCTTCCGGACCGCGGTCCTCAGGAATTCCCGCTGCGGGCGGCGAGAGTGACGACGGTTATGCTTGCGGTGATCGGACGTTACCACGCGCCGGGACGCCGGGCCTTTGGTAAAAAGCCGAGAATGCCCACATGCGGCAATTCATCCGATCGAAGGGACCTGGGCGCATTTCTGCTCCGGCGCGGACATCTCCGACCTGGGCGGCATCGACCGCGATGCGGGCGACCACTTCTCCGTCCTCGCCGAAGAGCTATGCCGCCACGTCGGGCGGCGCCAGCAGGAACACCGCCGGCGCGACCTTCTCGATGCGGCCCCTGTGGCCGAAGGCCAGGCCGGCGCCGAAGTCCAGGAACCGCGTCACCGTCGGCCCGTCCGTACCAGACAGGTCGATGATAACGGTCGCGCCGGTGCGGAAGAGATCCCCGATCCGCGGCGCGTCGGCGTTGAACTGGCGCGCGTGCAGGGTGACGATGTGCGGTGGCCGGCGTCGTACGGGAGCTGGCTGGGGCTCGATGACCTCGTGATCTTCGTAGGCGTCGTAGTCCATGTGCTCATCGGCGAGGCCGAAGGACAGCATCGTCCTGCGTAGCAGTCCAGCCATGAGAGCAAAGGTTAGTCCACGGGTCCCTCAGCAGGTCCGACGCCGGGGGCGCCGCCCAGCAACGTTTTGATCATGACCTGGCGCCGACTTCCGGAGCCGCTCGAGACCCGGGTCGGACGACCCGGCTCTGCTAGACTGACCCTTAGGTCCTTGTGATCATTTGTGCGCCTGGTGGTTCCGACCTCAGGCGCGTTTCTGTTTAATGGCTTCGTCTGGATGGGTCATCATGGGCATGCGGGACACGCACGGTGCGAGTCCCGCCACCCCCTGAGGGAGATCGAAATGGCTACTGGCACTGTTAAGTGGTTCAACGCGGAAAAGGGCTTCGGCTTCATCGAACAGGACGGCGGCGGTCCGGACGTCTTCGCCCACTACTCCAACATCGCGGCGCAGGGATACCGCGAACTACAGGAGGGGCAGCGCGTCCGGTTCGACATCACGCAGGGCCAGAAGGGCCCACAGGCGGAGAACATCACCCCCGAATAACCGGCGGGCTCGAGACTCAAGACCCAGCGATACTTCGTCCCCTACACGCGCGCGCGCCTGCGTACGCGTGTAGGGGCGAGGCAGGCGCGACACACCCAGGTCACCGCGACTCGGGCACTGGGCCGCGGCTGGACGCACTCCGCACCTCGATCGTGGCGAGCAGGACGGCCGTGGCCTGGGCGACGGCCTCCACCGCCTGGTCGAAGGCCTGCGCGTTGTGCGCAGCCGGGCTGCGGAACCCCGACACCTTGCGCACATACTGACGTGCGGCGGCGTGGACGTCCTCCGCCGTGACGTCGTCGGTGAAGGGCGGACGTAGGGTCTTGATGCTGCGGCACATGTCCGCATTGTGACCCGGAGGGACGCTCGCGGGGAATGCCCGGCCTAGGCGCTCACGACTTCGTCCCAGTCGATCCGGTAGCGCTGCTCCACACCGAGCATCTTCTCCGGTTTGAGCAAGGTCTTCAGCGCGATGGGCATCAGCAGGCTCATGACCGTAGTGGCCACCGGCCCGAACGCCTTGCTGTTGTTGGTCTTCGCGGCCCGTGCCGCGACCTTCTCGACCCTGGGGCGGCGCAGTCCTTCGTAGGCGGCGAAAGCGCTCGCCACGTCGGGCAGGTCACGCAGGCAACGGGCCAGCTGGATCGCGCTTTCGGCGGCCAGTGACGCGCCCTGGCCGGAGCTCGGGGACGGCGCGTGCGCGGAGTCGCCGACCAGGACCATCCGGCCGCGGTGCCACTGCGGCAGCTTCGGCATGATCCCTATCGATCCGAGGGCGACCAGCTGGTCGGCGCTGGTGTGCTGGAGCAGGTCCCGGGCGGGCACATCGTCGGCGTAGACCTCACGGAGCCGGTGGAGCCAGTCGGCCGCCGGCACCTCGCGGGCCTCAACGGAGGTCATCGGCTTGTCGTGCGGGAGGTTGCCGAACCACGCGGTGCGGCCGTCGGGCTGCACCCAGTAGCCCAGGAACGCTCGCCTGCCGAAGACGAAATAGGAGGCGTCGGGCTTGGCCGGCACCGCGATGTCGGCCGCGGCGCCGAAGTTCAGCAGGGGAACGTTGCCGGGATCGGGTGCGTCCGGATCGATGAGTGTGCGGACCGTGGAGCGGATACCGTCGGCGCCGATGAGCACGTCCCCGCTCGCGGTGCTGCCGTCGGCGAACCGCGCGGTGATGCGGGTCGGTGTGTCCTCCACACCGACAAGGCGTTTGCCGTACTCGATCCGGATGCCCTGCGCCGCCGCGTGGTCGTGCAGTGCGCGGTAGAGCTCGGAGCGCCACATGGCCTGGCTGGGCGGCAGGTCCGGCAGGCCGGCGAACTCGCCCATCCGCCTGCCTCGGCCGTCGGTCATCACCGTGCGTGCCATGGGCTGGCCGATGGCCCGCACGACCCCGTCGGCGCCGACGATCCGCAGCGCGTCGAGCCCGTTCGGCGCGACCGTGAGCGTGCCACCGATGCCGTCCGCCGTGCTCGCGTAGGCCTCATAGACGGTCGGCTCGATGCCCGCCTTGGCCAGCGCCAACGCCGTCACCGGTCCGGCGAGACCGCCCCCGATGACCAGTGCTGTTCTGATTTCGGTCATGTCCCTCTCCCGAAGATCTCCTGCCATGCCCGGACGTAGTCCGGCTGCTTGAGCGACTCGATGAGTCCCGTGACAAAGCGGCATTCCGCGTCCAGCACCGCGAGCCGGTACTCCTCCTCGACCAGAAACACCCAGGCGACGCCGCCTTCGGTCGCGGTCTGCACGGTGGCGCGGATCTCGGCGGTCTCGTCGGTCAACGCCGTTAGCCGCTGGGTGAGCAGCTCGACGGACTCGGACGGCGAGAGCACGCTGAGCAGCGACAGAGCGACCCCGAACTGCGGGTATTCGTGCCGCGGCTGGGCCACCAGTTCCCGCATCCAGTCGTAGAGCTCGTGTCGGCCCTCGTCGGTGAGTGCGTAGACGGTGCGCTCCGGCCGCTGGGTGTCCCGCACGGTCTCCTGCTCGTTGATGAAACCGGCCTTCTTCAGCTGCTCCACCACCATGTAGAGCGAGCCCCGGTTGTACTTGATGTTGCGGTCCTTGCCGTGGTCCTTCAGCCGCCGGCCGATCTCGTACGGGTGCATGGGCCCCATCAGGAGTTCGGCCAGCACCGCCAACGCGAGCGGGTTGGCCACCTTGCGGCGTTCCGCCACGACATCCTCATTTCTTAGTCAGGATCAACTATCTATGCCAAACCAGTCAGTGTCAACTATATAGACCGGTTTTCCACAGGGGGTTGTGGACAATGGTCCCTTCACGGAGGGATTCCGGGGTGGCCCCGGATAAGCCATCTCGGCGGCCAGCGTGCTCAGCCCGTGTCCACAGAGCTGTGGATAAGTCGTGCCCCGGTGGCTCCCGCGGGCTCGGCGGCGGCCGGCTCCGGCAGCTGTGGACGGTCAGACGGACTGGGAACCACGGTCGCCGTCGAAGATCAGGTGGCGGACGGGCAGCGGGAGCCGGCGCCCGAGCAGGATGCGCAGGACGACCCCAGCAAGCACGATGGCCGCCCCGACCGCCACCGCCAGGATGACGCGTCCCCAGTCCATCGGCTCGATCTCCTCCTCGGCGTGGGGATGTACGACCGCTATGTCCGGGATGATCACGCTTTGCGTGATCGTATCGACGCCGCCAGAGGTCAGGCGTGGGGGACCTCGGTGCGTCCACCTGCGGAGGTCCCGAAGGAGCCCGAATTTCTGCTCCATAAGTCCCTAGTCTGTTCACTCTTGTGTTGTTCTATGGTCATTCATTGCGTACGGCGTGGTGCGACCCTGTTGGCGATCAACTAAGGAGACTGCAGATTGCGTATTTCCATCGCGGTCCGTAGCGGGTTGGCCGCGGCGGCCGTCGGAGCCCTGGCTCTGGCCGGCACCTCCGTGGCGCAGGCCGCCCCGGCCCACCACGAGCAAGACCACGGCGGGACGAAGAGTCCGATCAAGCACGTCGTCGTTCTTTACCAGGAGAACGTCAGCTTCGATCACTACTTCGGGACCTACCCCAAGGCCGCGAACACCGATGGCCAGCCCTTCCACGCGAAGAAGGGGACCCCCGCGATCAACGGGTTGTCCAGCCGGTTGCTGACGCACAACCCGAACAAGTACAACCCCTCGAGGCTTGGCCCCGCGCAGGCTGTGACCTGCGACCAGGACCACGACTACGCCGCTGAGCAGAAGGCCTTCAACGGCGGCAAGATGGACAAGTTCGTCGAGAACACCAACGTCGAGTCCTGCACCAAGCCGATGTACTCCGCGCCCGGGCTGGTGATGGACTACTACGACGGCAACACGGTGACCGGTCTGTGGAACTACGCGCAGCGGTTCTCGATGAGTGACAACTCCTACAACACCACGTTCGGGCCCTCGACCCCCGGCGCGCTCAACCTGGTCTCCGGCCAGACCCACGGTGGCATCGCCCGTGACGCCAAGGGGAACGCGGTCTCCGACGCCTACGCCATCCAGCACCCGGACGCGGCGAACGTCGGCACGGTCACGAACGACCCGCAGCCGTACTTCGACGACTGCTCCAACCACGCGCGGTCGACCGTCGAGATGACCGGCAAGAACGTCGGCGACATGCTCAACGCCAAGGGCGTGAGCTGGGGCTGGTTCCAGGGCGGCTTCAAGCCCTCGAGCCGCGGCACCGACGGCACCGCCGCCTGCGCCACCACGCACAACAGCATCGCGGGCCTCCCCAAGGGCGACTACATCCCGCACCACGAGCCGTTCCAGTACTACAAGTCGACGTCGAACCCGCGCCACACCGCGCCGGCCTCTGTCGCCGAGATCGGCCACAACGGCCAGGCCAACCACCAGTACGACATGAGCGACTGGTACACCGCACTCGGCGCCGGCAACCTCCCGGCCGTGAGCTACCTCAAGGCCTCCGGCTACCAGGACGGCCACGCGGGCTACTCCGACCCGATCGACGAGCAGCACTTCGTCGTCGACGCCGTGAACCGGATCCAGAAGTCCAAGTTCTGGAAGGACACGGCGATCGTCCTCGCCTACGACGACTCCGACGGCTGGTACGACCACCAGATGAGCCCGATCGTCAACGATTCCCAGGACGCGACCGGCGACGCCCTCAGCGGCGCCGGCAAGTGCGGCTCGGGCAAGCCCGCGGGCGGCTACCAGGACCGGTGCGGCTACGGCCCCCGCCTGCCGCTGATGGTCATCTCGCCGTACGCCAAGGCCAACCACGTCGACCACAACGTGACCGACCAGTCCTCGATCCTGCGCTTCGTCGAGGACAACTGGCTGCACGGCCAGCGCGTCGGTGACAGCTCCTTCGACCAGCGCGCCGGTTCCCTCGGCGGTCTGTTCGACTTCCGTCACCCCAACGCCAAGCCGTTCATCCTGGACCCGAAGACCGGCCGGCCCGCGGCCTGACCCTTCGATGGCTGTCGCATGACGGCGCCGTACGGACCTGGTTCCGTACGGTGCCGTTTCGCGTTGCCGGCCCGGACCGGACCAAGGCCGCGTCATGACATGGCCGCCGGAGCCGGCCGGTCATGGTCGCCGGTGCACCCGCGTGGGAGCCTGTTGGAAACAGTCACCGCGTCGGATGTGTGATAAAAGTGATCAAAGCCGATCAAGCACCGGAAATGTGTCCGTATGGCCATCCCCTGGGGGTGCGACGCGTGCTGGTCGGCTGGTCGCCCTGCGAGTGTCCGCCCGCGCTCGGGGCGCACCGCGGCCACCGTACGTACGAATGCCTCGCCTGCAGCGAACAGCACCAGAGGTGCGTCTGCTACGTGCCTCACCACGTGCCGCCCGCCGGCGCCCTCAGTCGCTGGCCCTGACTCCGCTGGACTCACCGGAGCGCGCCGGTTCTCCACAGGGCTGTGGACAATGTGGCGGCTTCGTCCCGCAGCATGGCGAGCGGATGGCCGGGTATGAGGCCATCGTGCCGTCCACCGCCTGAAGGGATCAACCTGTGCTCGTGGCCTTCTCCGTGACCCCGATCGGTGCCGGTGAGGACGTCGGCGAACTCGTGGCCGAGGCCGTACGGGTCGCACGGGACAGCGGCCTGCCGACCCATACCGACGCGATGTTCACGACCATCGAGGGGGAGTGGGAGGAGGTCATGACCGTGATCCGGCAGGCCGTCGACGCCGTACGGATCCAGGCCTCGCGGGTCAGCCTGGTGCTGAAGGCGGACATCCGCGAGGGCGTCACGGACGCGATGACCTCGAAGGTCGAGACGGTCAAGCGCTACCTGGCCGAAGACGCCTGATAACAGGAGCCTTCTGCCGTGTCTTCCCCGGATACCGGCCTGTTGGTACGTTGATTCGGATCGTACGACGAGGTGGTGGCATCGCATGGTCGAGATACACGGTCTGTGCGACAGCGCGTTCTCGGCGGTGCGCGACGCCTTCGAGGACAACTTCGAGCAGCGAGGCGAGCTCGGCGCGGCGGTGACCGTGCTGGCCGGCGGCCGTACGGTCGTGGACCTCTGGGCCGGTCACGCCGACGCCGCCCGTACCCGCTCCTGGGACCAGGACACGCTCGTCAACGTGTGGTCCACCACCAAGGGCGTGGTCGCGCTGTGTGCCCACATCCTCGTGGACCGAGGGCTCCTCGAGCTGGACGCGCCGGTCGCGAAGTACTGGCCGGAGTTCGCCGCCGCGGGCAAGGACGAGCTCCCCGTACGCCATCTGCTGTCGCACCGCGCCGGCCTGGCCGGCCTGCGTGAGCCGCACACCACCACCGACCTGTGCGACTGGGAGTTGACGGCAAGCCGGTTGGCCGCGACCGAGCCGTGGTGGGAACCCGGCACGGTGTCGGGCTATCACGCGGTCACCTGGGGACACCTCATCGGTGAGATCATCCGCCGGGTCTCCGGCCTGCTGCCAGGGGACTTCCTGCGGGCCGAGGTGACCGGGCCGCTGGGGATCGACTTTCACATCGGGCTCCCGTCCGCCGAGCACGGCCGGGTCGCCGAGCTGGTGCAGCCCTTCGCCACGAGCGACAGCGCGGTCGCGGAAATGCTCGCCGGGCTCCATCCCGCCGCGGTGGCCGCGCTCGCCAACCCGGTCCTGACGGCCGCCGACGCCAACACCGGGGCCTGGCGCCGTGCCCAGGTCCCCGCAGCCAACGGGCACGGCACCGCCCGGGCCGTCGCGGCGCTGTACGGCGTCGCAGCCTTCGGTGGCCGGCACGGCGACCGGCAGGTGCTCAGCCCTGAGGCCGTCGAGCGGGCCCGCGAAGGCCAGGGGAGCTGTGTCGACCTGGTCCTCGGCGCGGGGCTCGGTGGTGCGGAGACCGAGTTCGCGCTCGGCTACGACCTCAGCGGGCCGCGCGGGTCGTACGGCCCGAACCCGCGCGCCTTCGGCCACGACGGCTACGGCGGCTCGTGCGGCCTCGCGGATCCCGAGAACGGGATCGCCATGGGCTACGTCATGAACCGCATCGGCTATTCGATTGTGGACGACCCCCGCAAGATGGCCCTGGTGCAGGCCATTTACGGCGATACCGCACCTCGGTGAGCGGGACGCTGACAGCAGGTTTCAGGTGCCGTACGGGGCCAGGCCCGCTTGCGGAGAGCCCAGGAAAGCGGGGTACTTCTGACCGGGCTTGAGCTGGTTGCCATAGATCTCTGAGACGGTCACGAAGGTGAAGCCCTTCTGGCTGAGCTTGTTCAGGATCTCCGGCACCGCTGCCACGGTCGTCGGCTTGACGTCGTGCAGGATGACGATCCCTCCGGGCTGGGCCTGGGTCACGACCCGGTCCGCGATCTTCTTGCTGTCGCGATCCTTCCAGTCGACAGGGTCGACCGACCACAGGATCTCAGACAGTTTGTGCTGCTGGCAGATCCCGTCGAGCTGCTTGTCGGTGGAGCCGTACGTCGGGCGGAGCACCGTCGGCCACTTGCCGGTCACCCCCTTGATCGCGTTCTGGGTGCGGTTGATCTCCGACAGAACCGTCCCCGCCGGCGCTCCCTGCAGTTTGGCGTGGGTGAAGGTGTGGTTTCCGATCTCATGCCCCTCGGCGGCCTGGCGTTTGACGATGTCGGGGAACTGCACCGCCTGCATGCCGAGCAGGAAGAAGGTCGCCCGCGCCTTCTTGGCCTTGAGCATGTCCAGCACCTTCGAGGTGTCCATGACCGGGCCGTCGTCGAAGGTCAGCGCGACGCACTTCAACTTGTGGCAGTCGACCCTGGGCTGCGGGGCAGGGGCCGCCGGAGCCGAGCGGGCGTTCTGACCGGCCGGCCCGTTGAACATGACGTGATTTGAGGTGCTCGCGGCCGGCGTCACCTTCCGGGCCTCCGGCCCGAAGGCGCTCATGGCCCCCGCGACCCCGACCGCGCCGGCCACGGTGCCCCCGAGCGTGGCCAACACCACGGTGCGTCGCCTGACCGGGATCCTTGTACTGAGATTCGTGTCTTTTCGCACGTCTGCCCCCGGGTCACTGGTGAATCTCGACTGCGCGCAGGTCCAGGGGCGGCTACGAAGCGGCCCCGGGATGTGGGTACGGGACCTGCGGTCCAGCCCCTTCGGTGTCGGCATACCCGCAAACCTTCGACGCCGGACAGCCGCCGGGGCCAACACCTGATGACAGGACGTGCCGCTAAGTGCAAACCCGCGCCGTGACCTCACGCCCCGCTCCGGTGCGGGGCCGGTTCGGGCTTACCTGCGGAGCCGGGGTTTGGTATGTCTTTTACGCGTGCACACCCAGTCCGGCAGGAGTTGTCGAATGGTGTTCGAACCTCGGTTCCGCAGGGTCGCGGCGCTCCATCGCAGCTTCGTCAATCGGGAGCGCGCTCTCGAAGCGGCCACGGAAGAACTCGGTCGGCTCGGCCGGGGGCCGCGGATTCTCAACATCGTCGGCGTGGGTGGGATCGGGAAGTCCCGACTGTTGCGCGAGATCCGTGACCGCGTTTCGCGGCAGAACCACCGTGCGGCGGACCTGGACCTGCAAGTGCCGGTGCATCGGCAGCAGGCGGATGCGCTCGCGGTGCTCCGGCTGCAGTACGGAGACCAGGGAGTACGGTTCCACCGCTATGACATCGCCTATGCGGTGTTGTGGCAGCGGCTGCACCCGCATTTGAGGATCAGCCGGGCCGACCTGCCGTTCGCCCAACAGAGCGAAGCGCTGAGCGCGGTGGTCGATTCCGCCTCAGGCGTGCCGGTCTTCGGCACGGCCGTGCACCTCGTACGGCTGCTGGAGAGAGCGCGTACAGGTCATCGCCGACGGCACCATGTCAAGGTCGACGACACGCTGCGGCAGCTGGACGGGCTGCCCAACGCCGAGCTCGTCGATGCCGTGACCTACCTCTTCGCCGAGGACCTGCGCGTCGCGTCGAGGGAGCGCCCGTACACCCTGTTCATCGACGCCTACGACGCGATCCGGACGGCGGAGGATGAGTGGCTGCGCGACCTCATCGCCCAGCTCGATCTCGGCCTCGTTGTGATCGCGAGCCGGGAGCCCGTCCAGTGGGACGGCGAAGGGCCGAGGTCATCCGTACGGTGCCGATTCAAGGCCTGCCAATGCAATCCCGCCTGGAGCTGCTCAATGAGGGGGGCATCACCGACCCGGAGGAGCAGCATGCGATCGCCCATGCCAGCGCGGGTGTGCCGTTCTATCTGCACCTGGCGGTGGACACGCGGGCCCGGGGCCAGGCGGGCGTGGTCTCGGGGCGGGAGATCCTGCGGCGGTTTCTCGAGCATGTCGGCGCGGAGGAGATCCGATTCCTCGATCTGCTGTCGGTGTCCAGGTTCTTCGACTTCGAGATCTTCCAGAGGCTCGCGGAGGCGTTCCAGCTCCCCGCACACCGGATGGCCTGGGAATCGCTGACGTCGTACTCCTTCGTATATCCCGCAGGACCGCGCTACGTGCAACTGCACCAGTTGATGGCCACCGCGCTGCGGGAGCGGCTTTCATCGGAGTTGGCGAAGGATGTGCATCGGGTGCTCCGCCGGGCGTGGGATGACCGGGACGCCTTGAGAGAGGCGGTCTACCACGGATTGGCCGCCGGGGACCTGACCAGTGACGAGCTGCTGGCGTATGCCGATCGCATCAAGACCAGCGGCGGCGCCCGCGGCATCGGAGGCATCCTCGTCGATCTCGAGAACCACAGGTCCGGAGCCCTGTCCGAGGCGGTTCGGTGCCTGGAGACCGAAGAGGCGATCCTCCTCGGCGACGCGGCCCGGGCCACGGAGCTCACGCCCGACAACACCTGGGCCCTCGACACGGATGCCGGAGCGCGGCTGGCCGTGGCGGCGGGCCACGGTCGCCGGATCGCTGGAGACACCGCCGCGGCGCTGACGATATATACGGCCGTGTGGGAGGAGGGTTGTGCGGGAGCGAGCCGGCTGGACGCCGGGTTGTGGGCGGCCGACCTGCATATGGCCCAGGGACGTTTCGCGCGTGCGCACGAGATCGCCTCCCGGGTCCAAGCGGTCTGCCCGCCAGAGGACGCCGAGCTACGTGGTGATCTGGCCCGGCTGAAGCATCTCGCGGATCGGTTCTCCTACGACTTCGAGAGTGCGCGACAGCATCTCGACGAGGCGACGCGCTTGTACGACACCGCGGGATCGGTATTCGGCCGTAGCGCTGTACAGACCAACGAGGCCGAGTTGCTGGCCTGGACCGACCCGGCCGCGGCGATCCACGCCGCCGCCCGGGCCATCGAGACCCAGCAGGACCTCGGTGCCCTGCACGAGCTGGGGAAGGCGTACACCAGCCTCGCTCTCGCCCAGCTGCGCCGGGGGGAGTTGCGGGAAGCAGAGGCGGCACTGGATCTGGCCGATGAGGCGCTCGACCAAGCTCGCTATCGGTCTGGCCGGGCCCGCGCCGAGCTCGTGCGGGCTTTCGTCAGCGCGCGCCGGGGCTTGCCGGCCCGTGCGGCCGCCTCGGCCCGGTGGGCTGTGGACGAGCTGGTCGCCGTCGAGGTCTATCCGACACTTGTCCTGCTCGGTGCCCGGCTGCTGGAGGTGCTGGGACTACAGGACGCAACGGTGGAAGGTGAAGTCGCCACCGCTCGCGCTGCCCTCGAGGGAGACTTCTCCGGTCGTACCCGCGAGTGGGCGACGCGACTTCTCGGGCTCGATCCAGTGGAGCTCTACCGCACGGCCCTCGAGGAGCCTGACACGGCGGCAGGCTTCTACAACCGCAATGCCCGGGTGGGATCCCTGCTGGTGCGCATCCCGATCGCCGAAGCCGATGGCATGGACCTGCGTATCTGGCCCGAGCACGAGGTGCTGGCCGCCCTGGAGCCCCATCTGGACAACGCATCACGCCTGCGCTTCTCCTCCGCTGCGCCGGCCTTCCAGGTACACGACTTCGTGGAGGGCACGCTGCTGGACGACTCCGCACCCCGCGGCGTCCGCGTACCCGGATTCGTGCTCGACAACGTCGTCACACTGCTGCGGCAGCTTGCCGATGTGCCATTTCAGGAGCTGCCGGCAACGCCTGGCGACTGGCCGGACAACGGCGATACGGCCGGTTTCGCGCGGCGGCTATCGGAGGTCACGGCTGGGGTCTACGAGACCTTCCGGGACACCTACGCCCTCGTGTTCGCCCGGCTGGGCATCCCCGATGCACCACTTGCGCCCATCCACTGGGGCGCCCTCGCCTCGCGGCCGTTCACCCTGGTCCATTCCGACATCCACCGCAAGAACATGATCCTCGCTGAGGGTAAGACGGTGTTCCTGGACTGGGAGCTCGCGTTGTGGGGTGACCCCGTGTACGAGATGGCAGTGCACCTGCACAAGATGGCCTACCTGCCAGACGAACGGGACTCCGTGCTGCGCGGGTGGCAGCGCGTCATGCCTGCCGACCTGCTCCGCGGGTGGGAGCCGGACCTGGCGACCTATCTCTCCCACGAACGCGTCAAGTCCGCAGTCGTGGACACCGTGCGCTATACCCAGCTCATCACCGAGGGGCGGCTGACTGGCGAAGAGGCAGCGCACCTGTGCAAAAAGCTGACCGGCAAGCTCAACGCGGCCGGAGCCGTCTGGGGCTGGCGCACTCCCATCGAGCGCCACGCCGTTGAGGCCGCCGTCCGCCACGCCCCATGAGGCCGTTGCGCGATGCCGGCTGCGAAGCGGTCGACCTCAGCGATGGCTGACGGCCACGCGTAGCGCACGAGGGGACCGTCAGGAGCGGCGGGCCCGGGAGGTGCGGAGCTCGCCGATGCCCAGGGCCGCGGCCAGACAGGCCACCGGGATGGCGGGCAGCAGGTAGCGGTGGTCGAAGTCGAGCACGGCTACGGGGGTGACCAGTAGGACCAAGGCCGCACCCCAGGGCAGCAGTGTCAACCTGCGGCGGCCCAGTGCGCCGACTAGGCCCAAGAGGAAGATGCCGCCGAGCACGGTGCCGCGCACGTAGGCCACGTGCTGGTAGCCGACCAGGAAACCCGCATACGGGTCGACAGAGCACTGCTGCCGGATAGCCGGATCGTACTTGCGGTGCACGTGCTGGACGAGCTGATTGTCCGGCAGGGGTCCTGCGCACCCGTGCGCGAAGCCATAGGCCGGTCTGACTCGCTTGGGGTGCGGCACGGGGTCCCGGGTAAAGGCCAGCGCGGTGCCGGCCACGACGCTGTGCAGGTAGTCGAGTGGCTGGGCGGTTATCGCCCGGACGGCGAACGTGCGGCCGGCGTCGTTGTTACCGGCCAGCCCGCCGGGAGCCAGGTTGATCGACGAGCCGGGCGCCCAGACGTACTCCGAGGCCGCGTCCTGGTGCGAGCCGTTGGGGCAGAGCCGGGCGAGCTCGGCCGGCGGGTGGATCACCTTGCAGTCAGCGAAGGTCATACTGCGCGCCCACAGTGAGACGCCGTCGCCCGATGCCAGGGTGAACCTCCCGTACACGGAGGCGTACCAACCCGCGTACGCGATCAGAGGCAGCATGCCGGCGAGGGCGAAAGCGGCCAGCCGCCGGAGACCAACCCGCTGGACCAAAAGATGGCCCACGACCAGGATGATCAGCGGAACCGCGATCGTCCGGCTCAGCGAGGCCCCTGCGAGTAGCAGCCCGGCGCCAAGGGCGGACCCGGTGGACAACGTCGGCGACCACAGCAGCACGGTGATCGCGGCCACCACGAGGAACAGGAAGAGCACGTCGGAGAGAATCCCGTGCTCGAGCCGGAGAAAACGGGCATCGAACAGGCCGGGAGCTGCGGCGAGCACCGCAACCCGGGCGGGCAGTCCCTTTCGCCGCAGCAGCAGGTAGATCATCACGCCGATGCCGAGCCCGAAGACGTGCTGCAGCCCGGCGACGAAAACCACGCTGTGCAATGGCCGCAGCAGCCAAAGCAGCGCAGGGTAACCGCTCGGCTGGAATCCACCAGGCTGATATCCGCCAGACGGCCTGAGTTTTATGGCCAGGTCGAGGTAGTTGATCGAATCGCCCGAGTAGACCATCGGCGGCCGATAGCCGAGCATCGTGACGACTCGCAATGCCGCCGCCACGGAGAGAACCCCGGCGAACAACCAGTGCTCACCGGCGAAGCGGGATGGTCGGCCGCCCTGGCCCAGCGCGATCTCGATTGTTTCCTCATGGGCGCCGGACCTAGCGATAGTCGATGTCATTTTGTCCAGGGGATTTATCCGGGGATGGGGGCACGACCAAAAATGCCGACTACATGATTGGGCGTCAGATCCTCACTCGCAAGGCGCAATGGTCGCCGGAAGTGGTCACGCGACGATCTGGTGATCACTAGATATTCGGGTGCCTTTTGAAGTAAGGGCCACCTAGAGCATCGCCGCAGGCTCTCAACACATCGCATCAGCGGTAAGGACCCCGACCACTGAGCGCCCGCCCCGGTAAGCGGATCGCGGCCCTCAAGCGTGTAGGGGGTGTGAAGCAGTTGGAGTTCCAGGAGTTCTACCAAGCCAGCCGGGACGTATGCCTGCGGGCGGTCCTGGCGAGCGTGGGTGATCGGCAGCTGGCCGAGGATCTGGTAGGCGTTCACCCGGGCCCTGGACGTCGTGGCACAGCGTCAGCCGGCGGCGCCGGACTTGGAAATAGTTGATGTATGGACAAGAGGTGTGTTGCAGCTAATATCGGGCACAACGGGGCCGATGGGCGACGGACATCCTGGTTGCCCAGGTCATGGGCTTGATCGTTGTATGAC